>CAKZUK010000245.1 GCA_937921775.1 uncultured Saprospiraceae bacterium
AACACCACCGCCACCACCACCACCACCACCACCACCACCACCACCGCCGCCACCACCACCACCACCACCACCGCCGCCACCACCGCCGCCACCACCGCCGCCACCACCACCGCCGCCACCACCGCCACCGCCGCCACCGCCACCGCCACCGCTACCACCTACGCCGCCGACAAAGCCGCCGACGAAGCCAGGAGGAGGATGTGCAGGAGTTTTGGCTGCCATTTTACTATTGATATTTATGGTATCATGTAATAGTGGAGGACTGAGTAAACTAAATGGCTTTGAAATGTATCCTAAAAAAGAGATCGGCACCAGTGCGTATTGGTATTTCGATATTGCTCCAGGAAACAATGATGTTTACAAGATCATAACCAGTAAAGAAGATATTTACTTTGAGGTACCTGGAGGGCAGCAATCGTTTAATATTGAAAGCAAGCAAATGGGATCTTCAAAAGTAAAAGTTATTACAAAAAATAATGATTGTTTTCTTGGTGAAAAAGGTAAGATCAAAGGCACTTTAAAAGGCAATCAATTAGAGCTTGAACTTGACTTTGAATCTGTAAGCGCTAAAAGTAATGCAAAGGGAGAGTTTATCCTTAAAGATAAATATGAGAAGGAACACCATACGGTAAAGGCGAATGGATTGCTTATGCGGATTGAGAAGAAAAAGTAAAGAAGAGCTAGACGATCTAAAATAAAATTCCCGCGAATGTGTAAACGAACGCGGGAATTTTTTTGCTCTTAGCTTGCTTTGTTAAGTCAATCAGAAATTATTTTCGACTCAGAACCAGAAGTATGGCAATGAGTAATCTTGATTAAGCGAACGGTTATATTTTTTGTTCGCTCAAATGAGAAAACCTATCGCTATAAATAAACTTCCCAAATGATTCCATCCATAACAAATCGCACATTTGTGCCCAGTGCCAGATAATTTACAGATTCGGGATGGTTATTAATCAGCTTAAAATAATCATCTGAATTAAAAGCGATTCGATTCACTTTCAAACTTTGATTTTGCGAAAGCTGTAAATTAGCATCCACCCAATTATTGGCATTGTTGTAAAAAGCACGACCTTGAACAATGCGAATGCCATCAGCAAGATTCTGTTGTTCACCAGATTTGTCTTTATAAGCCAATCGTTTTTTGCCCTGCCGATTACTTTCCATCGAAGTAGATTTATTGAGTGCCTGCACTTCTTCACTGGCCCTTACACTAGCATCGCCACTCTCAGATTCCGCTAAATCTGAGAACTCATTTTTCATTTCCGGAGGAGGGGGAGCACTTCCCATTCTGTTACTAATTGTACCATCTTGTTGGCGAATGCGCCGTCGACCAATCAGATCGGCTTCATCTTCCAAGATTAGATAACTGGTATAGGGTGTAATGATTCCATATTTTTTTGCGAGTCTGGTAATCTCTTCTTTTACCTCTTTGCTTTCGCCGTGTAATCGTATTTGGTCAAGTAAATAACCAACTGTTCTTGCTCCCCAGAGTGGTGGAATAAATTCATAGCTTGTTTCCTTTTCCGAAAAGACTAAATCGTAAGTGAATTTTTCAGTTTTTCCATTTACTTTTCCAGTAAGCGTTATTTTTGATTTCCCTTTTCCACGATAGCGTCCAAGTAGCGAAAGGGTTGCACCTTTAAACAAGTCAGGCAAGCCTTTCGGATACATTTCGGAGATACTGATATTCTTATCAAAATCTAATTCTAAATCGGTAAGCATAGGTGAAGATACCTTTGTATAAAAATTAGAAACTTTGATTTCGATATCTTCATCTGGCAAAACGTAGGTACGATATGCATTGGTCGCTTCAGTAAGTTTGTCGAGCAGATGTGTGTTTAGTTCACTGCCTATTCCAAAAGTAAAAATTCGAGTATTGTCAGTATTGTAATTTTTTACTTTTTTGAGTAAGGCCTCTGAGTTGGTTTCTCCTAAGGTAGGTTTCCCATCTGTCATGAAAACAACGAAGTAGGGACGATCCTTATTTTTTTTGCTACGTAAAGCCATTTCGAGAGCTTCGTCTATATTGGTTCCACCGATCGGTTTTAGACCTTTGATATATTCATTGGCTTTGGCCAAATTGGAGGAGCCAGCTTTTAGAGGGGCTTCAAACAAGCTATTTGCTTCAGTGGAGAAACGTATGATGTTGAAACGATCATCTTCATTTAAATTAGCGACACAAAAGTTGAGTGCTTTGCGTGCTTGCTCCATCTTCTTCCCAGCCATAGATCCTGAGCAATCGAGCACAAAAACGATATCTTTTTCGATGGCCTTTTGATTGGCTGCAAAGCCTGGGCTAATGTTCAAAAAGAAAAAACCATCTTCAGAACCATCGTTGTAGTTCAATATAGATACGCCTACATTAGAATCATCGGTGCTGTAATACAATTTGAAATCATTTGCTGATTTGATGGTATTTCCTTCGTATCCAATAGTAGCTGTTTTGTCATCCTTTCGATTGATTTCTACTTCGTGAGTTGGGCAATAAATTGTTTTCAGTTTACCGGTTGATTTTAAATCAATTTTGAAACTGGCTTGTCCAATTGCAGCTTGGGTCATCAACTGATGCTTAAAAGGAAAGGAATACTCTATGGTGCCATTATCTTTTTCTAGGCTTTGAGAATAGGTGAGTTTTACTCGCTGTTCCGCTTGAGGTCGTATCGGAAAAATCCGTACTCGGAACATAGCCTGATCGGTATATTCCAACAAAGCAGGATCCTGCATTCGCCTTACAATGCCTTCATAAATTTTTTTAGCTTTAGCTGCATCCAAAATCTCTCCTTCCGTCTCCTTCCCATTTATAAACATACTAAAATGATCAATACTAGCATCTTTTGGAATTGGAAAATAATAATAGCCCTGCAACTGATTTCGCGATGGATTGAAGAAGACTTGATCCATCGAAGTTGTTGCAGACTGACCTGTTATTTTAGTGTTTACTTGAATGCTTCGCAACTCTAACGCAAATAGCCCTGCTCTTCCTCCTCTTGGTATATCGTCAGGAAGGATGAATCCTGGTTGTGCTTGCACTGTCGTGAAAATGCTCATTAGTATTAGAGCTATGATTATCTTTTTCATTAGTTTGTTTTTTGCTAAATGTAATTTCTAGTTGAACGCTCTTCTGGTTTTTTCTAAAAATCAAATTGCTTACTTTTAGCCTGAGCCTTCACCGCTTCTATCAACACGTTGTCCAAAGTCTGTGTTTCCGAATTTTCCTTACGCTTCTCAGTAACAAACGCTTGTGCTTTTTCGTCGTATTCACGAATTTCTTTTTTGATGTTTTCTCGTTCAGTTCGTTTCCCCTCAACATATTCTTTACGTTGATCTTTATTCATGTTTTTCATTTCTTCAGGAAGTGCCTCTTCTTCCACTTCCTCCAAAATAGCTTCATCCTCCGCAGATGCATCTACCAAGTCCCATTGTGCATTGCTATAGCTTTTCTTTGCTTTGAAAGAAGCTCTGGTTCTTGCATTTGCTGCACCATATGAACTGGCATTATCATCTTGCATTTCTTGGCGAGCAGCAGCCACTTTTCCTTCTTTACCGTAGCTGATATAAGTACTGTTTAGCTTTTTATTGAGTTCTAATATTTTATCGTCGAAGGGTGTTGGGATGTGAACGACTCGATCATTTGTTGAAATGTTCATGTATTTGCCATCGGTAAGGTCTGCTCCATCTTTCCAAAACTGCTGGATACCCGTATCGTAGTCGCCACAGTGAATGGTGTTGATCATGATGCCATTTTCAATAGCTGTTTTGCAAGAAATTTTATAATCAACGGGGCCTTGGTTGAATGATTCGTTTCCGGCAATGACAATGATTTTTAAGTCATCATTATTTTTAGTCCATTCCAAATCAGCCGTGGCATCTTTGATAACATAGCCACAGTATTCTTCGCCACCTCCAGTTTTTAGTTGGAAAAGTTTTTCAGAAATGAGGTCAAGGTCAGATGTAAGTTTGGAAATCTGACGGATATAACCTTCGCCTTTTGACAAACCGCTATTGCCATATTCGTAAAGTGCAATTTCGATATCAGGTGTTTGACCATCCTTCTTAGTGGTGGCCAATTCGTTGACCATTTTCCAGAGTTGTGATTTGGCTTGTTCGATTAGGCCATCCATGGAACTGGATGTGTCGAGTAGGAGGGCCACCTGTATTTTACTTTTTTCAGTCGTTTGTTCTTGTAGATCTTGCTTGCTGCTTGGGAATACCATGAAGCAGAAGCTGACGATGAGGGCAGTTAGTTTTGACATATGCGTTTTAGTTTTGGTTCTTTGACAAATTCCGTGGTAGAACCCAATGTTAAAATAAAATCAACGTTTCCTTCGGTCACTTTTGCTTTCATTTTAACATTGGCCACGGGATTTGTCAAAGAACGTTAGTTTTTTAATTAATTCTAATTGGAAAACACAGGTAAGATGGAGGCGAAGCTTAGTTTGGTGGGAGCCATTTCTGCTTTAACGTTTTATTAACTTTGGCCTAGCACTTATTACACAAAAAATAATTTGGCCCACTAGACACTCCCTCATTTAGCTAAAGTACTCTCCTTAAGTCGTTTAACTTTAACTAAATGAGGGCAGTGGCCCAAGTTAATTTTTCGTTGTTACTAAGGAAAAAATAATTAAAGATGTGTACCTACTTCCAAGTTGCCACGTTTAAATAAGTAATGATCAGAAGTAAGAGACAGAACGGGAAGTTGATTTCGCAAAAGCGATATATACTGCTATTGCTAGTTAGTTTTTTGTGGATCCAACAAAGTAATGCACAAGTTTGGCGAGATGGAAATGTTGGAGGTAGTTTAGGCCTGACCTTCAATATAGGAACCGAGGTGAACCGAGTTGGTTTACAGTTTAATGGGTTTTATGCAAATGGACACATTCAAGTAAATACAGGTCTACGCTTGTATTATAATTACAATTCATTAGGGCCAAAAGTGAAACGAGCAGAGGCGCAACTAAATACAGGAATTCTATATGCATTTGGAAAGAAAGATACGATGGACAATAATTTCTTGCATGCAGTCAGTAATCAAACTACTTACAAATATAGTGTCGCCTACGCTCGAAATTTCTACTTCGAAAAACTCACTGCACAGCAAACCGGAACGATTGGACTTTCCTTTGGAAAAGTTGAATTTATTCATGAAAATGACGCCTTCTCCTTTCAGGGAAAAGATCGTTACCGAACAGGAGGAATCATCTTAAGTTATCGCTTAGCGGAAACACGCTTTGCAGTAAACACCACCCTCTGGCATGGCAATACTCATGGCCGAAATGCTCGCAGAATTGAGGATGCTGGAGATTATCCTTGTCGACATGGATACAAAGATTTATCGGCAACTCACTGTGGTCGATTTTCTCATGGCATCATGGCTTTACAAGTTCAACAAATGCTGCCTTATTCACAAACGGTTCATGCAGGTATTGGATTAGATTCTGAAAAGATTCGACATTTTTGGCAAAATAAACTCATCCACGACTTATTACTTTTTCCATCTTCATGGGAAAATGCACATAATCCACATTATCCCATGCTGGATGAAAATGGTGCACCTTATCTTTTTAAGGAAGATCAGGTATTGAAACCTACCAAATTTTTCTTTGACTTAGGATTGAATCCAAATTTGTTTTATTAGGAAAGTGGCGAGCTAAAAGATGAAGATGAGAAGTTCATGACAGACATGAAGTTCTGCGTTTGAGTCAACTTCTCATTTCCTTCTCCTCACTTCTTACTTTTTGTAAAGAATCTCCATTCTTTGAAAAAAATACCGTATAATTGGTGTCTAATCAACAATAACTAAATGTACCTTTTAGGATACGACATAGGAAGCTCATCGATCAAAGCCGCCTTAGTGGATGTAAAGAGTGGAAAGGCTATCGCCATCACCCAATCACCTGCTAGCGAAATGAAAATGTATGCAGCAGAATCGGGTTGGGCCGAACAAGATCCAGCTCTTTGGTGGGAGCATGTACAAAGGGCTACCAAAATGTTACTGGAGCAGCATCCAGATGCTGCTGACAAGATCAAAGGAATTGGAATTGCCTATCAGATGCATGGTCTCGTATTGGTTGATGAAAACCAAAATTTATTGCGACCTGCTATCATCTGGTGTGATAGTCGAGCTGTTGAAATAGGACACAAGGCCTTTAAGGAAATGGGAGAGGTAAATTGCTTGACGCAGCTCCTCAACTCGCCGGGTAACTTCACCGCCTCCAAACTAAAATGGGTCAAGGATAATGAACCCGAAATTTACAAACGGATTCACAAAATAATGCTTCCTGGTGATTATATTGCTATGAAGCTGACCGGTGAAATATTGACGACCATCTCAGGTCTGTCTGAAGGGATGTTTTGGGATTTTAAAAATGAAACACTGTCTAAAAATTTGCTCGATTATTATGGGATTGATGAAAATTTAATTCCCGAATTTCGAAATACCTTTTCATCGCAGGGGAAAGTAAGGACTTCCGCTGCAGATTATTTAGGACTGACTCCCGGTATTCCAGTTGCCTATCGAGCAGGTGATCAAGCCAATAATGCTTTGGCTCTAAATGTTTTTAATCCTGGAGAAGTTGCTGCAACAGGTGGAACCTCCGGTGTTGTATATGGCGTAGTTGATAAAGCTGTTTATGACTTACAATCTAGAGTTAATGGTTTTGCTCACGTCAATCATACCCAATCAGAAAAACGAATAGGGATCCTACTTTGTATTAATGGAGCTGGTATTCAATACAGTTGGTTGAAGCATCAGGTAGCTGCCAATGAAATGACTTATGAAGAAATGGAAAAGTTGGCTGCTAATGTGCCAGTTGGTTCGGATGGACTTCGTGTTGTTACTTTTGGGAACGGGGCAGAGCGGGTACTCGCAAACGAGGAAGTGGGTGCACAGATTAAAAACTTAAACTTCAATCTACACAGTCAGGCTCATTTGTTTCGCGCTGGCTTAGAAGGAATTGCTTTTTCTTTTGTTTACGGTATGCGGCTGATGCAGAAAATGGGACTCAATCTTTCGATTATTCGAGTTGGAAATGATAACCTTTTTCAGTCTAAAATATTTTCGGAAACGATTGCAACTTTAGTGAATTCTAAAATTGAAGTTCAACGAACTACCGGAGCTATTGGTGCAGCAAAAGGAGCTGGTGTTGCCACAAAAATTTATCCTAATTTGAAAACTGCAATGGGGACCAATGAGGTCGTCAAAACTTACTTACCTTTAGATAATAAAAAATCATACGAGCTAGCTTATGCCGCTTGGGAATCAGATTTAAACTTATTATTAAAAGAAAATAAAAGTTCGAGAGGAATATAATTTTAATAAAACCGCGAGAAGAGGGGAGTATGAATAAGATTTCTTAAAGCGGAAGAAAATAATTAACGAAGATTTAGGGAAACCTAATATCTTCAAATGAAAGTAATAAAAACGATAAAAATGTCAATAGTAACTGGAGAAACAGAATACTTCAAAGGAGTTGGTAAAATCAAATACGAAGGTCGAGAATCCGATAACCCACTTGCGTTTAAATGGTACGATGAAGAAAAAGTGGTGGCTGGCAAAACCTTGAAAGAACACTTTCGATTTGCCATTGCTTACTGGCATAGCTTCTGCGGAACAGGTGGCGACCCATTTGGTGCCCCAACCAAAATGTATCCTTGGCTACAAAATAGTGATCCTATCCAACAAGCTAAAGATAAAATGGATGCGGCTTTTGAATTCATTACAAAAATTGGTGCACCTTATTATTGTTTTCACGATGTTGATTTGGTTGATGAAGGCAAAGGACTTCATGATTTAGTTAGCCGTGTAAATTTTATTACGGACTATGCAAAAGAAAAGCAGGAAGCTTCCGGTGTGAAATTATTGTGGGGAACAGCCAATCTTTTTTCGCACCCGCGCTACATGAATGGAGCTATGACTAATCCCGATTTTAAAGTTGTGGCCTATGCAGGTGCGCAGGTGAAAAATGCCATTGATGCAACGATTAAATTGAGAGGTGAGAACTATGTGTTCTGGGGTGGTCGCGAAGGCTATATGTCATTGCTGAATACCAATATGAAAAAGGAATTGGACCACATGGCGACCTTCTTACACATGGCAAAAGACTATGGTCGCAAGAATGGGTTTAAAGGTACTTTCTTCATCGAACCAAAACCAATGGAGCCATCAAAACATCAGTACGATTTTGATGCAGCAACCGTTCAGAATTTCCTTCAAAACTATGGGCTAATGGATGATTTTAAGCTCAATATTGAGGTGAATCATGCAACACTTGCTTCACATACTTTTCAACACGAACTGCAAGTAGCTGCTGATGCTGGACTCCTAGGGTCTATAGATGCCAATCGTGGGGACTACCAAAATGGTTGGGATACCGACCAATTTCCAAACAATGTTTACGAATTAGTAGAAGCATTGTTGGTTATTCTTGAGTCAGATGGATTGCAAGGAGGCGGTGTCAATTTCGATGCAAAAACTCGTCGTAATTCTACCGACCTAGCGGATCTATTTTATGCACATATCGGAGGTATGGATGCTTTTGCAAGAGCGATGATTGTCGCAAATAATATCCTTGAGCATTCTAACTATAAAGCAATGCGTGCGCAACGATATAGTTCTTTCAACACCGCTCAAGGCAGAGATTTTGAAGCGGGTAATTTAGCCTTGGAATCTCTAGCTACGATTGCTCATCAAAATGGTGAGCCAGAATTGATCAGCGGGAAGCAAGAATTATTTGAAAACATTATTAACCAGTACCTTTAGAGGGACGGAAGTGGGAGCTTGGAAGTAGGAAGTTTTCCTGCTGAGCTAAACTCCTCAATCGAGTGAGCTTCCAACTTCCCACTTCAAATTTCTACTTATGAAAAACAGCAACTACGTTATCTTCCTCGCCCTCATCGTCTCCCTCGGAGGTTTCCTATTCGGATTTGATGCAGCAGTTATTGCAGGCGCACTAGGCCCATTCAAAAAGACATTTCCGTTGACGGCTCTTCAAAATGGTTGGCTAGTATCTTCCCCCACTTTTTCGGCAACGATAACCATGTTGTTCATAGGACCAATTAGTGATCGTTTGGGCCGCAAAAAAGTTTTAATTTCAGTAGCTTTCTTATATGCTATGTCGGCTTTACTTTCTGCCATGGCTCCAGGTGTCAACGTATTAGTATTCGCAAGAATGATGGGAGGGATTGCATTTGGTGCAGCACTAATTTTGGCGCCAATGTACATTGCTGAAATTGCTCCTGCTAAGCGAAGAGGCCAAATGGTCTCTATTAATCAACTAAATATTGTACTCGGTTTTTCTGCAGCTTATTTTGCTAATTATTACTTAAACAACTGGAACGGTGATGATCCAGATATATGGAGATGGATGCTTGGCTTAGAGTTTATTCCTGCCATTATATTTTTCATAATGTTGTTTTTTATTCCTGAAAGTCCAAGATGGTTGATCGGGAAAGGAAGAGAGCAAGAAGGCTTAGATATTTTACAAAAAGTAAATGGAGAGGTAGATGCCAAGCAAGTAGTAGTAGAAGTAAAAGCATCGCTACAGGAAGCGAAAAAACAAGCAAAGGTTCCTTTGGTTGAACTTTTTAAACCTGCTATGAAAATGGTTTTGCTAATTGGAATTATCGTTGGAGTTTTACAACAAATTACCGGTATCAATTGCGTTTTCTTTTATGCCAATACGATATTTGAACAATCAGGAATTGGTTCTGATGCAGCCTTTACTCAAGCAATTTGGGTAGGGCTGATCAACGTTATCTTTACTTTTGTAGCCATGGCTTTGATCGATAGATTGGGTAGAAAACCTTTGTTGTTAATCGGTGTGGCGGGTGTAGCGATCAGTATGTTTATTGCAGCTTATGGTTTCAGTCAGGCAACGTATACTTTGACGCAGGATGCCTTAACTGCTCTCCCAGCTGAAATGAATCAATCGGGGATGTCTACTCTTGTCGGAAAAACGTTTACCGATGATGTGTCTTTCAAAACGGCAGTGATTGATGTTTTAGGACAGGCAGATGCAAGCAAGTTTGAATCAGATATCATCAAGGCTTCTGTGACCATGAATCCATATTTAATTCTCATTGGTATACTTGGCTTTGTAGCTTCTTTTGCTATTTCATTGGGGCCTGTTATGTGGGTGCTATTTTCAGAAATATATCCAAACTGGATTAGAGGGCTTGCTATTTCGGTGGTAGGCTTCATTAACTCAGCAGTTAGTTTTGGGGTGCAATTCTTATTTCCATTGGAGTTGGCACATCTTGGTACGGCATTGACTTTTGCGATCTATGGTATGTTTGCTATTGTTGGATTTTTATTGATTGCTTGGCTGTTGCCAGAAACGAAAGGTAAAACCTTGGAGCAGATTGAGAAGGAGTTGGTTGGGGCCTGATGAGAAATTAAAAAAGCAAAGGAGGCAAATTTTGCCTCCTTTCACCTATTTCACTCAATTAATTAACAAGTGCAGAGGATAAAAAAGCACTTGTACGGACCTAATTAAAAATCCGATTCCTTTTAGAATTGGCTATCGAATAAAACGATAAGTATATTTTACCAAGAAAATATTATGCGGTTTTTCTTCAAATAAATTTTCTCTCAAACTAGAAATCAAGCGATCACTTGGATCACCACCATTCGTCGTACCTTGCGACCATACCAGATAAATTTCCGAGCCAGGAATGTACTCCCAGCGCAAAACCAAATTCGAGCGGAATTGCATAAAGTTGAAGTCTGGGTTGTTGATTTCAAAATCGGTATCTCCATTCCTGTTTTCATCGAAAATATAACGATCAGATTCATCATCATAAGAAACTTGTTGGCTATCATAGCGAACAAATCGATCATTGAATTCCTTGTTCATTGGGTCAACAACACGTTTAAAATCAGAATAATTTCCTTTCGAAATAAAAGGAGAACCATAATATTGAATCGTCAAATTCGGATTGATGTTATAGTTCAAACGAAGGGTCATACTCAAGGTTTTTTGATCAATGGTAGCATTCATATACCGAGTGGTACCGTCTTCCATTTCAATATTGGTGACATATTGCAAGGCTGTTTTGTTTTTTGAAAAATCTGGACCTATAGAAACCTCCAAAGTATTCATCGGTCGATAAGTCGCATAAATCCCATAATTCGCTTGACGGGTAGGATCGTCAAAATGCCATTGGTGCCAAGCGCTAAAATGAAGTTGTAATTTTTTCCTTTCGTCTGTACCGAAGTTCATCCAGTTATTCATACGTTTCCCTTGTCGCAACATGGGGCCTCCACGTAGAGCTTTTGAGGATAAGTCAAAGGGCATAATGTTGAATCCCGTATTGTAGTACGCATTATTTTTAAAGGTGGTATTCCCATTGACATTCCATCCCGCAAAGGTATGCAAGCCACTAAAATCCCAGGACTGCCAATGGTTGTAATTGAAAGCCATTCGTCTGAAAATGGAAAATGGTTTGTTGATGCGATACCCCGCCCAAAAGAAATGTGTAATCTCATCAGTACTTCGTAAAAAGCCGATATCGTTTAATTCCAATTCCGGCGAACGCCAAGTGACACCTGTTTCAAACATCAAATTTTTTCCACCACCAAAACGACCAATTTTCAAGGTCCCTCCATGTCCAGTCAATGAAGTGAGGCTGGTATCTACTTTCAAATGATCTGCATCTGTTCGTTGAAAGTTATGTTCGAAACTGCGTTGTGTTCCGGTGATTGCGTCCTTAGTTCCATTCACTTTACTAAAAGTAGTATTCCCTGAAAAGACCCAACTTTCATTTTTCCAACGGTGCGTAAAATCTAGTCCACCACTATAGGCAGACTTATGTAAAAAGTCGAGTGGAGTCTTATCCAAATCACGGTTTACGGCATTAAACATTCCACCGATTACCGTGTTTCCACCATTAAAATCTTGTTGGAGTCGTCCCACAAAAAAGTTAGTCAACGGCTCTACGATTTCCTTACGGCGTTCACCATTTAAATCAATTTGAGCGTACTCTTTTTGAGTCACACTTTCCATGATTCCTATGGAAGTTCCTTTACTCGTTTTACCAGTAAATTTAGCTGCTCCTAGTATGGTTGTGTTGGTAGGAACGTTGACATATTCTTCACCAGTTGTATTGGGATAACCACTTGGGGCACCACCAATTCTTCGAGAATAAAATAAGCGATCGCTTTCAAATGGACCACCCGCCGAAGAACCAGTTAGTCGGTAGTCAAAGATATTTCTTCCTTCAATGAAAAAAGGACGTCTTTCTGCAAAGAATATTTGGAAACCATCTAAGGCAAGAGCAGAAGGATCTGCTTCCACTTGTCCAAAATCGGGATTGATGGTAAAGTCAATTGTGAGGTCAGAAGTTACTCCGATTTTTCCGTCAAGGCCCACGTTAAATTTCTTGTCAGAACCAGTTGCAAAAGGATTACCGACTTCTTTTTTGTAGGAATCAGCTTGTGCTAAAAGATAAGGTTGTATCTCTAATTGTTTTTGAGGTTTGATACCCGTGATGCCGTGCAATTCTCCAAAAGCACTTACCCAGGTACTCGCATTCCTTGGAATATATTGCCAGACTGAACGCTCTTCCTTTCTAAAGTCGCGTCTAGTAAATTGAATTCCCCAAGTATGATTATCTTTGTTTGGAAAACGCAATTGACTTAGTGGAATACGTAATTCAGCAGTCCATCCTTCCGCATCAATTTTCGTTTTAGTATACCAGATTGGATCCCAGCTGCCATCCCAATTATTGCCATCATTTGAAATGAATTCATCACCCTTTACTCCGGCGGCGGATATAGTGAATGAAAAGGCAGTTCTCAAGTCGTGATAACTATCAATATTGACTTCAACCCAATCACCTTCAAAGCCATCTCGTCGTGATAATCTTTTTACAATTTTATCGGGTTCAGTATCGTAACATTTAAAAGCGATGTACAAATTTTTTAGATCGTACAATATTTTGAAAGCAGTTTTTTGGCTAGGTCCTATATTTTCATAGGGCTGTCGTTGAGTAAAATCACCACCCCATTCTACTTTATCCCAAGCAGGATCATCCAGCTTTCCATCAATCGAAGGAGCAGTACCTTCTAATTGTTTTGTAAAGTATTTCTTTTTTTGAATATTGATAAGATCATGTTTTGGAGGAGAATCGTTTGCTTGTGCAAATGCTTGTGAGGAAACAAACAATAAAATAAGTAGAAGGGCAAATGGGGTTTTCATAGCTTTTTGAGTGAATGGATGAAAAATAGCCTGTTGTCAGCCGTTTTTGAAATCAAAACTGATTACAAAGCTGAGACGATTAAAGCAAATAAAAGTTTCAGCATACGTTTAGATTTCCTATCTGGCCAACATAGAAGAAAGACCTTGTAGAAAACTAAAGGTTGCAAAAGTTTGTTTTTACAAATGTTACAGAGCATTAAATTACTAGCGGAAGTTTCAGCATCAGAAATGAAACTGAATTGTGATTACTCAGCAAAGATGAAGGAAATGAAGGAAGGGAAAGAGAATGATTGACGAAGGCGCTGTTTTTAAGGACGAATGAGGGGGAGGGCTAGATGAATTAGAGTATAATTGGAATTAGAATGTGAATTAGAAGTTAGAATATTGCACTCTTTCTTGTGAACTCGCAAAAGAGGACAATATTCTAACTTCTAACTTCTAATTCATATTCTAATTGTTTAAATGCCATATTGAACGCCCATACTAACCTTCAAGCGGTTCATTAAATCAGTTTTTCGGTAGGCAGTACCTTCTTTGATATGGCTAAGCATAAACTCATATTCTGGACGCATAAAGATTCGGAGTCGATTGCTTTCATGTAATTTAAAACCAACACCGATGACAAAGGTATAGTTTACATCTTTTACAATATCTGATTCTAAATATTTTTCTGGAGTTTCATTGTAGCTAGCTGTTTCGAAAACCTCATCGCTATTCGGTTTTAAGAAGTCAACTTCAACTCCACCTTGGATGTAAATACAATTACAGGGAAGTCGTACCTGTACTTTTAGTGGAACGCTGATGTATTCCAAATTAACTTTATGGCGGTCATACTCATACATGGTAATTTTGCCATTATCAGTCAACTTATCGTAAGAGTAGCCAGTGTGATTCATGTATTGCATATCGCCCATGTTTTTGAGCAAAATACCAGTTCCAATTGAGATGCGCTTCCAAGGAACTTCGAATGTCACTCCCAGATTTTTCAATCCAGGACCATTAATGTTATGGACACCAAGTCCACCTTCTAAGCCCACTACAAATCGGATGGGGGGCATTTCTTCTTCGACTGCTTTAGTAGCAGGAAGATCTTGAGCAATACTAATCATTGGAACACAGAGGAGTAGGGTAAGACCCAATAGGAAATACTTCATAGCTTTAATATTTTGATAGTGAGAAAATACTAGAGCAATTGGTCTGCAAAAATTTGCGAATCTAATTAGACCACTTACTTTAATTAAAGTCGAAGTTTTTCCATATTGGTTTAGTTTTCAGCTTTGTAATTTTTCAAAAATTGCTTTATATTTTTTGCCGTTCAGTTGTATAGACGGGAGCTTTGGCGAGATGGTTGGGTTATGTTTGAAAATAAATAAATTATAATCAGAAATATTGTTTCTTATTAGAAGTTTTTAAACAACTTCTTATTCTTATTCTTATTCGTTAGCTAATGAGTTTTTCAAATACTTATTGCCATAAAAAAATGAGGCTGCTTCGAAAAGAAACAACCTCATTTTTATGTAGTATTAACTATAACTTAATTTAGTCCAAGCATTTATAGACGAATAATTTAATTTTGCTTTACTATCCTTAAACTACTGATTAATTCAGAACCATCCTCAATTTTTAGAAAGTAGATACCATTAGAGAATGAAGTCAAATCAATTTCCTTACTTAAATCGAAGTTATTAATTGACTGAACTGTTTTGCCCATAACATCGATTATGGATATAGTGTAACTTTTATTGCTTGGAATGTTTCCAATGATATGAAAACTGTTGCTAACTGGGTTTGGTTGAATTGAAAATTTGTTTTTACCATTGTTAATACCATTGACATCGATTAGACTTTCAATGTTTAAACAATAATCTTCCATCTCACCAGTTTCAAATGTTCCATTATTACATGGAGAGGATGGTAAGATATTACCATATAAAATTCGCATTCTTGTTATTCCAGCTACCGCTGAATCAGGAATCATTATATTTTTAGATACTTCACCTCCTTCTAAGAGTTCAAATAATACTTTTTCGTTACTAGCAAAAGATCCATCAGCATTAAAGTCTATCCAAGCTGAAAAGCTTAGAGCTAAGGTAGAACCGCCGCTAAAACCAGGTGTTAATGTTAGTTCAAAAGTTTCACCTACTTGAACAGATTCAGGTTCTGGTACAAGGAAATTACCATAGCCACCATTGCTACCACTAGTGTTTGTGTAGCCATTAATACTAACTTCTTGGATAAATTCAGTTGCTCCAGCTAAACCGTTTGGAATCGTACAAAAGTCTAAATCTATGCAAGCTCCACAACTTTTGGTTACAAAACGATAGGTGTCACTTGAGCTTTCTATAGACGAACATGCGGATACTATTTTAAATTCGTACAATTGACAAGGTTCTAAGCCAGTCAAAGAATATACTGCCTGAGGATTTGGAATATCATTCCAAACAGGATCACCTTCAACTCTCCATTTTAATGTGTCAGAAAGAGCAGCGGTAGCATTTGTTTGCCAAAAAAGATCAGCAGTTGTCTCTGTTAAATTAAGAACATTCAAACCATTCGGTGGCAAACAATCGATTATGGCTAAATCAAATTTCCATAATAAATAGTCATTTGCACCTCCATAACCCCATCCACCAAAAAAATACAATTCGTCATCAAGGATAAACGAAGAAGGAGCCCATCGACTGGCATCAGGAAGTGGTGGCATATATTCCCATTCTGCTGTTTGAGGATCATAGATCATGAAAGTTTGATCCGCTGGCAACTCGTTATGGAATTGATCATCACCTGCTAGAATTAAGCCTTTGTTATTGTAACTAAGTTGTGTTCCAGCGACTCTTCCTCCAGGTAGGTTGTCAATCGTTGCCCAAGTCTCCGTATCCATATCCCACTCAATCCAGTTGGTTACATGCCCACCTCCTACGTATACTTTATTGTCAACTCCAAAGAAAAATGGATGGTGTCGAGCTGCTCCAGGAATATCTGGTTTTTGAGTCCATATCTGCGTGCTCAAATCAAATTCCCACCAGTCATCTAAATTACCATTATTTCCACTTCCAGCCCCCATAAATATTTTACCATTTTGGGCTACTAATGCGGGGTGTGCTCTACCCTGACATGGACATTCAGGAAGTTCTGTAAACGATTGGTCTACTGGATCAAAGACCCAAAGGTCATTTAATCCTGAGCCTGAAGCGTCAGCAGAAGATCCAAAACCATAGTAATACTTGCCATCCCATTCATCTCCAATCGCAAATCCTCTTGAAGGTCCTGGAAACTGACCTATGGTCGTCCAAGAGTCATCGACAGGGTTGTATTCCCAAAGGTTGTTAGGGGATGCATTCGGGCCACTCCCCAGATACTCTCCTTGTATGATATATGCTTTTCCATCGTATGACAAACCATTTGAATGATGATTACGAAATGGTATAGGGTTGAGTGCTTCCCAGGATTGTGCATTTGATTCTATTCCTAATATTGATAGAAATATTAAGATAATGCAGAAGGGCTTAAATAGATAAAGGGCTTTTTTCATTTCTAACTAGTTAAATTTTTATAGAAAATAGGTGTAAATACGCATAATGGAGATATCCTAAATTTAAGAATCTCAATTGATTAACAAAATATGATTTGAAAGCCAACTTTTTATTTATTAAATATCATTTTGACTCGTTCTTGACTAAGTTTTCTATTTCTAATCTTCATTCCAAGTATTGAGGCAATTTTTACGTTCCAATTCAGGCTGCCTAAAAAAACGATTTCACTATAAGAAGCTGAACAGTTACATTTTTACTTAATCTTATTGGACTGTTGGACTTGTCAATGATTTGATGTTTTTTTAGATAAAAGATTTTTTTTAATGCTTTAGTTTATATTACTTAGCTGCTCATTCCGAACTTGTGTTAACTTATGTCCTAGAGTCGAGGATAAGTGCTTGATTATCAAGGCGAAGACCTTTTTGATTTTCGTAGCCAAGCTAGGGTGATGAGGAATAGCTAAAGCCTTGAGCACTAACGCTTTATCTACATACATTGGAAATAACTTAAAACAAGTGCTCTCACTAGAAATTAGATAAATCGTTTTAACTGGCTTTAACGCATGAAAACCATCAATTATCCACTACTATGTTATCAGTTTAATGAGGATGCCGTCTTAGGTATTCTCGTTGGGACGGAGTATCAGGTCATGGATAAAACCTTGAAGCAAGTTAAGAATCAACTCTCAGATTATCTTAGCAAGATGTATAAGAAGGAAGATTACTATCCTTATGTCGATCTGGAGAAAGCCAAGTTGAAGATTATTAATGTTAAAATACGGCCAGCTTATAAGGAGCGAACAGGGCGTTATCCCATGTCGCAAACGGTGGTAGTACCGGTTCCAGTGGTACATGGCGAAACCGAAGAAGGATTCTTTGAATGCTATCTACCTCTATTTGACGAAAGTTTCTATTATTATGATGCTCGGCAATTTAATTCCTTGGTACAACACTTTGCAGCTGACTTATTGAATAATCTAAGCCCGGAAGAATTATATAGTCAGTTGAACTATCCTAAGCCAAGTCTCGATTTGGTTCCACTTCGAATCAATGAGAACCGTCGGTTTAAGGCTAGTGAAGCGCGTGGATCAACTGAAAAACGGTATAAAGTTTTACCACGATTAGCAAGTCAGTACCCTTATCCAAAGTCACAACGTCGACAAATTACAGCTAGTCCTGAAGCAGCTTGGGAACTGGAAGATAAGGTGGAAGAAGTGATTGAAAAAATTACCCAAAGTGGTGCTAATGTTTTGGTGATTGGAAATCATGGGGTAGGTAAGAGTGCGGTTTTGCAACAAGCCATGCGCAAAATTTCAACGAAGAAGAAAGAGCAGGAGAGTGGACTCAACTTTTGGCAACTCATGCCACAGCGAATAACAGCTTCAGCTAAATATTTGGGTGAATGGGAAGAGACCGTAGAAGAGATGATCGAAGAATTGCAACAAACAAGAGGTGTACTTTGGGTAGTAGATCTGGTTCGTTTGTTACAGATAGGAGGAGCTGGTCCCGAAAATAGTGTTGCAGCTTTTATGATCTCATTTTTGCAATCAGCAGGTTTGCAAATCATTGGTGAAGCAACAGAGAAAGAGATGGAAAGTATGCGTCGGATGTTACCTGGATTTGCTTCCTGTTTTCAGGTGGTAAAACTTCCTGAAATGTCTGAGACCAAAGTACAACGTATAATGAATCATTTTGGCGAATACAGCCAAAGTAACTTAAAAATAAAAGTAAAGACGGAAGCACAATCATTGGCTTATCGATTGTTGATGCGCTATTATCCCTATCAGTCTTTTCCAGGGAAGGCAATTAAATTTTTAGGACAATGTGTAAGTGATGCCCAATTAGATGATCGCGATGAAGTAGGATTTGATGATGTGATTAAGCAATTTGTTGCACAAACAGGCTTGCCAGAATTATTTCTTCGCGATGATATTTTGTTGGACAAAAAGCAACTGCAATCCTTTTTTACATCCCGAATCATAGGTCAACCTGCAGCAATAAAGAAGATGACTAGTATTGTCAAAGTCTTTAAAGCGGGCTTGAATAACCCAGGCAAACCAATCTCTACTTTAATTTTTGCAGGCCCAACTGGAGTTGGAAAAACAGCTTCTGCAAAGGCACTCGCGGAATACTTTTTTGGTAAAAGCAAACAACAACTGCCACTCATTCGAATTGATATGAGTGAGTTTCAACACCCTTTTCAAATTACACGTCTGATTGGATCTGGTTCTGAAACGGGAAAGTTAATTCAGGATATACGTCAACGTCCTTTTGCAGTCGTACTGTTGGATGAGGTGGACAAAGCAGCCCCTTCCATTTTTGATGCCTTGATGACTATGCTTGATGAAGGTTTGATGGTGGACTCTTTTGGTCGAATTACTAATTTTAGAAATACGATTATTATCATGACAACCAACCTTGGCGCATCAAACCGTGCCTCCGTTGGCTTTAAGAATACTACAAGTGGAGACGCTGCTTATATGGCAGCTATCGGTTCTTTCTTTCGCCCTGAATTTGTCAATCGAATTGATGGAGTTGTAATGTTCAACAATCTGGGGCAGGACAATATACGTGAGATCTGTGTTAAAGAATTGAATGACCTGAAAAACCGAGAAGGCTTTGCCAAACGAAATATCGATCTTGAATTTACAGAAGAAGTCATTGATTATTTATCCCGTACAGGATTTGATGAGAAGTATGGAGCACGTCCTTTGCAACGTGTAATTGAACAGAATGTAATTAGTCCGATTGCGAATTGGTTATTAGGTCAGCCTAAATTAGAAGGCGTTCGATTGCGAATTGACTTTGATGGAGGGAAGTTGAAGATTTCTGTACTATAGTTTAGAAGAGTCGCCAACAAAGAATGTTAGCATGCAAATTTCCTTTTATAAGATAAGGGCTTGTCTAGTCAATCAGATAAATGCGCAAACTTACTAGCTCGGTCGACAGATAGAACTGACACATTTTATCTGTCAGCTATCAACTATTCACAAAACTCAAATGGTGTACCCCTGCCTCATATTTCTTACTCAAAGCTTCAATGATCATATCATAGTGCCGTTTACTAGTCAAGAAATTAATCTCATCCACATCAATAATTAAGATAGGAGTAGTATTTTCCGTACGGAAATATTCATAATATGTATTCTGAATACCTTGTAAATATTCAGGTGTGATTTCTTGCTCGTATTCACGTCCTCTACTTTTGATGTTTTTCAAAAGATTATCCACAGAGCGATGAAGGAAAACCAACAGGTCAGGTTTTGGAAAAGAAGTATTAAGGATATTGAAAAGACGTTGGAAGAGGCGATTCTCTTCAGTACTGAGGTTATTTTTTGCGAAAAGCAATGTTTTCAAAAAGAAATAATCCGCTATAATCAATTCCTGAAATAAATCTTGCTGAGCTACATTCTCCTGCAATTGCTTATGCCGTTCAGTCATGAAAAATAACTCAACGGGGAATGCATAGCGTTCCTGATTTTCATAGAAAAAGGGGAGGAAGGGATTGTCGGTAAACTGTTCAAGTACCAAGCGGCAATCGTAATCTTTTTGCAACTGATTGCAAAGTGTCGTCTTTCCGGCGCCAATGTTTCCCTCAATGGCGATGAACCGATATGGAAAAGGATTTTTCATTCTTTCTCAAGCATTATTACTTCAAGTGTGTCGTCAGAACGAATGTACAACTCTTCTATCGTTTCACCCAATTCAGGATGTACGAATTCTCCAGCAATTTCCATAATTGGTATGAGTACAAAATTTCGCTCATGCATATGAGCATGTGGTATGGTTAGTTTTTCCGATTTCAAAATCTCAGTACCATAAAAGATCAGATCAATATCTATGTTTCTTTTCGCCCACTTTTGTGTTCGCACCCGACCCATTCGCTCTTCTATCTCATGGATTTTATCTAATACTTCTATCGGTTCACAGTTTGTATCAACTTCTAGAGCCTGATTGAAGAAGTTAGGCTGATCTGTATTCCCCCAAGGCTCGGTTTCGTAAATGGAAGATGCTGAAGTGACCTTCCCAATCTCTTGCTCAATATGCGCTATTGCTTCTGCCAGTTGCTCATATCTGTCTCCAATATTGCTACCTGTGTGTAGATAAATTTTCATTCGGCAAAGATAGAAAAAAAGGGGAGTCGGCGAATAGTTTTCAAACTTAGGCTATCCTAAAATAGGTATACGAACCTAAGCTTTATTAAATACAATCGTAACTGTCACTGAGTCTAATTAATTGTTCCCACTTTAAGGCCGTTTTACCATTATAGTCATATAAGGGTACATCGTTCAATGAATGAAAAATCTCTGCCTATTAGGTGCTTATATGCTTTCAGAAAAGATTAGAGATAAAACGCTAATTAACCATGCTGCGCTTACTATAGGATTGAATAGTTAGATGCAATCTTAAAAAAAAGTATCAAATAATTTGGAAAAAAAGACCGATTGGTTTATTTTTGATGAAAATCAAAATATGAAAGACTCAAATTCGATTTACTCCAGTGCTTCAATTAAGGTGTCAATACGTGAAAGTTTTGATTTAGTAAATACCAAGATACAAAGCCTTAACGAAGAACAACTTCACTTCAAACCAGAAGGAAAATGGTCACCTGCTGAGAATCTATCACATCTTATAAGCTCTACTTTTCCAATCGCATCTGCTCTTAATAAAGCAAAAGTGATGTTTAGTTTGTTTGGAACTTCTAAAGATGGCTCAAGAAGCTATGAAGAGATGTTTGCCTTTTATATGGGAAAATTGGGTGAAGGAGTAGGAGCAGCAGGGATTGGTTTTGAGCCTAAAGCTGGGGATGTAGCCGATGTGCAAAAAATGCTTGAAAATTGGAAAATGATTGGATCTAAATTTGAAGCACGATTAGATAAATGGTCAGAAAGTGATTTGGATAAATATCGATTGCCACATCCTTTAATGGGAAAGTTGACCTTTCGGGAAATGCTGCTTTTTACCCACTTCCACAATATGATTCATTTTGACATTATCAATCAAAGACTAAGCGAACATGGGTAAATCAGAAGAAACTAGGCGTCATATCATAGAAAAAGCTGCAGTACTATTCAATCAAAGAGGCTTTCATGGAACTTCCATTTCTGATATTATGGAGGCTACAGGTCTGACCAAAGGAGGTATCTACGGTAATTTCAAAAAAGATGGTATCGATAAAAAAGGAGTCAAAGAAGAAATTGCTTTGGCAGCATTTAAATATGCTGTAGCTGCTGTAGCTAATGAAATCCGAACTAGAACGTCCGTCATTGACAGCTCAATCGACAAACTAAAAACAGTCGTTTACTTCTACAAGGAGCGGGTATTAAATCCTCCAATTGAGGGTGGTTGTCCAATTTTGAATACTTCCATAGAAGCAGATGACAATATGCCAGTACTGCAAAGTAAAGTAGTAGAAGCGATAAAGTATTGGCATCATGGATTGGTGCGAACCGTGGAAAAAGGAATAGAAAAAGGAGAGATTCGCGAAGACATTGATGCTGATTTGTTTGCCTCTCGTTTTATTGGAACATTGGAAGGAGGCATCATGCTTTCTCGAATTCACAATGATGTCAATAAATTTATGCCGATGGCTAGCCAGCTGCTAGAAATGATTGACGGCATTAAAAAATAAGAACCGATCGGTCTAGTTAGACAGCCAATCAACAAATCATCGTATGCATGTTTGGTTGGATCACTATAAGACAAAGGTTTTTTTACATTAAAAAAATAGCTAGTCAAACACTGGAGCCACGGTATCGGGCAACTTTTACATTTAGCCTTTTGCGGTTTTACATTTTACATTTAAAAATAAAGCAATGTCATATACCTACGAAGTCATTCAACTACCACCCAACACCAATAAAAAAGCGCTTCCACCTAAGCCAAAAGAACCGTTCTATTTTAACTTGGTTCGATTTGCCTTCTCAAGCCTAGGTCCTATCTTTCCCAAGCAAGCTGCAAAAATAGCCTACAAACTTTTCTCAACTCCAAGAATGCGTGCCCAACACAGAAAGTCGGATAGCATTATTGAAAAAGCAAAGGTCTTTGATTTTATGTATGCTGGGCGCTTGCTAAAAGCTTACGAATGGGGGAGTGGCGAAAAAATTGTGCTGCTCATACACGGCTGGGAATCAAGAGGAACTGCATTGCGAAGCTTTGTCCCCGATTTGGTAAAACAAGGCTTTAGAGTGGTAGCTATTGACGGGCCTGCTCATGGTAACTCTTACGGTAAGCAAACCAACCTATTACACTTTGGAGGCGCAATAAGAGCTATCATCAATCAAGTAGGAGATGTACACAGTATCATTGCTCATTCTTTCGGTGGGGCTTCCACAGTCTTTACATTAAGCAATCTAGCTCCCGAAGTAAAAATAGATCGACTCGTATTGATCGCAGTGCCTTCAGCGCTCGAGCGGGTTGTTGATCACTACGTTAAATTCATCAAACTCCCCGGATCAGTTCACAAAGAACTCAACAAAATATTCGAAAAAATAATAGGGCGTCCTCTAAATGAAGTAGACGTAAGCAAAGCCAATGATTCGATCCAAGTAAGCAAAACGCTATTAGTCCATGATCGTGAAGATACGGTCGTACCATTCGCAGCTAGTGAAAGTATTGCAAAAAATTGGGACAATATTTCTTTCCTAATCACGGAAGGTTATGGCCATTACAACCTTATCAAAAATCCTGTAGTTGTAGATCGAGTGGTTTGTTTTATTTCTAATTAGAATGCTTAATCGAATACAAAAAAATCCACTGACAAATATTCGCCAGTGGATTCAAAACAAAAAGCATCAAGATAAAATTTTTCTTTTCTACAGTCTAACCTTCACAAAGTTTCCGTAAAGGTCACCCTCATTTGTGTTCGTAATTCGAACTATATACTGACCCGGTTGTAGATTATTAATATTGTCAAGAGAAACCACAACCAATCCTTCGTTTACATCTGCCGTTCCTTCAAACACTTTCTTCCCAGAGATGTGGTATACTTCAAAATCAATTGTTCGCTCTTCAAAGTCCGTCAATGAAATATTCAATTGAGTAGCAACTGGATTTGGAAAAGTCGAAACTTCCACACCACTTCTTACTTCTACTGATTGAATATCACTGTATGCATAGCTACCGTCAAAGTCAATTTGCTTTAGGCGATAGTAGTTAATTCCTGTTTGAGGATTTTCATCGTAATTCAAATATGTTCTTGCCATTTCACTAGTACCTGCTCCTTGCTCTTGTGCAATTTCACGGAAGTCAACACCATTGGTAGAACGCTCTATTGAAAAATAATCATTGTTCATTTCTGAAAGTGTTACCCAATTGAGTTCTACTTTTTTGCCATCAAAACGTACATCAAAAGAAAGCAACTCGATAGGTAAGCCTCCTACTTTTTCGTATGGCCCCAAATCAATAGTTCCATCAAAACGACCATTCAAGTCAAGGTCAAGGTCAATTTGCTCACTAATGTTTGCGTCACCATCAATGTCGCAAAGGTCGATATTCATATGTATATCATTACCCATGTTGATGGCAGCTGAATTTTGCTTCAAGCGAAAATCACCATTAGCTGCATCTTCAAAAGTAGGATCTAATTCGTAAAGCATGTTGCCATTGCAACTTACCTGACCAGTAGAACTGTGGTGTAAAAGAGCACAGTTTGTCGTATCAACCAATACGCTATTTAGTTCGATAACTGGAGTTTCTGTTCCACTAAAGTGAAAAACAGGACCTCCTGTAGAACCATTATCATTATCCCAAAAGATACTGTTGTAGATAGAAACTTGGTTGTTGCCATAAGATGATTCAGAAGCATATACAGCACCTGCATTTTGATCTGCAAAGTTTTTATAAAAAGTACTGTTGATAATTTTAGGAGTTACAATACCAAAGTCAATAGCAATACCATAAATAGCTCCTCCATGACCAGCATGATTAAGGTTGAAAACGGAGTTAGTAATCGTTGGACTCGCTTCACCGCCACTTTTACCAAAGTTGTATATTGCACCACCGTGATTTGAATTGGGCGCAAAGTTGCCTGTGAAAATAGTGTTTATGATAATTGGTTTTACAATATTACCATGTCCATTATTATAAATAGCACCTCCTTCTGTAGAGTTGTTGTTGAGGAAAGTAGTTTTGATTATTTTAGGAGAGCTGTCACCGTCGTTAGTGATGGCACCGCCTCTCTCATCAGATTCGTTATTTTCAAATAAGCAGTTAATGATAATAGGGCTTGCCTCAGAATCAGATTGTGCATGGTTGTAAAGTGCACCTGCAAATTTGTCTGCATAGTTATCTCTAAAAATACAGTTTCGAATAATTGGGTTAGCAACAGTTCCACTGGTGATGCTACGATTGTACCATCCGCCGGCTTTCTTGTGTGCAGTGTAAATACTTGCACCATCGTTTGCAGAACCACCTTCGATGATAATACCATCTACAATCGTAGCACTGGTTACATCTTCGGTGTAAATAACAGTAAATGAATTGCTGCTCAAATCATTATCACCATCAATATCTCCACTGAGAATAGTGGGATAGCTTATATAATCTCTATCATCAAGATTTGCTTCATTTCCTAAAAAACCTCCATATACTTGTACACCTTCTTTAATCTCAAAGAAAACAGTGCGATCGCTCGGGTGAGGATTGTATATTCCCATTGCTACCCAAAGAGATTGACCTGTCGTTGCATTGTCTAAAGCTGTTTTTAGATCAGTGTAGGCATCTGTCCAGTTGCTACCATCATTTGCACCAGTAGCATTTAAGTTGACGAAAATAGTTTGAGCAAAAATGCTAGTAGAGATGAAGCAAAGTGCTAGAAGTAAAATTCCCTTTTGTAAGAAGTTGTAAATTTTAGTCATGATGTAAGAAAGTTTGGTGATTTGTAAATCAACTGGTATGTAAAATTCGATTCCTAAGCTTTTCGTTGGAGGGGAATTTTATAGGGAGAGGGGAGTGGATGGGAGTTGTACTACAAAGATAAGCTAAAAAGAAGCGAGGGAAATACCTGTGTATTGGTATTTTTAATATTAAAAAAAATGCTCTACCAGAGCTATTCTTATTGCTAAAGCCTTATGCCTATTGAGTTATTTGAGTTTTGATGTTTAAAAATGCTTAGAAATAAGAAAACCCGCTATGCAGATAAAGCATAACGGGTTTAATGTTTTTTGGGTTTAAGGTGTTTTCTACTTAGAGTTCAATTTTCCACTATTAATAGCTTCCAAATAGCGTGTTACTTCTTTCTTTACGACAGGAGCTAGAAGAACCAGGCCTATCATATTGGGGAAAATCATGGCAAAAACCATGGCATCGGAGAAATCAATAATAGCTCCAAGGCTGGATGCCGCTCCGATTACAACAAATATACAAAATAAAACCTTATATGTAGTATCCGCAGCTTTGGTTTTTCCAAATAGGTATTTCCATGCTTGTAAGCCATAGTATGACCAAGAGAGCATACTAGAAAACGCAAACAAGATAACCGCAATAGTAAGTACATAACGGAAACCTGGGATAACAGAATCAAAGGCTGCAGAAGTAAGGTTAACTCCACCAATTCTTTCACCATTTATTAAAACTTCTTTGTTGATAACATCTGCATATTCGAATTGACCAGTAGTGTTAAAAATAATGATAACAAGAGCAGTCATTGTACAAACTACAATGGTATCAATAAATGGTTCTAACAAAGCAACGATTCCTTCAGATGCAGGATACTTAGTTTTTACTGCAGAGTGTGCAACAGAGGCAGATCCAACTCCCGCTTCATTAGAAAATGCAGCTCTCTGGAATCCTTGAATCATTACACCGATGATACCACCAGTTATACCAGCTCCCGTTAATGCTCCATTGAATATTTGAGCGATCGCACCAGGTACTGCTCCAGCGTTGGAGATTAAAATAACAACAGCTGCTAACAGATAAATTCCTACCATAAATGGAACAATCTTCTCAGCTACTTTCCCAATTCGCTTGATACCACCAATGATTACAATTCCTACGAGTATGGCTACCACAACTCCAAATCCAAATCCTGCCCATGTAGAATCAGAACCGATCATAGAAGTAAATTGAGCTGCAGCTTGGTTGGCTTGAAACATATTACCACCTCCAAGCGATCCACCTACAAGCATGATCGCGTAGATTACAGCTAGTACTTTACCAAAACCTGCCATGCCTTTTTCTTTCAGTCCTTTAGATAGGTAGTACATCGGACCACCATATACAGTTCCGTCGGGACCAATCTCTCTATATTTTACACCCAAGGTACATTCCGTAAATTTGGAAGCCATTCCAAGGAATCCTGCTAAGATCATCCAAAAGGTAGCACCTGGTCCACCAATTGCGATCGCAATGGCAACACCTGCAATATTACCTAAACCAACGGTAGCAGAAAGTGCTGCTGTCAAGGCTTGAAATGCGGTAACCTCTCCATGAAGATCCTCTCTTCTGATGGTATCTGGAATATCTCCATCGTTGGTGATCAAGTCATCATCTCCTCCAGAACTTGTATTATCGTATTTACCTCGAACAACATCAATGGCTAAGCCAAAGCGTGTTATGTTTGGAAATTTAAAGTAAACGGTGAAATAAGTGGCAGCAAGTAATAAAACAAATAATACAATAGGCACATCAAGTCCACCTACATTAATCGGATAAAAGACAAAGGATGAGATTGCATCTGAAATGGGTTTTACGCTGTCATTTATTCTTTCATCAATTCCTTTTGTCGTCTCTTGTGCAAAGGCAAACAAAGGAATAAGTCCTCCAAGAATAAGGGTTAGTAAAGATTTTTTTATCATAATAAGTATGAATGTTTTGGTTTTAATTTTGTCAAAAAGACCAGTTTGTGATCGTAAATGAGTTGTATCAAGTAAAGTAGCTTTTGAACAATCTCACTCATTTACAGTCTGTTAAGGTATTTACTTATTTCTTTTTTTTCAAAAGATCACCCTAAAATCTCAATTGTTTCCAACATTTGGCTCTTAAACGCTGTTTAAATTCTTAATTTGCTTCCAAATTTTAAAAATATACCTTCTTTGACAAATTCTGTGGCTAGGATTAAAATGAAAGCAAGAGCGACCAAAGCAAGCCTTGGGGCTATTTTATCGCAAGACTTTAGCACGGAATCTTCAAAGAATCAAAACCAATACCTATGTCTACTACTTCGTCCACTCAAAGCTTCCTCAAGGGAGGTGAATTTCTGATAAAAGAAAGTTCTGCTAATCAAATGTTTATTCCTGAAGACTTTTCAGAGGATCAACGCATGTTGATAGACATGGTTAGGGATTTTATAAATACCCGCATTGCCCCAAATAGAGAAAAGATTGAAAACTTGGATATTGATCTAACCAAGCAACTTTTAAAAGAAACTGGCGAATTAGGAATTATTGGTATTCCTTTTCCAGAGGAATATGGTGGCTCTGAAATGGATTTTATTACGAACCTA
Organism: uncultured Saprospiraceae bacterium; assembly: GCA_937921775.1. Taxonomy (GTDB): domain Bacteria; phylum Bacteroidota; class Bacteroidia; order Chitinophagales; family Saprospiraceae; genus CALGLS01. Next base: position 28,178 of record CAKZUK010000245.1, read on the forward strand.
ATTCTTTCTGAATTGATGGCTGAAGCCGGATCATTTTCTCTTTCATTTGGAGCGAATACGGGGATCGGCATGTTGCCTTTATTGTATTTTGGTACAGCTGAACAAAAACAACAGTACTTACCTGATTTAGTGGCCGGAGATAAATATGCAGCTTATTGTCTCACGGAGCCAGGCAGTGGTTCTGATGCATTGAATGCAAAAAGTACGGCGGTACTTTCCGATGATGGTAAGCATTATATTTTGAATGGACAAAAAATGTGGATTACCAACGCCGGTTTCGCAGACCTATTTACGGTCTTCGCCAAGATTGATGGAGATAAGTTTACTGGCTTTTTAGTAGAGCGAAATTGGGAAGGCCTTTCTCTTGGTGCAGAAGAAAAGAAATTGGGAATAAAAGGGTCTTCTACTCGTCAGGTGTTTTTTGAAAATGTAAAAGTTCCTGTCGAAAATGTACTTGGGGCAATTGGTAAGGGGCACAAGATCGCGTTCAATATTTTGAACATAGGACGAATCAAATTAGCGGCTGGTGCTTTTGGTGGTTCTAAAGCAATTTGTACAATAGCCATCCAATATGCCAACGAGCGAAAGCAATTCGGAAAATCTATCGCAAACTTTGGAGCTATCCAACATAAGATGGCAGAACAAGCTATCAAAATATTTGTCAATGAAACGGCTTCTTATCGTTTGGCACAATGTATCAAACTACAGGAAGAGCAATTAATGGAAGCAGGTCAGTCGATGGGAGATGCTTTGTTGGGGGCAGCAGAGGCTTATGCTGTTGAATGTGCACTGATGAAAGTACATAGTTCAGAATGTCTCGATTTTGTAGTGGATGAAGGAGTACAAATTTTTGGAGGGATGGGATACTCAGAGGAAGCTCCAATGGCTGCATTTTATCGCGATGCAAGAATCAATCGAATATTTGAAGGAACCAACGAAATTAATAGAATGCTAGCCATGGATCGATTGATCAAGTCGGCACTAAAAGGAGATCTAGATTTGATGACTCCTGCTCTGAATATTCAAAAAGAATTAATGGAGAAAAAAGATGCAAAGGAAGATGTTGATCAACAAGCTTTCTCTCGTGAAAAGCAAATGATAAAAGGAATGAAAAAGGCATTTCTAATGGTAACAGGTGCAAGCGTTCAAAAGCTTATGCAAGAACTCAGCACAGAGCAAGAAATATTAATGAACCTTTCTGATATGATGGCAGAAATTTATCTCTCTGAATCTGCCATACTCCGTACCGAAAAAGTAAGTCAACAAAACGATGAAGCCAAAACGGAAATCTATACCGACATGACTCAGGTATTTTTAGATGACGCAATGGAGCGGTTTACGATGAACGCTAAGAGAGCTATTACGGGCTGGGCAGATGGTGAACATAAGAAATTATTACTTTATGGACTTCACAAGTTAACGCGCTATGAGGGAGTCAACACAAAAGCGGCACGACGTAGAATTGCAGCTCGATTAATTGATGCAAATGGCTATTGTTTTTAGTCACAGCTAATGGATGTACAAGCCCAATTGGTCTTGTATTTGTGACAGGTGTCAATTTCTTTTGATGAAATTATTTTTAATAAAACTCAATGATTAAAACGAAAAATAGCGTTTTGAAACGGGAGAAATGTTTCTATTGTGACTGATGCTTTATCGTTTTTTTCTAAAGTAATTTTATCTCTTTAAAACTATATTCCACTGTAGCAGGTCTATTTTTGAATAAAAAAATATTTTTTTTCACAAAAAAATAAGTTAAATTTTGCTGTCACAAGGAGGTGGGAATTATTTTCACCTTGGTTAATCAACTTTGTGATAGCTAGTAATACATTTTAAGAAAATTGGATGTAAAATATTTGTAATGGATTGTGGGTTTAAAGTCAAATTTTTAATATAAATATATGTTCCTGTAAGGTATGTTTTTTGGATAGTGGTGAGTGTAAACAATTGGCTTAGGCCAATATTTTTATACACACAATACACTATTCATTATGAAATCTATTCAGAAAGTTCAGAAAAATCTAACCGCTAAAATTATTACTAATCAGACGCTTGCAAAAATAACAGGTGGGGCAAGTATTACTATTGTTAATCCTGATGATTTAGATGGGTAATTAATGTTGCGAAGAAATCAATATGTAATTTTTATAAGATTAATAAGATATTAAAGTACAATACCTTATTTGAAAAAAAAGAGGTCTAAGTTTTTACTTAGACCACTTTTTTTAGCATTCTATTTTTAAATAATTTCAATACTTAAATTATCCCATGCAAATCCCCACCTTTCTCAAAAAATGTATCTACTCGTTTTGAAACCAAAGGATCTTCAATTAATGGAGGTGCATGATGCGGTTTAATCCTAGCATCAATAATCAGTGGTCCTTTACATCCCCAGTGTTTGTGCTCAACAAAACTATTTACACCGTAGATGTCATGTGAAGGGTTGGCGCGAGTGTAAGTCGCCCACAAATAATTATTGTAAGTCGCAGCCAAGAAATTACTGTCATCCACAACTAGAATTAAAGGAATTTCATCTAATTCAAATTGCTTAAGGTGCGTCGTTAGTTGATGTATCTGAATACCTGCTTCATCTTGACTAGTAAATATTTTTGATTCAATAGCGAGAATCCCTTTTGCTACAAATTTTGGATTTGAAAAACCTGCAGGTAGACTAAAGTTGTCTACGAGGTTTGTTGCTAAGGTTCTTCGCTTATCTCCTCTACAAGCAATGACTACTTTCGAACCAGCATTCCAACCAGAACCAGAATAGTCAAGCGTATCTATGGTAGTTTTAGTATGGAAGTGTAAATCTCTTTTCCAATCTACTCGCTCCAAAAGGTGCTGGAAAAAACGAGGAATATCATTGACGTCAAGCTTTGGATCATCGTCATCTGCAGCGATGAATAAAAATTTGGTTAACGAAGTCTGACCGCTACCCAAAATACGATTAGCAATAGTCAAGATTTCTTCTGGTTGTTTTTCCCGAAAGGGCATATATCGTTCGCTGCCAATCGCTAGCAAAAGCGGATGTACCCCCGCAGCATCTACCGCATTGATTCCTACTAGCCCTGGAAACTCTTGTGGGGTTAGTGGGCCAACCAGTTTATGAATTAAATAACCAAAACTTGAATCTTCTTGAGGAGGTCTACCAACTACCGTGAAATGCCAGATGGCATCCTTACGATGATAAACTTTATCTACTTCCATCACAGGAAATTCATGCTCTAAACTATAGTAACCCAAATGATCACCAAATGGACCTTCTGGTTTTTTCTTGTTCTTTACGATTTTTCCGGTAATACAAAAATCTGCGTCAGAGGATAAATATTGATTACCTTTTTTTCCATATCGGAAACGGCGCCCAGCCATCATTCCTGCAAAAGTCAATTCTGAAAGACCTTCTGGTAAAGGCATAATTGCAGAGAAGGCGTGAGAGGGTGGCCCTCCAATGAAAACAGTTACATTGAAATCATCTTCCAGTTTATTATACTCAGTATGATGGACACCAATACCTCTGTGGAGTTGATAATGTAAGCCAATCTCTTTGTTTAACTCATACTCATTACCAGATAACTGAATCCGATACATGCCTAAGTTGGATTGCATGATATTATTATTTCTTGGAGGCATCGTAAAAACCTGGGGGAGGGTGACAAAAGCACCGCCATCGTCTGGCCATGATTTGACCATTGGTAGTTGATCAATTGTCGTTTCACCATAAGTCACCGGCATACCAAATCGAGACTTCATAGGAAGAGCAGATAATGCAGTAAAAGGAACTTTCCAATAATGCCCTGGTCGTTTTAATAGTTGACTAGGGTCGGCTTTGATTTCAATAACCTGACGAACGCGATCAAGTGTTTTTCGAAAAATAAATTCCGTTCGCTCAAAGGTTCCATATAAATTGGAAGCGGCTTGGAAGGGACTACCTTTTACATTCTCAAACAGAAGGGCAGGGCCCTTTGCATCAAAAACTCTTCGATGAATTTCGGCCATCTCAAGATTTGGATCTACTTCTTGTTTGATCCTAATTAGGTGTCCGTTTTTTTCTAAATCAAGCACACAGGCTCTCAGGCTGGAATATGACATTTATTTTGAAAATCGTTTTGTTTGACGCTAAGATAAGCGAGTTTAAAAATAAAACAATTTTTCATTGAAGTGGTTGCGAGAAAGATGGAATATCAAGAGCTGCGTTTAAATATTAAAGCTAGCTAGTACTCCGACAGGTTTGAATACTTTCCAAAAAGGAGCATCGCCAAGCATTTAGAGAAATAAATTTAGCGTTCATCCTGTTCGGTATTTTCTTAGAATCGTTACAATGAGTGCGGACTAAAAATCTTCAATTCCCTCAAAATTAGCATTTACGTACTCATCTCGTTTAAGATTTTTCATAAAGCCTTTCATTGACTTTACCGGCCCTTGATCAATAGCCATATTAATAGCCCATGAAGGAATACTTCCACCAGGATCAGATTTCAAAAGGTAAGTAACTTCAATTTTATCAGCAGAAATAGGAGTGAAGGTCCATTTGTTGAAATGTTTTTGCATACGAATATAGCCCTCTGCCTCTGGCATATAGTCTGAGCGAGAATTGGTATCAGATGTTACGACTTTTGTAAGCGGATCTTGTTTTATTTCAGAGTAAACGACCAAGTCCCGATCTGTCATTGGCCAAGGGAAGTCAACTTTGTAGTAACAGTATGACTCTAATTTAGTAATCTCTTCTACCGTAGATGAATGATCACAACCATAAACCCAATCAGAATAATTGTTGACATCTGTAAGTAGTGTTACCGCCTGATTCATGGTGGCATTTATGGTAACCGTAAACTTCAACTCCTTAATATTCGTATCTCCAGAATCACGGGTATAAATCTTTATACCATTTTTGTTTTTCTTAAATTCCCAACCATCATCTTGTAGTTTACCAAAATCACTCATTGGTAGGATGAAAAGAAAAACTAATATGTTGGCGTACCAAGTGCTCGCTTTGTTCATTATTACTATGTTTATTAAAGCTGTGGTTTTAGTACACTGTAAGCTAATTTTCTTTATGTTTTGAAAGTAGAATTTTTGTTCAAATCAATGCAGGTACGGAACCTGATAGCCTTAGCTATCAAGGTGAGTACAGAAGGAAGAGTTGGATAAAAAGATCTTTTTCAAAATGTAATTAATTTTATGTTACAGTGTATTTAGGGGCAATAGCTCCTTAATTTCTTTACAAGATAAGTTTTATGCTTTTTTGTATCAAGCTTTTAAAGCTATGATTATTGGA
>CAKZUK010000246.1 GCA_937921775.1 uncultured Saprospiraceae bacterium
GGTCTGCCTGAGCGGCTTGAATTTGCTGCCATTCGCTTTGCATAGCTTGCTCTGACACAGCCTTGTGTGGTTGATCCATTAACACTACTTTTTTGTTAGTAATGGTACGATTAAACTGGAGATTTGACTGCATAAGTATGTCCTTTTTGTAGGTTTTTCGTTGAAGCAACATCTTTTTTGAAGAAGTTGCTAGTCAACTTCTAAGCTAAAATTACTTCCCCCAGCGAGTTTCATCGAAATGGCCCTTGCTGAAAGAAAGTAATTTGAATAGCTAATCGCCATAAAGACCGTTTCACATATATAATGTAGGAGGGACTAAAAGATACAGTTTGTAGTCAAATTTGATGTAATTTTATGAAAGAACGCTAAGGGAGCCATGAATGCGAAGACACTGTATTGATTGAATAGCTACTAAATAAAATTTATAAGTAATTGATATAAAAACGATTAGACTTTAACTAACGAAGTGTGCTGGCCCCAAATTCTAACCAGTTTACCTGTAAGGGTAGCTTCACACACTAATTCCAGAAATGCCAAGACTAACAAGCATAATTCTATTTTTTCTATTTAGTTGTTTTGCCAATCAGATGCAAGCTAGCCTTTCGGATTCGATAACTGTAGATTCCTCTAAATCAAAGCCTTATACCCTGATTGCTTTGCCGGCAGTCTTCTTTACTCCAGAAACAAATTGGGGGTTTGGCGCCCTAGGAATTCTTTCATTTCGCTTTAAAGGAGAGCAGCCTGAGTCACGTCCTTCTCAAGTACAACTGGGGCTGGCCTACACCTTAAATAAGCAATATTTGGTCTTTTTACCTTTTGAGTTCTATTTGAAAGATGAGCGCTACAAGTATTATGGTGAGTTGGGATACTATCTGTATACCTATGAATTCTATGGGATAGGTAATGACAAGAGCAATGAGCTTAGAGAAGTATATGAAGTTTTATATCCCCGTTTACGCTTAAATGCGCTCTATCAGTTTAAACCCAATTTTTATGCTGGTCTTCGCTATTGGATGGATGATTTTAAGATTCAAGAGCTTGATTCCGAAGGGGCCTTGATTGACCAAACCATAGCAGGCTCTCAAGGTAGTTTTCTTTCCGGAGCTGGGTTTATCTTCAATTTTGACAATCGAAATAATATTTTTTATCCGGATAAAGGAAGCTTTGCAGAACTCGTGCTCTTTCACAACGGTGCTAGCCTTGGGAGCGATTTTGATTATTCAAAAGTTATTTTGAATGCTTCTACTTTCCTAAAATTAAAAGACCGCCACATATTGGGTTTCAACTGGTACTCTGAGTTTACTTTGGGGACCGCACCTTTTAATCAATTGGCCTTGCTAGGTGGACCAAAAAGAATGCGAGGTAATTTTGAAGGTCGTTATCGAGACAAACACATGATTCTTTTCCAAAGTGAATACCGTTTTCCATTATTTTGGAGATTTGGTGGCGTAGCCTTTGGCGGGCTTGGTCGTGTAGCTGGCGATTTTAATGAATTTGGTTTCGATGATGTACAGTATTCCATCGGACTTGGTGGCCGTTTTCTAATTGACCCAAAAGAAAAATTACATTTGCGAGTTGATTATGGATTTGGTCGAAATGGCAGCGGTTTCTACTTTACTTTTGGGGAAGCGTTTTAACTTACTAAGATCATGAATCTACTATATATTCTGTCATTTGAATTATGGACATAAAGTAATACCATAAAAGGAGATCAAATTTTGAGACAAGCTTAAAAGGTTACAACTTTATTAACTAGAGACGCAATTCCTAGAAAAAACAAACGATGCAAATCTCCATAATAATAGTAAGTTTAAACGAAGCTCAAAACATCCAACCCGTAGTCAAACTACTAAAGGATAATGGCGGTAACTCGTTGAAAGAACTATTCGTAGTGGACGGAGGTAGTACAGACAATACCTGCGAACTGGCAGCAGCGGCAGGTGCCACCGTATTGCATTCCAAACCTGGACGTGCCACTCAAATGAATTTTGGCGCAAGCCAAGCAACAGGCGATTTACTCTACTTTGTACATGCCGATACCCGACCACCTACAAGCTACTTGCAAGACATAATTGCTGCAGTGAAAGATGGCCATCCAATTGGTTGTTTCCGATTTCAGTTTGACTCTAAACGATTGCTGCTTAAAGTCAATTCCTTCTTCACAAGATTTGATAAAATGTGGTGCCGTGGTGGAGACCAGTCGCTCTTCGTTACCCGCGAAATTTTTGAGGAACTGAATGGCTATTGTCCAACTTATAAAATCATGGAAGAATACGATTTTATTAAACGGGCACGCAAAAAATATTCCTTCAAAATCATCCCTAAAGACGTCATCGTGTCTGCTCGAAAATATGAATACAATGGCTATTTCCGTGTACAAGTTGCCAACCTCACCGTCTTTAATATGTACCGTTTCGGTTGTTCTCAAGATGCCATGGTCAATGCTTATCGTAAGCTTTTGAAATAAAAGTTAAGAATTGGCCGTTTCAATGACAATGAATTAACAATATGCAGTTTGTAATAAAGATCTATACTCTCTACTGATCTATGCAACAAGCATCCCATTTGTTACGTATCTAATAAGGCTTTATAGAAAAAGGCAATTCTTACCCCAAACAGCCTTTAACACTCGAACCTTATGCTCCGTCAATTTTTTGTAGTTTTTATATTCATCAGTTTGCTGTTCTCATGTGATAGGAGTGAGGTTTGCTATGATGCCATTGATGCTCCATTCATGCAGGTGCAATCAGAATGGGCTGATTCGATGTTGTTAAATATGACGATTGAGGAGAAAATCGGTCAGTTGTTGGTTTTGGAAACAGATGCGACACAAATAGATTTTTCAGACTCGCTGCTTACTTGGTCAGGAAAGGGAATGATAGGCGGAATGATTTTGTCAAATCTAACAATCGGTAATTATCTAGAGTCAGTGGAGCTTGCACAAAAATCAAGTCGTATTGCTTTGTTCAACGGAACTAAAGAACTTGCCGCACTAAACAATCAGTTTAGTAACATTAGTCCTTTTCCTAAGCCTGCAACGCTCAGTGCTATTCATTCAGATTCGGTTCATCTTCGTTTATTAGATTTGTATGTACAACAATGTCGAGCACTTGGAGTGAATTTTAGTTTTGCACCATCTTTATCAATGCTTGATTCGGATGCACTAACTTATGACTATCAAAGCTACGAACAGGACTCAGAAAAAATGCTTTATCGCTCTGCGCGCACTTTAGAGAAAATTCAAAATTCAGGAATACTCGCTATCGGAAATGCATTTGAAGATTTGCATTACATGGATGTGACTGAGATCAAAGTACAGGATAGTATTTTACAAAAGTATCGTAATCTTGTAGCAAATGGCTTGTCAGGTTTGATGATAGATGAGGAGGTTTATAAAATTGATCCATTTCGTTTTTATCCACAAAATTTTCTACGAACTTATTTGCAAAAGAACCTTGCTTTTGATGGTTTGGTAGTTGCTGAGGTGACTACGGAAAAATCGGTGACTGATTTGCTTTATGCAGATGCAGATTTATTTTTAATTGATGGCTTACCACAAAAATATATTCAAGAAGTATTAGGTTTGATAGAAGCAGATGATTTTTCAAAATTGAAACTCAACGAAAAAGTTCGCAAAGTTTTAATGGCGAAGACTTGGTTGGGTATTCACGAGTCAAAACCGGAGATCAATGAAAACTATGCAATGGATTTGATGCTAAATGATGATTATGAATTTTATACACATCGTTTGCATGAATCGGCTATGATATTAGCGTCTAATCCAGATGAGATGTTGCCATTCCAAAATATTGATCGACAATATTTCAAGCTGGTAGAAATTAACGATAACCCTTTTTACGATTTTAAGTATTATTTTTCAAAATACGCAAATTACAATTCGTACAATTATTCTATTTATCGCGATTCGTTCATACTTGAACCATTGAGTGAACGACATTTGAAAACCTCAACCGTAGTACTATTGCTAGATCAAATTGATTTGGATGCAGAAAGGGATGAAGCTTTTATTCGATCTGTTAATGAATTGACAGCGCATTCTAAAGTGGTGGTGGTTAATTTTGGGAATCCGATTAATCTCAAGCATTTTAATTCGGATCTGGCTAGTTTGCAACTTTTTGAACGAAACCAAACAACGGAAGCGCTAGCCGCGCAATTACTTTTTGGAGCAAGCGAAGCAAAAGGTCATTTGCCCATAGCGCTAGCCGATCACCTACCTTTTGGTACTCATAACAAAACAAAGGTCAGTCGATTAAAATACACTTTACCTCAAGAACTCGGAATTGATAAAACTGCTCTGGCCGGAATAGATGCCATCATTGAAAAAGCCATTAAGCGAAAGGCAATGCCGGGTTGTCAAGTCATGGTACTTAAGGATGGAAAAGTTTTTTATGACAAATCGTTTGGTTACCATACTTATGCAAAACAGCAGGAAGTACGCTCCACTGATTTGTATGATTTGGCTTCTATTACTAAGATTGCTGGAACAACTTTGGCAGGAATGAAGCTTTACGAAAATGGTCGGTTCAAACTTGATAACAGTATTGCTGATTATTTGATAGGAACTAAAAAACCAAGAGTTCGTCGTGCTTCAGTACGTCAATTGTTTACCCATCGATCGGGTTTACAGTCTTATATGCCTATTGCCAAATATCTCAATAATAGGGATAATGTACGCAATGGCTGTAATCAATATTTTTGTAATGAACAACAAGGTGATTACGATATAGCCGTTGGAGATGATTTCTATTTTAATAAAAAATGGGCTAAGGAAATAGAGCTAGATATACATGGCTTAAAAGTGAAGAAAAGAGGAAGGTATCTTTATAGTGATGTCAATTTTAATTTGATCAAACAGCTGGTTGAAAATGTAGCGAAGCTGCCAATGGATGTTTACTTGGATCGGCAATTCTATCGTCCTCTCAATTTACGAACCTTATGTTTTAACCCGCTGGAGCGATTCCCGAAATCAAGAATTGTACCTACGGCCAATGATAAGAAATGGCGTCATCAAGTATTGCATGGTTATGTACATGATGAATCTGCGGCACTGTTAGGTGGGATAGGAGGAAATGCAGGTTTGTTCTCCAACGCGAATGATTTGGCGATTCTCTTTCAAATGCTAGAGAACGATGGGAACTACGGAGGCCAACAACTATTAGATACAACTACAGTTAAAGATTTTACAAAATCTCGCCATAGTCGTCGCCGTGCTTTAGGTTTTGAAATCAAAACAAAAAGAGGGACGAGTAGTTGTTCAAAATATGCCTCTTCCAAAACATATGGACACAAAGGGTATACTGGTGGTTGCGTTTGGGTAGACCCAAAAAGTAACTTAACCTTTATATTTTTGACAAATCGAATTCATCCGAATCCTAAAAATAATAAGTTGAAAAAGTATAAGGTTCGTCAAAAGATTCACGACGTAGTTTATCGAGCTTTAAATTCTTATGATGAGTCGCTGCAACCTGCCTATGAACAGAAAATAGACATTGCATCTAAGGAGGCTAGTAGTTTGCTTAGGAGAAATGCGCTCTAGTTTCTATTCCATAAAAAAAAGTCGAAGCTAATTTTTTTTCAACTGCTAGTCTGCAATTAAATAAAGCTTCGACTTCGACTTTTATTTTAATTTAGATTGATTTATTACATTGGTTGTACATGAAACTCAACTGTCTCAGTCGCCTCACCTACACCAGCCTCATGGCCCCATACTTTTGCTTCTAGTACCCAATGTGTGTCTGGATCAAGCCCAAGTATGATATCATCATGGTAGCTAAATTCACCAGTTTCCTCATGCACATGTGCTTCACTAGGGCCACTGTATATTTCGGTGTTATCAGCTTTATTGTAGATTCGGATTTTTGCGTGATGAACAGTGCGTTTGCTCACTTCTGAAATTTCAACATGAATATGCATGCTGTCACCAACCATTTTATCATCAGTATTTGGTTGCATGATCATAATGCTGTATTCTGGAACGTCGTCCTCATGATCGTGATCATCATCGTCTTTATCGCAAGACGTGAAGATAGTTAGTCCAGCTAAAATCAGAACGGATAGGAAAAAAAGCTTTTTCATTATAAATTAAGTTTATCAAATGTTTTTAATAGCTATATAATTAGCATAGCATTGATGGCTCGGAAAAAATGAAATCAATTTCAAATTTTCGAGTAATTCACGATTAATTTTTTCTTTTGAGAAGAGTGTTTAGAAGAGCAGCGCTTCTGGAGGGTCAAGAAAGTTATAAGTAAATAATTGATTGACTAAAGATTTATAATCAAAATTCGGATTTGACTTTTTGAGCCTATCCTTTGTTTTAAGTAGGTCAATTCCTGCGTAGTATAAAACCTTTGTTGTTTCTTTTAATAATGGGAGCTTACTTTTCTCCTTTTCGCTTTCTTGATTTTCTTTTATTTCTTTTTTTAGAAAACACTTACCGCAGCAATTAACCTTAGGTTTGTTGATGTTGATACACCAATTATCGGCAATAAAACTTTGATTGAGTTTGAACGCAACATAGGTTCCTATGTCCTTCGTAGCAAGGATTAAAATGAGAGTGGACAATAGGATGGAAAAAAGCTGTTTCATATTTGAATGTAAAAATAGAAAAGCAAATCTTTTTGTTGTGACTTTTTCGATAGAATGAGGATGAAAAGGGAGGATAGGTATTGAGCACGTCAGATAGGCGAATTTTTAAGAAATAGCGTAGGGGTGTGAGCTTAGCTCATAAAGTGACTAATGTATAATAGCTGACCAAAAAACGGTAGGTGAAAACAATAATGAAGAGGAAGACGAAAAAGTAAAGTCCTTTTAAAATAGCTTTCCACCAAGCATCTTCAAATACTTTTCGGAAGGTAAGTATTGTATAAAGAATGTAAACGAATGAAATAGAAAATAGAAAAAATGATTTGGGCAATCCTACGAGTAGCGTCGAAAAAAATTGAACCCATACTATGCTTAGAATTAAAAAGAACGAAACTAAATTCAAGGCAAGAATGATATGCTTTCCATATTCCTTAAGTTTCTTGTAGCCAATAGGATAAGTTACTAAGGCAAAAAGTGGCGCTAACAATATGACAAATAATTTAGAATTAGAAGCAACATTTGCATCATAGAGTAGAGTGATGTCCTTTAGTTTAACTCCTTTTTTATTTGCAATGGATTGTGCGATGGCTTCGACATTTAATCCGAAAAATTCAAAGTCAGCAATAATGAACCACTGTGCAGGAATGAGTAAGATATCCATTCCGTTTAAAAAAATAAAAAACAAAATATTACAAATAATGAAAATTTGAAATGGCTTCAAATAGGCCTTTCTTGCACCTCGTATATATTCATTGCAAAGGAGCCCCGGCTGGAAAAGCAAGGCCTTAAAGCTTTTGAAAATTCTAGAATCCAGATTTGTAAATGCACCAAACCCTTCACCCACTATCTTACGCAACGCGAAATCCTTAGATTCAACCACCTTCTCCCCGCACATATGGCAGTAGCTGCCACTTAGTGTTGTTTGACAAGAGATGCATTGTTTTTTTATCATTGGTTAGCTTATCTTTTATATTTGCATAACAATGATACAAAAAAAAGGCGTGACAAAAATTGCCACGCCTTTTAATAATAAAAAATCTGATTATCTTATTTGTGAATGACCTCTATTTGCTTGACGATAGGTTCGCCATTTACAATCAACTCCATAAAGTATATTCCAGAAGCCCAATTAGCTACATCAATTTGCTCATACTTTGAAGGCATCTCTTTTGTTATCATTAATTGGCCAAGCACATTATAAACGCTTATGCTTTCAATCGTTTCTGAACTCAAGTTTCTGACAAAGAAAGCATCCGATGCAGGATTAGGGAATACTTCAATAGCTGCCTCAGTAACATTTACAACATCCGTAGAGAAGTCAATAATCGATACAGGTGCATGTACTGGAACCCAAACTTCTTCTGCTGTAATTGCTCGTACATTTGTAATGTTGATTTCAAGTTCAGACTTTCCGGCTACATCGTCAATGATTCCAATGAAATAAGAGATTTGACCAAAACCTGCCACATTGCTTTGATTTGTTCGAGTAATAGCAACATCAATTTGACCATCATTAGGAAAGTTTTTATCAATGCTGATGAGCTCAGAACCTGGCTCGCCTAACCAACTGGTATTGGTCTCTACATAAACTCCAGCTTCATCCATCATGTCCGGATCAAACTCTATAGTAAATGCTAAACCGTAGATGCTTTCCATTGGCGTTTCCTCCGTTCCCAAAATAATTGGAGCCACAAAAACTTCCCCAATCACCACATCACTTGCCAAGGGTAAATCAATGTAAAGAGGTGGATCGTCCGGGGTATTAGGAGTTTCCTCAAAAGGAACCACAGGTCCATGTGTTTCATTATAGTTTAATTCGATAGCTTGAACATCTGCTAAGTCGACCGTGCCATCTCCATTGCAATCGGCATGTTTGAAATTGGTGCCATCTTCAAATTCCGAAGGCCAATCTTCTGCATCCCAAGCCAACCAATCAATCCCAGTGTCAGGTCGTGGTTCACCACCAAAACCAAAGGCAAGACCAAGGTTAAGTAAGTCAATATTATTAGCAATGTTATTGAAGTTACCGTCGCCTGGCCAAACGGGTGGGGGTGTACTGCAGTCAATTGGTCCCAGTTCTGCAAAACCAATGCAATCGTTATCAACAATGTCAACAACAATAAATTCATAGACAGTACTGTTGTTGCCATCGAATGGTCCTAGCGTGATAGGAAGGTCTGTATACTCAAAATTACCATAGTTGGTGCCGTTGCCAAAAGCCAAAAAGCCCAAATCTCCACCTCCTGAATTTTCAAAATCCAATAGCACAAAAAATTGATCATTATCGTTGCAAGGAAATGGCTCAACTGTCAGGTCATAAATTTCACAGTCATCGCATGATGGCGCTTCAAACTCCAGAACACCACAACAAATCTCACCATTACTATCACAAACACTTATAACATCATTAAGATTACCACTAGCAGGGAAGGAGCTAATCGTAATTGGAAAGTTGACCGTATAGTCATAATAAGCAACAAATGTACTTCCAGAATAAACATCAAATCCACCAGTACTCACATTTTCATAATCGAATAAAAGCACTAAATTATAACTGCCATCCGGATTACAATCTAAAGGATATACTTCAAGGTTATTAATGTTGCAATCAGTAGTTGGATTACATTCAATTGTGCCAAGATTGTAAGCGCTAATGCAATCTGCTTGCTCTTGATCCATGATGACGAAATTGTAACTGGTCGTGCCGTCTCCTGCAAATGGACCGATGGAAATATATAGATCGCTGTAAGCAAAAATGCCATAGTTGTTACCATTGCCAACAACAAAGAAGGAATCACTGGTGTTCGCAAAATTGAAATCAATATCAACAAGGAAGTTACCATCGGCATCGCAGTCATATGCTTCTACGACAAGGTCCCAGATTTCGCAGTTAGGAGTATTGCAATCCGGCGTTCCAAATTCTAAGCTGGAACAACAATCAGGATTATCATTGATGCAAACATTTATAACATCGGAATTTCCGCTAGAAGGACCATAGTTAATTTGAATTGGCAAATCAGCTAAACTATAAAAGCCGATGAAGTCCCCATTGGCATTGAAAAGATCAAAGAAATCATTTCCGGGGTTTTGAACTTCAAAATTAAGCCAAAGGTTGTAAGTACCATCCGCTAGGCAATCTCCGGTCTCCACTACGAGGTCAAAAA
>CAKZUK010000247.1 GCA_937921775.1 uncultured Saprospiraceae bacterium
GTCTACTCGGCGCAGCCAAGTAGAGTCGAAGTATGTAAAAGTTTGCCCACCAACGCGAAAACACTTTATTTACTACGATTTTCGGCAACTTTTACATTTTGAGTTTATCATTTTGCGGTTTTACATTTAAAAACATCCCTAAGAACGATGCGGTCAAAATATTGAGACAACTGCATTCTCAATCGACCTGTTCAGCCCGGCCAATGTCTTTTTTAGGCCGGACTCAAGCCCGGCGACCCAAGGCCTGAACACTTACAGAAGAACCTAATTAAAGCAAGTTACAGTGCTGCAATTTTTCTCAAATCCAATACTACCGTATTTTTTACTTCTAATTTTCATCAACTCACTCCTTCCCTTTTTCAGTCCGAAATCGATAGCCCGCACGAAGGCCATAATAATACCGAGCCCTCGTATCATCGCCAGTAGGTAGATCAAAGACACCAAAGCGAGGCGCAAAAAACCAATGATCATTAAAAAGAAATTTCGTTTCTAAATAAAGTGTATTCGATGATTGTCTCGTATATTCTAAAAAACTCGAAGTTCCTATACTGATTTGATCTAAAGGTCCGCTCTTGATTTTAGCAAAATTATAAGAAACGGAAGCGTAAAAACTATTCACACTTGGTCCCACATCTGGTGAATTATTAATACCAAAATTAATATACGCCGCATTAAGATTCCCAAAACGTTGATTAAAGGTCAATTGTGTTTTCCTCGTCTTATCTGATCTCAAAAAACCTTCGGAATACAAACTACCAATTCGAAGGCCAATTCTACTTTCAAAATACTTTGTATTTCCAATCCCCCAATAAGGCATTACCGTAAATTTCCGTTCCAAATCACCCGACGTTTCATTTAAGAAAAACTCTGGTTGCCAGTCTATTCCATAACGTGTATATCTATTCCCCTTCCTTTCAGAATATTTATAATAGTCAATCACATCAATACCTACTTTTCCTGCAAAGTATCCTAAACTATAAAAACTGGAATCATATTCCGCGCAATAACTTCCCGAGCAACCTTCTTCTGTGGAAAGACAATCAAGGTCTATTACCTCTTTATTCAATTCACTAAATCCTGCTGATATTGTTACATCTTTTCGCCCTGACAAGTCATCTCCATTCTCAGGGTTGGTCTGACTCATCATCACAAAAGAAAGCAAGCCCATTGCTACTGCCTGCCAGCGGAAACTTCGAAACTGAACTTTGGTAACTAAAAAATAAGCCACAGCAAACCAGGCCAAAGTCAGCTTCGCATGCATGACCCCTATCTCCATTGGTGTGAATACATTTTTGGAAACAAGAATCAACAAACTAATTATCGTAGCATAAAAAACAGATGCGATTAAGTTGTTGGGAACAAATTCAAATCCAACATTTTTCTGAACCAAACTACGCTCTCGAATAATAACAATCGCAAAAAGCAATAAGGACCCAATAATCAAAAACCACTGTACGCCTTTCAGTCCTGCATACACATCACCCATCTGATGATTCGTAATCGCATCCCGAAAAAATTCAATGAAAAACCGAAACAATAAAACCATCCCTATAGAAAGTAAAGCCAAATTGCCCGCTGCTTTTATAGAATGCCGTACTTTGAAAACAAGCAACAATGTCAGTAAGCCTCCAATAATAAAATACACCGGTACAGGATGCACCAAACAGCTCGACATCTCATACTGACTAACCAAACCCGAATTAATATGATGGTCTCTTATCAAACCAATCCCATTGTATTTAATCCCCCAATTCCCATTCGTCGGTGTCCCAAAACAACAAGCCCCCAATAAACATCCTACTCGCTGAAAGATTACCACAACAGGAATCAAATATGCATACACATCAAACGAAGCTCTCGGAAGCCGGAGCAAAGCTATCGCCAAAAAGATACCACTCAATCCCAACACATACGCTCCAATACTCGTTCGATTCGTATTCGCTAACAAAGCGCCACTTTCCCACACCAATTGCCATTCAGCAGATCCATAGGTTCCTAGCTTACTACCCAATACACTACAAAACGTAGCCGTTACACTCAACAGCAACCATTTATTCAATGGGTATTTTTTGAAATAACCATAACTAAGAAAAACTAAGAAAGCGGCTAGAACGGCAAGTTGATAAAACAGTTGATACCAATAGCCGCTAGGATCAACTTCAAGCGAATGTTGGAGTAGTAAGTTAGTCATATAGCTTTATATTTAGTTGAATTCTTGTAATCAAGTTCCATCTAATCCGAAGTAATTTACTGGTAAACATCCATAATTTCATTGCGATATTTCATTCAATCAAATTTTTATTTATCGCATGTCAATTCTCTTTTCAAAAAGGCATAATATATGCCTCTTTATATAGGTTCCTGTCTCAAATACATCATTTAAGACAGATCAAAGCCAATTTGAAGGTAAAACAGCGTAACAAAGCGGATATTTTAATACTTTTGTGATCCCCTCTTGTTTATCTAATTTATGCAATTACCTCCTAGTTATAAGATCATTTGGTCCCGCTTGGCCAGTTAAAACCTATGCTCATGACACAGCGATTGATAACCTTCAGCTTTTTATTACTATTTATTGGCTTTTCAGCAAATGCGAATCACAGCGACAATACCTGCGCTGATGCACCACCTGAGGCAGCTTTCGCTATTGGTAATCCGAGTGGATGTATACCACATGCTGCTGATTTCA
Source organism: uncultured Saprospiraceae bacterium (assembly GCA_937921775.1). Lineage (GTDB taxonomy): Bacteria > Bacteroidota > Bacteroidia > Chitinophagales > Saprospiraceae > CALGLS01. Next base: position 2,690 of record CAKZUK010000247.1, read on the forward strand.
TTGACTATTCGTCTGACAATACGACTTCTTGGGCATGGACTTTTGAAGGAGGAAGCCCAGCAACATCAACAGACCAAGATCCAGTCATTGATTACAACACTCCCGGCGAATATCTGGTAACACTCATCGCCTCCAACGCAGAAGGCAGCGACACCGCCACTGCTCAAGTACAGATTTACAACATGGCACCTGTAGCCAAGTACCATTATGAAATCAGTGGCACCACTACCACCTTCACCAACCAAATGACCAACACCGATACCCATATATGGGAATTTGGAGATGGCAACACTAGCACAGAAATCAATCCCGTACACACATACGCAGCCGAAGGCACCTATGTCGCCCGACTCAAAGCATCTAATAATTGTACAACAGACATCTATCTCGAAGTCGTCGTCATCGGTGGTAATTATCAGGCTATCGGCCACAATGCCAATGAATATATTGCACCTTATGATGCGCCATTTCGACCGGGTGCAAATTTGGGTTACAACCCACCATACAACGATATTGATCTTGCCAACATCGCAGCTGGAAATCCTGAGGTCGGTGTACAAGGAGTTGGTGTAAAAACCATTCGTCCTTCCCTACCCGAGCATTTCATGGCCCAGTACGGTTACGATGTGCGTCTCGATGAATTTGAACATTACGGAAATCTTGGCCTTGAAGGCAACACTTTGATCGTTGGATTTCCTTCAGATGAGAACAAAGACACGACCCATCACTGTCCCGACATTCAATCTGAACTGTTCGCCAACATGTACAGCGACATCTGGGACAATGGCGAAAACGGTACCCCCGTAAATGACGACAATCCACTAGCTTTATATCTTTACAAACTCGTACACCTTTACAAAGACAATGTTACTTTTTATGAAATTTGGAATGAGCCTGGATTTGATTATACTTTTCTAACAGGTTGGTTACCTCCGGGAGAACCGGGCAACTGGTGGGAAAACAATCCTGATCCTTGCGACTATAAATTGCGTGCACCAATTTTTCATTATATCCGCATTCTGAGAATATCGTACGAAGTCATCAACTACATTGATCCCGATGCTTTTATCACTTTGGGAGCAGTTGGTTATCCGAGTTTCATGGATGCCGTTTTACGAAATACCGACAACCCGAATGAAGGAGCAGTGACGAGCAATTATCCACTTGGAGGTGGTGCTTATTTTGATGCGGTGAGTATTCACTCTTATCCACATTTTGATGGAACGCTGAGCGAATGGAATGATGACATTCAGGATTTTGATTATTTCCGGCATTCTGACAAAGCGGCTTCTGGTATTGAACGCACGAAAACTATTTATCAGGATGTACTTTTTGATTATGGTTATGATGGAAATACCTTTCCAGAAAAGAAATGGATGATCACGGAGATTAATATTCCGCGAAAGCAGTTTGGAAATTATATTGGCTCAGAAGAAGCGCAGGTCAACTTCATTATCAAAGCATACATAGAAGCGATTCAACAGGACATGTTGGAAATGCATATTTTTGATTTGGCAGAACCGTTTTATTACGATGATGCGGTCAACGAATTTCAGCTCATGGGCTTGTACCAACGCTTGTATGACATCTACCCCTACAATCAAATTGCCAACAATGAAGGCATTGCTTACAAGACCACTTCTGACCTTTTGTTTGAGTCAACTTATGACTTAGATCAAACTGCTGCCATGAACCTACCTGACGAAGTAGAAGGTGCTGCCTTTTTAGATGGCAATGGTCATTATACTTATGTGATGTGGTCGAAAACCTATGTCGATCAATCAGAAGCAACTAGTTTTAATTATGATTTCCCAGCAGCTTTAAATATTAGCAATCTCGAAAAAAGAGAATGGGATTTTTGCAATACAGCAAACCTACAAAACATTAACGGTACCAACGTTATACTTGACGGACGTCCTATCTTTTTGACGGATGTCAACAATACGGTTTTGATTCCACCTACAGTCGGATTCGACATTGCGGGTACATTGGGTTGTGCAGCGTTTACCATTGACTTTCTTGACGAATCTTCTACCAACACTACCTCTTGGCTATGGACCTTTGAAGGAGGTACACCAGCAACTTCTAGCGAACAAAATCCAACAGTAACTTACAATCAAGCCGGTGAATTTGATGTAACGCTAGTTGCCTCAAACGCAGTAGGTACAGAAACTTTGGTCAAAAATGATTTAGTCGTAGTTAGTGAAAACTTACCTACATCTGCGTTCACAGCAGTTGTGGACGGACTCGTTGTTACCTTCTTTAATAATTCACAAAACGAACTTTCATATCAATGGAATATGGACGATGGATTTATGTTTGAAGAAGCGAATCCAACACATACTTATTCTACTCATGGTTATTACGATATTGTTTTGATTACACACAATGGCTGTGGCAGTGATACTTTGATTCAAACCATTATTGTTGATCCAAGCAATGTAGTACCTAATCCAGAATTCACATCAAGTATTAGCTCAGGTTGCGCACCACTGACGGTTGAATTCTTTGATCAATCTACGCCGAATACGACAGCTTGGTTTTGGCAATTTCAGGATGGGAATCCAAGTACTTCTTCCGAACAAAACCCCGTGGTCACGTTCAATACACCAGGATCATTTTTCGCAAAATTAGTTGCCTCAAATGATGCAGGATCGGATACCGAATACAAAGGAGACTACGTGTTGGTCACTAATGACGCACCTAGTGTTGACTTCACTTTTGGAACCTCCGACTTGAATGCCTTTTTCTTTAACTCTGCCAATAATGCGACCAGTTATTTATGGGATTTTGGAGATAATAATACCAGTACTGAAGAAAATCCTACACATATTTATGCAACTAGTGGCGACTACGAAGTGACACTAACTGCTATTAATGAATGTGGTGAAACTTCCATTACATATACCCTTAGCGTTTCCAGTTTTCCAACAGCTAGTTTTTCTGCTGATCTGCAAGAAGGTTGCGCGCCATTGACGGTTCAGTTCAATGATGAATCTTCATCGAATAGTAGCGCATGGATTTGGGCATTCCCGGGAGGTAATCCAGCTAACTCTACGGATCAATATCCATTAGTGACTTACAACAGTCCTGGAAATTATGACGTTACACTAATCGCTTCCAATAGCTTGGGTGCTGATACTTTCGGATTGACGGAGTACATTGCTATTTTGGATGAACCAACTGCTAATTTTGACTTTACGGAATTAGATGGTTTTGTTAGTTTCAATAATTCTTCTAGCAATAGCGATAATTATTTTTGGGATCTTGGGAATGGGAATACGAGTTCAGAAACCAATCCAACAAATCAATACGACATGACGGGTACTTACGACATTACCTTGATCGCTGCTAATGCTTGTGGAGCTGACACGATTGCTCAAACAATCAATATCGAATTGACTAACACTAGAGATTTAGCTACGTTCGAATCCTTTATGATTTTTCCGAATCCAGGGAATGGTTTATTTGTGATTTCACTTAGCGGAATTCCTGATACAGAAGCCTTGCTTTCTGTTTACAATATGCTTGGTCAGCAAATGCTTGTCAAGTCCTTTCCTTTTGGGATGGGAAAGTTGAGGGAGCAGATTGATTTGAGTGATTTGCCTGAAGGTGGATATATCTTGGAAGTGCGGACAGCTAATAGTTTGGTGCTTGGCAAAGTTTTGATTCAGCGATAATTGATTGTTTGGGTAAGTCGGGCTCCTCCATTACAAATATTTTGAACTTCGAGGAATAACAATAACTACATCTTGTTCTACTTCTGGCAATTTGCTTCGAAGCTATCAATTTATGCCATCTACCATAAGTAGGGTATATTTTAAAAATCAAACCCGAAAAAGAGATCATATTTGATAAAATCAAAATTTAAAAACACCTCTCTCCCAGTGAATAAGGCCTTAGTCCGTCTCCCAGACGTCGATCCCGCCTACATTTACATTAGTTCCTGCTTTTTATCTATTTATTCCATATCTTTGCAGCCGTGAAAATATTTAAAAGCCTTAAGGCTTTTCAGTTAAACCACCCCTTTCCAAAGTCACATTCCGATTTAAAAACCAATTGGATTCACCAATTGTAAAAAAAAACGAATCAGTCAACCATTAGATATGGACTTTGACTCTATTAAAGAGCCGTACTATTTTATAGTATAAATCATATTGTTTGTCATCTTATAAGCTTACAAAATCAGGAATCATGAAATCTCTAAGCACTACTATTTTATTAGTTTTTGTTAGTATGAGTCTAGCCTTTTCTCAGGCACCTGGCTATACTGCCAACGACACCATTTTTTCATATGATGGACATTTCCGTCCAGGTACAAACCTTGGTTATTTTCCTCCATGGGACGACACAGAGTTGGCAGACATCGCAGCTGGAAACCCAGCCGTAGGAGTAGATGGCGTTGGTGCTAAAAGTATTCGTCCTTCTTTGCCAGAGCACTTTCTAGAAAACTATGGTTATGATTATCGCGTGGACAGCTATCAGCATTATTACAATCTTGATTTGCAAGACCTGACAACAATTGTTGGTTTTCCAGCAGACTGGCATAGAGATCCAAATTTCTATTGCCCAGATGCTCAGTCTGAGATGTTTGATAATCTATATGATGACATTTGGGATAATGGTGAAAACGGTACGCCCGTAAATGATGAAAACTACCTCGCGCTTTATGTCTACAAACTAGTAGAGAACTATGGTGAATACATCACCTTCTGGGAAATATGGAACGAGCCTGGTTTTGATTATACTGGTGCACGTGGATGGTTACCTCCTGGTGCGGAAGGCAACTGGTGGGAAAACAATCCAGAACCTTGTGATTATAAATTAAGAGCTCCAATATTTCATTATATTCGTACACTCCGAATTTGTTACGAAGTTATTAAAACGCAGGATCCGGACGGGCAAGTCTCTGTTGCAGGACTTGGCTTCCCAGCTTTCCTAGATGCCATTCTTAGGAATACAGATAATCCAAACGATGGAAGTGTAAATGCTGATTATCCACTTGGCGGTGGTGCTTATTTTGACGTCATGGGTTTTCACTCTTACCCACACATTGATGGTAGTTTGAGATACTGGAGTAATGATATTTTTGATTTCGTTTACACCCGTCACTCTGATGCCGCTGCCTTGGGTATGACCGATCGCCGCGATAAATTCCAAGACGTTCTCGACAATTATGGCTACGATGGAATCACTCATCCAAAAAAGCATACCATCATTACAGAGACCAATGTTCCGCGAAGGTCATTTAGTGATCGAAATTTTGGTGATGATGAAGTTCAAGTTAATTGGATCATCAAAGCACTGGTAACTGCACATAGAAATGACTTCTATCAAATGCATATGTTTAACCTTGCGGAAACGACAGACTATGCCGTTGCTCAAGATGAATTTGACTTGTTAGGTCTTTACGAAAAAGTAGCTGGTGACGTACCTTATGATGCTACTAAAAACGATGAAGCATTTGCTTACAAAACTTATTCCGAGCTTCTTTACAAAAGTGATTACGATCAAGCACAAACAGACGCATTACTCCTACCTGCTGGTACAAAAGGAGCTGCATTTTTAAATACAGATAACAATTACGTTTATGTACTTTGGGCAGAGACTACAATTGATAGTTCTGAACTTGCCTCAGCTACTTATACTTTCCCTGCAGCCATGAATCTTACTGATCTCGAAAAGAGAACATGGGACTTTTCAGAAACTGCACAGGTATCAACTATTGGCTCAACTGGAATTGCATTGACGGGTACGCCAATTTTTCTTACGGACAACAGCAACGCAGTGGTACCTCCAACACCAGCTTTCACCGCTGACCTAACTTCTGGCTGCACCCCTGCTTTAATCAATTTTACCAGTCAGTCTTCTGCTAATTCAAGCAACTACCTTTGGACATTCCCAGGAGGTACGCCTTCCATGGCTACGGTTGCTAATCCAATCATCACTTACGAAGATGCTGGAACATATGCAGTTAGCTTGGAGGTTTCAAATTCAGCAGGATCAAACAGCATTACAGAAACAGCTTACATCACTATTGGAGAATCACCTGATACAGACTTCGATGTAAGTGTAACTGATCTAAATGCTTATTTTTCAAACAATACTGATTTCGCAGACACTTATTTATGGGACTTTGGTGATGGCACTACCAGCACGGAAGAAAACCCAACACATACTTATGCTAGTGATGGCAATTATCCAGTTACGCTTATCGCAACGAATGATTGTGGCAGTGTAGTTTACGATGATGTGGTAGAAATTTCTACTGGCAATGTTACAGCTCCTACTGCTAACTTCAGTGCAGCCACAACTACGGGCTGTGCACCATTCACTGCAAACTTCAACAATCTCTCATCACCTAATGCAACGAGTTGGAATTGGTCATTCTCTGGAGGTAATCCTTCGAGTTCTACATCGCAGAATCCTCCTTCAGTAAGCTACTCTACTCCAGGAACATACACTGTTATTTTAGTAGCAACCAACGCAGCGGGGAACAGTACTCAAATTGAAACCGATTATATTGTGGTCAACACAGACCCTACTGCTGTATTCACTTCAAATATCGCAGGCTCTTTAGTTAGCTTTTCAAATACTTCAGCCAACGCTGATACTTACATGTGGAGCTTTGGAGATGGCACCTCTAGCATGGAAACATTCCCAAGTCATACTTATATGGCAGATGGTTCTTACACCGTTACCTTGACTAGTACCAACGATTGTGGAACTGCAAGCAGCACCCAAAACATCGTCATCGTAACGCCTCCTACGGCTGGCTTCATGGCAGATGCTCTTTCAGGTTGCGCGCCATTCACGGTAAACTATTCTGACTTATCTTCTCCTAATACAACAAATTGGGCTTGGACATTCCCAGGTGGCACACCAAATACTTCTACTGATCAAAACCCAGTCATTGAATACAGTACTCCTGGAGCATATAGTGTGATCCTAACGGTGTCAAATGCAGCAGGAGTCAACACAACTAGTGAGATCGGCTACATTAACATTTCTGATGTTCCTTCTGCCAACTTTAGTTCTAATATTTCTGGAACCAGTATTAACTTATTCAATACCTCCACTGGAGCGAATAGCTACCTTTGGGATTTTGGTGATGGCAACACAAGTGTAGATCTAAATCCAAATCATACTTATGTAAACGATGGAACTTACACTGTTACATTAACTGCAACGAATAACTGCGGTTCTGTAACGACTACAGAAACTGTTGTAATTGCGACTGCACCAAGTGCTGCTTTCTCAGCAGATGTTGCTGAAGGTTGTGCCCCACTCATGGTTAGTTACAACAATCAATCTTCTGCTAACGCAACAGCTTGGAGCTGGAACTTCCCTGGTGGAACTCCGGCAGCTTCCACAGATCAAAACCCAGTAGTTATTTATTCCACAAGTGGTACTTACGATGTAACATTGACTGTAAGCAACACTGCTGGTACTGATGTTTCAAGTCAAACAAACTATATCACCATTTTAGCAACACCGGTTGCCAATTTTAATTTTAATGAAAGTGCAGCTGTGGTTAGTTTTCAAAACACTTCTAACGGAGCGACCAGTTATAGCTGGGATTTTGGCGATACAAATATGAGTACGGATGAAAACCCTACACATACTTATACCACTGATGGAATTTACACTGTGATTTTGACCGCAACGAATGATTGTGGAACAGTTACAAGTACACAAACAGTGGAAGTGGTAACTGCACCAAGTGCTGCATTTATCGCAGACAACTTAGAAGGTTGTACGCCATTGACTGTTACCTTCACCAATCAATCATCTGCTAACGCAACGTCTTGGTCTTGGAGTTTTCCAGGTGCTACGCCATCTACTTCTACAGACCAAAACCCTGTAGTTACTTATTCAACAGGTGGAGCTTACAACGTTACGCTTACTGCAACGAATGATGCTGGATCTGATGTTTCGACTCAAGCAAATTACATCAACATTCTTGACATGCCCGTTGCTAGTTTTAACTTTAATGCAACAGGACCTGACTTTAGTTTCTTCAATACTTCTACCAATGCGACTTCTTACGTTTGGGATTTTGGTGATGGTGCTATGAACATGGGTGAAAATCCGATGTACACTTATTTGATGGACGGGACTTACACTGTTGTATTGACTGCCAGTAACGATTGCGGAACAACCACCAGCAGTCAGACGGTTACTGTTTCAACAGCTCCGGTTGCTTCCTTTGCAGCGGATACAACTTTTGGATGTGCTCCAATGGTGATTACGTTTATTGATCAATCATCTTCTAATTCGACTAGTTGGAATTGGAATTTCCCTGGAGGTTCTCCTACTACTTCTACGGATCAAAACCCCGTAGTTACTTATTCTACCGGAGGTCTTTATAATGTTAGTCTAGAAGTAAATGGGGCAGGTGGAAGTGATGTGAGTACTCAACTTTCATACATTAATATTTCAGAAGCACCAGAAGCTTATTTTACTGGAATCCTGAATGGTTCTGACATTACTTTCGTAAACAATACAACGGGGGCCACCATGTACAATTGGGACTTTGGCGATGGCAACAGCAGTACTGAAACGAATCCACAACATAGTTATGCAAATGACGGTACTTACTATGTGGAACTCGTAGCTTCTAACTCTTGCGGTACAAGTACATGGACAGACTCTGTAGTTATAAGCATACCTCCAGCAGTTGGTTTTACAACAGATGTAACGGAAGGTTGTTTGCCACTCACGGTTAGCTTTACAGATGAATCAGCACTTGATGTTACGAGCTGGGCATGGACATTCCCTGGAGGAACACCTTCTAGTTCGACTGAAGAAAATCCGATTGTTGTGTACGATGCCCCAGGTACCTATAATGTAACACTGGTCGTTACCAATCTTGCAGGTAGTTCGACTTTGACACAGAATTCATTAATTACAGTTAATGATATTCCGAATGCTGGATTTACTTTTGATCAATCTAACAATACCGTTGGTTTTACCAATACCTCAACTAGTGCGACCAGTTATCTTTGGGACTTTGGAGATGGCAGCACTGACAATACAAACAATACGCAACTACAACATTTCTATCCTACCATTGGCGATTACACGGTGACCTTGATTGCTATGAATGCCTGTGGTTCGGATACAACGGAACAGACCGTAAGTATTTTGGTTTCTTCATTGGAAGAGCTCGGGTCATTTGATGAGATTACTCTTTTCCCGAATCCTAATGATGGTCATTTCACTTTGCAGATAAAAGGTATTGCGAAAGCAGAACTGGAAATCGGGATAATGAACGTTTTGGGTCAAACCCTAACAAATGAACTGCTTGACTTTGGTAGTGGGACCTTGAGTAAGACCTTTGATCTGAGTTATTTAGCGGATGGTACTTATATGCTTCGCATTGGGTCTGGCGCTAATGCAGTTTACCGAAAGGTGGTGATCAATCGTTAATCTTCTTGGCTCGCAGGCCTTTCTGGCTCACCAAGCGGGCTCGTTTGATATAGTATAGGATGGGATTTGTAGATCTGGCGCTTTTTCGTCAGTTCTACAGGTCCCATCCCCATTTTAGAGCAACATAGAAACAAAAGAATAGCTACATTTGCGGCACTTTGAATCAAACAACATCAACAACGACACAAACTATATCTCCATTAAGCTGGGGATTGGTTTTCTTCTTAGCGCTGACCTGGGGTAGTTCCTATATCCTTATCAAGAAAGGATTGGTCGCCTACTCTCCTGAGCAAGTAGCCAGTCTTCGAATTAGCATTTCGGCTATAGCCCTCTTCCCCTACTTTGTCATGCGTTACAAATTGATTGACTGGACTAAGGCCAAATACTATGCGATAGTAGGTTTTGCTGGAAGTTGTATTCCCTCTTTTCTTTTTGCTTTAGCGCAAACGCAAATCAATAGTTCTATCACCGGAGTACTGAGTTCATTGACTCCCCTATTCACCTTATTATTGGGACTATTATTTTTTGGAATAAAATTTAGTTGGAACAAAACGATTGCGGTATTGGTAGGACTAGGTGGTGCTGCCTTTTTGATATTATTTGGGAAAGAAGCAGGTTTGGATGGAAATAGTGCTTATGGTTTTTTGGTGATGCTAGCTTCTATGCTTTATGCGATTAGTGCCAACACTATAAAAAAACATTTACAGGATATTGATGTGTTTACCTTGAGTGCGGTTAGTTTTTTCATGATTGGAATACCTGCACTTGCATATTTATTTACTACCAATTTTATTGAAGTTTTGACAAGCCACGAACAAGGGCTTACTTCCTTTGGCTTTATCATGATATTGGCGCTAGTGGGTACCGTGGTGGCATCCGTTTTATTTTTCAAGTTGGTACAAATGACGAATGCTGTTTTCGCTTCTATGGTGAGTTATTTGATTCCTTTGGTTGCCTTACTCTGGGGAGCCTTAGATAAAGAACCGATTACGATTTATCATTTTATTGGAATGGCTTTGATACTTTTTGGGGTTTGGTTGGGTAAGCGGGGCTGAGGAGAAAGTGGGAAGTTCACTCAATCACGGAGCTCTTCGCTCCAGCGAAGC
>CAKZUK010000248.1 GCA_937921775.1 uncultured Saprospiraceae bacterium
CTTATAGTTTTGAGAAGAAAGCCCTAGTTAAGGCTTTTTAAAGCGGAAAAAGTAAAAGTTAAAAGGCTTTTCCAACTCTCGCTCAGTGCAAAGCTAGCTTGAAGACTTAGCAAAGCTCCTGAGATATGCTGAATAGTTACCAAAGTACTTATTATCTTTGCGGCATGATAAAAACGCTGGAATTGAAAATGCTCCCTACAGAAGCGCTCGATCAAGAGGAAATTAGTCGACGAGCTATCTCTGCTAGTGGGTATAAGCAGACGGAAGTAAGGGATGTAAAGGTAATGAAGCGTTCAATTGATGCGAGGGGAAGCCGCCCAGTGGTAAGATTGCGCGTTGACGTTTTTGTAAATGAGGAATTTCAAGCAGAGGCTGCCTTCTTAGATGGGCTCAAGCCTTTGGATGAAACGGCTAAAAGGGTGATCGTAGTTGGAGCAGGGCCCGCTGGATACTTTGCAGGACTTGAACTATTAGCGCTGGGTTTAAAGCCTATCATTTTTGACAGAGGAAAAGATGTGCGAGCAAGAAGAAGAGATCTCAAAGCAATTCAACAGGAGGGTGAGGTGAATCCACACTCTAATTATTGTTTTGGAGAGGGTGGAGCAGGTACGTATTCCGATGGAAAGCTATACACTAGATCCGGTAAAAGAGGTAGTATCGATTATGTCCTCAAGCTTTTGGTAGAACATGGGGCTAAAGAAGATATTTTGATTGATGCACATCCACATATTGGTTCCAATAAACTACCGCAAATTGTATCAAACATCCGCGAAACAATTGAAAAATATGGAGGCGAAGTTCATTTCGATTCCTATGTAACCGATCTGATTGTTGAAAATGAAACAATGAGAGGAGTTGTCGTTAACGAAACGGATGAGCATTTGGCCGATGCAACAATTATTGCCACCGGGCATTCAGCCAGAGACATCTACTATTTGCTAGATCGCAAGGAGATAAGAATGGAAGCCAAACCTTATGCACTAGGGGTACGGGTAGAGCATCCTCAACCGCTAATTGATCAGTTACAATACAACCAGCGCCCTAGAGAGAAGGACCTTCCTGCTGCAAGTTATCGATTAGCTAGTCAGCAAAATGGGCGAGGTGTTTTTTCTTTTTGTATGTGTCCAGGAGGCTTGGTCGTACCAGCATCAACTGCACCTGGTGAAATTGTTGTCAACGGTATGTCCCTTTCTAGAAGAGACTCACCTTATGCCAACTCCGGGATGGTCGTTGCTGTTGATGATGACTTATTTCGCCCATTTAAAAAGCATGGAATTTTTGCGGGCTTAGAATTTCAAAAATCAGTAGAACAAACTATGTTTGCAGCTGGCGACGGAACTCAAAAAGCAGCGGCTCAGCGAATGACAGACTTTGTTGCAGGAAAGGTCTCGACCGACTTATCTGGTAGCTCTTATATTCCCGGCTTACATTCGGCTGCATTGCATGAGTTATTGCCAAAAGAGATTTATGAAGTCTTAAGAAAGGGATTAATGCATTTTGGAAAAAGTATGCGTGGCTATATGACTGAAGAAGCCAACGTGATAGGAACGGAAAGCCGCACTAGTTCACCAGTACGCATACCTCGTGATCCCAAAACATTGATGAATGAACAAATTATCGGATTCTTTCCATGTGGTGAAGGAGCCGGTTATGCTGGAGGAATTATATCCGCCGCCATTGATGGCCAACGTGTAGCAAACCAGATTGCTTTGTTTGTAAAAAGATGATTTTGAGTTTTAAAAAGTGGGTGATTTTGAGTTTTAAAAAGTGGATGATTTTGAGTTTTAAAAGTGAATGATTGTGAGATAAAAGATCAATGATTAAAATCGATGATTTTGAATTGTTAGAAAAAAGAAATTGTAAATGAAAGATATAGCAGATTTAATAGCAAGAATTTTTATTGCACTTATTTTCTTGTTTGAGGCATATGACTCGATTAAGTTTTTTAAAACTACGAAATCACAAATGACTGATTATGGGTTTACCTGGAATCAAGATTTTCTTTTAGTCAGCGCCATCATATTAATGATCTTAGGAGGTATACTAGTTTTGTCAGGTTACCGATCTTCCTTTGGAGCCATTTTATTGCTTGTGTTCTATGTGCCCGTTACTTTGGTATTACATTCTTGGTGGAATGATCCGATTGATATTCAGCGGGAGCAGTCACTTTTATTCATGAAAAATGTAGCAATAATTGGGGGACTACTTTTGGTATTTGTCAATGGAAGTGGTCGCTATAGTATTAAGCGTTTGTTTGCGACTACTAGGGTAACTTAGGAATAAGGAGTATTCTCTGTTTCGCAGAATCTATGTTAAAGGGCGTTCTTCAATTCTTTCTGATAATAATTAAGAAAAAGATATGACTGGAACAGACCTAATAGGATTTATAGGAGTGTCATTAATATTGACGGCTTATTTTCTGAATTTAAATGACAGATTAAGCCATACAGATTTTGTATACATCTTAATGAATTTAATCGGAGCGATTCTAGCTTGTCTAGCATCATGGATAATGCAATACTATCCATTTGTTTTGCTTGAAGGGACTTGGACCCTTGTTTCCTTCATGGCTTTAATCGGATGTTTAAGAAAAGCTAAGAGAGGTAAAAGGACGAATAGTTGAAAAGAGGTCTATATAGAAAGGTTATTCTTCTTTTAATGATTCAGTTCTTCTCCACAAAATTTACAATATTCAGCGTTGTGATCATGTCCGTCTCTAGAGCAAGACCGGCAGGCTTGAGTACTTACTTCATCGAATTTATGCTCATCTTCCAGATTGGTGGAATTGACCATTTCTGCGGAAACGATTCCAGTAGGAACAGCGATGACAGCGTAGCCCATAATCATAACAACGGCTGCCAAGAACTGTCCGATCTCTGTACGAGGGGCTATATCTCCATAGCCCACAGTCGTCAGTGTAACCACCGCCCAATAGATGCTTCGTGGAATACTAGTAAAGCCAGACCCTTCGGTCCCACCTTCAATCAGATACATGATAGACCCAACAATGGTGACCATCAGTACAACGAATACCATGAACACCGTTATTTTCGCTTGGCTGGCTCGAAGTGCATTCATAATAAGAGAACTCTCTTTTAGAAATTTAGTCAGTTTGAAAATTCGGAATACACGCAAGATTCGCAGTGTACGGATTACAACTAAATAGTGGGTACCTGCGATGAAAAGACTCAAGAATGCAGGTAGAATCGCAAGTAAATCGATAATCCCAAAAAAACTCGTCGCATACTTCATCGGCTTCCTGACCGAATACAGACGAAGGGTATACTCAATGGTAAAGAAAATAGTGAGTCCCCATTCTAATACGAAAAATAGGTCGTGGTATTCCACATTGAGCACCTCCACGCTCTCCAACATCACTACAATCAAACTCGCTACAATTGCAATCAACAGTATTACATCAAATGCCTTACCAGTACTGGTATCTGCTTCAAATATTACTTCATGAATCTTTTCCCGTAATGGACTTAGTTCTTTTATGTTATCGCTCGCCATTTGTCTAGTTATTTTAACAAAAGTAAACAATATATGTGAATTGATGAGACTGGCCTAGTGGCCGCAATTGGTAGTAAATTGTAATGAGTATGTGACAAATTGCCTGCTGTTAGCAATTAGCTCTTAGCTGTTGACTTCCTTCAAACCTGTCGATCCTGTTAAGGCTAGGGCTTATTCCTCAGGCGGACGCAGGCGGGAGGCTACCAGCTAAGGACCAATCGCTAAGGGCTTTAAAAAAGGATTCGGGCAATTCGTTACACACTCAAATCTAATTTATCCAGACCCCAGATGAAAATAATCTCATATTCTATTTTGTTTTAATATTTTTCTTATTAATTTAGCACGTTACTTATAGACCCCTCTTCATAATTTCTAGAGCGATACTTTAAAACAAATATAAAAATGACTTAAATAGTCATCTATGCTTGTACGAAATTAACTTTTGGAAGTTTTTGAAGAACCACAATATTTTATACAATAATCTCCTTGAACACACTATCACACAGATCATGAAAAGTAAAAACATCAAAGCATTAATCGTAGAAGACGAACAAAAAAGTTTAAACAACTTAAAGAATCACCTTAAGGAACAGTGTCCTCATGTCAAAGTGGAAGGAGAAGCTGGATCAATCAGCGAAGCCATGAAACTGTTGAGTGATCCAAAGTTTAAAATCGATGTCGCCTTTCTAGATATCAACCTCCCAGATGGTTCTGTCTTTCAACTATTGGACCAGTTGCAAGAAAAGAAACGAGTTTCCTTTGATATTGTTTTTGTGACTGCTTACGAAGAACATTCTGTAAAAGCTTGTAACTATAGTTCTATTGGTTTTGTTGTAAAACCTATTAATCCAGATGAGTTGAAAGATGCAGTGGATCGTATCCGTTTGGGAAAAGAAAACCAAATAGATAAACGTCTTCAGTATTTTGAAAACTACTATAAAAACCCGAATGCTTTCGAAAAAATGAGTATCTCCGCCCTGGATGGTATTTATTTTATTAATATAAAAGACATTGTTCGCTGCGAAGCTGAAGACAACTATACGCACATTCATATGCGCAGTGGTGAAAAACTTACAGCTTCTCGTACCATTAAGTCCTACGAAGAATTATTGCGAGCTGTCAACTTCTATCGTGTACACAAAAGTCATTTGGTGAACCTCAACTTCATGAGAAAATTTGTGAAAGGTGATGGTGGATACCTAGTAATGGATGACGGTAAGAAGATAGAGGTATCTAGGCGTAGGAGACCGGCTTTCATGGAGCGACTAAAAATGATTCAGGAAGGAATCAATATGTAAGACTACTGCTTAGCCGCAATCCAAAATATCAATCAAAGCTTATACTGAGTGCAGCCAAAGTATCATAATGCACCATCATTTTGATCTGCCTAGGGCAGATTTAAGATCTTGTTTTCTATTTGCACTTTTTGATTGCATGATCGACTTTATTAGCTGATGGGGTGGGGACACCATATTCCAAATTTAATTTAATTTAGAAATCCACCTCCTTTGGAGGTGGTCATGTTCTGAGAGCTTTACATTCACGTTCTGATAATTGGGATCTGTGTGGAGCGTATAGGCATGAGGGTAATGGCATGGGAATAGGAAGAATTTTGTTGAGAAATATTGAATATCGAATTCGGAATATTGAATGTTCCCTCAAAGGTGTATCTCTTCAATATTGGGTAAAATCAAAATCCTACCTGGTGGCCTGTCTAGCTAGCCAGATAAACCTGTCTAGCTAGCCAGATAAACTCGATAGGTTCAAAATTTCTCTATGACCATGACATTGGCATTGAGGCCTAGAAGGCTATGCCTTCAGAAATTGTCAAACCACCTTCTAAGAAGGTAGTAGTTGCTTTAATATAAACTCGTCATTTAAGTGACAAGTATTGAGGGAGTTCGTCTAAGAACTACATGGAAATGTAGTTCTTAGACTTGCTGGACTTAAAAAAATATGTTAAATGACTTAACTTTTGAAACATTTTAAATTAGTATAATGTGACTTAAGTGTCTGGTAACAAGTAACTTATATTTTAGGCTTTGTTGTTATTTCTGATTAGAGCATTTATTTTTATGTTTTATTTAGCCGCAGACTTTGAAACTGAACAAATAATTATCTATTTTTACTACTGAGAAAATTTTTATGTAATAGTCCCAATTTGATAAATCTTAAAAAAC
>CAKZUK010000249.1 GCA_937921775.1 uncultured Saprospiraceae bacterium
GCTTTTGAAAAATCTAGAACTGCTAAATAAGGTAGCAAAGTCACTCCCTCACTTTGACGAACAAAACGAATCAAACTATCTATTGATCCAGCCTTGAAGTCAAAATTCATTTCAGATTTTGAATCTCCTTTTTTCAAGTTACACAGGTTTACAATCTGCTGACTCAGACAATGTCCTTCTGCCAATAAGCACAACTTACTTTTATTAATTTCCTCCACTCGCTTTGCCGACTTCGTTCCATCTGGCGTACAATCAAACAAAACAAATTCCTCATTGTACAGAGGATATTCCATCAAGTAAGGCACCTTCAACGGTAAGGCTGCAATTCCCAAATCAATCTCTCGATCATCTAGTTTTTTTATGATGGATTCGGTTGTCAATTCCGTTACCGAAAATTGCAAATTCGGATATCGCCCTGCAAAGTCACTCAAGAAACGTGGCAATAAATAAGGAGCCACCGTTGGTATAATTCCAATCTTAAATTCTCCACTCATCTCCCCTTTTAATAGCTTCACTGATTCATCCAAATTGTCAACCTCCCTAATAATAATTTTCAATTGCTCCAGCAAAACTTCTCCTTCCTTGGTGACCGTCACCGGCTTCGTTTTCCTATCAAAAATCTTGATTCCAATCTCATCCTCAAACTTCCCAATCATGGTACTCAATGTCGATTGGGTTACAAAACATTGCGCTGCTGCCGCTCCGAAGTATTTCAACTCTCCCACTGCCAAAATATATTTTATTTGCTGAATATTCATGCTTGTTTTTTTTTTATAACTATTCGATTATGTAAAACAAAAAATAAGTTTTCTTGTACCACTGTTCAGTCTACCTTGTATAGCTTTTAGAAACCACTGAGAGTGTAACGAGTCGAATAAAATGGGCAGTCATCAATAGTTACTTCTCGTCCCAAGCGAGTCCAACGAGTCGAGGGGCAAAATATTCAAGTATCGAAAATTTCGAGCGTAGCCGAGAAATCTACCTCTTATCGGAGATAGATTTCTCGACTTATTACCTTAATTGAACTTACGCAGAATCGCTCGAAATTACCTATCCTCTTCACCCTATCCCTCGACTCCTTCGTCGCTCGGGATCACAGCCCATACTATTTACAACGCATCTATTAAACTCCTGGATTCCCTTATTATGACAAGCCTCTATCCCAAAATATTTTTTCAATCATAATTCATACCATCAATTATTCTATCAAAACAATTGACATGATGAAACAAATATAGTACAATCACACAGGAATAAAACAAAACAAGCCTCAATTAGCACATTTCTCCGTAAATTCATCCCATGCAAAAAATCATACTTTTTCCATTCTTCCTTTTGTTGGGGCTCAATCTCCTAGCGCAATCATTCACCACTGAAGAAAAACTACAAGGCTATTCACAAAAAGAAAGCAAACTAAGCTTCATATTCGACCCTTCGCTCTATGAGGTTAACCCAAAAAATGTTTACGTCACAGGAACATTTAGATATTGGGAAAGCTCAGCAAACAGCCCCGAATGGAACTTAGAGAAAAACAATGACATATGGACATTGACCATCGACAACCCTGACTTCTCAATCATCCCTCCCAATACATTCTTCAAATTTTTAATTGACAAAAGTCAATGGCAGTCACCTCCAGCTGGGGCAAAAAACGAGAAAGGCGGTAACCTCGTTTTCATGCCACAGGAAATCATCATCGGACTAAAAGCAGAGTTAATCAACAATAATTTAATCTGGGCAGAAGTCAATATTGATCGACCATTAGTAGCGGAGGCATACCTCATCAAGGATGCACAAGGAAATGAAATCGCGGTAAAAAGTGTTTTGCCAAATTCTAAAAACACAACCCTGATTGTTCCTGCAAAAACACTCAATAAAAAGCGTGTTTACTACCTAGAAATTCCAAGTTTAAACTTGCGTTCTATTTGCTCTTTTGATGGCTGGTTTCGACAAACATTATCCACCAAAAAACTCGGTGCAACTATAAATCAATCGAACACCGATATCAGGCTTTTTGCTCCACGAGCAGAAATGGTAAAGCTCTATTTATACAAAAATAAAAACGACAAAAAAGCTTACCAAAGCATCGAAATGAAAGAAGATCAAGATGGGGTTTGGGAAGCAAATTTCAAAGAAGATTTACATGGCATTTATTACGACTTCACTGTTCATGGACACGACGATCCGGGCAATCATTTTTATGAAACGAATCCGATACACATCACGGATCCTTATGCACGCGTGAGTGACGACACCTGGGGTAAGGCCCGAATCTGGAGAAGCACAAAACCTGCCACCCCACTCAAGAATGGCATTCCAGAAATGGAAGATGTCATCGCCTATGAAGTACATGTTCAGGATTTTACAGACCGACTCCCTGTGAACAAAAAACACAAAGGAACCTTCAAAGGCATGATCACTCCGGGTTTGAAAAACAAACAAAATAAAAAAATTGGCTTTGACTATCTACTGGACCTCGGCATCAACGTAGTACACCTTTTGCCCGTACAAGAATACCTTCATTATCCGGACGCAGAATGGCAGGCTTCATTCAAAGATGATCCATATATGATTGACCAAGGCGTCAACATGGAAAACTACCAATGGGGTTATCGAACTTCCCACGCTATGGCTGTTGAATCTCGATTCAGAACTAAAGGCGAGGAGCCTGGAACCGAACGAAATGAATTCAGAGATTTGGTGCAGGCATTTCATGACAATGACATCGCCGTCATCATCGACATTGTACCAAACCATACCGCCGAAAACATGGATGCTAATGCTTGGTTTTTCAATTTCAACGCCATTGACAAACAGTATTATTATCGCACAAAAGATTTTGAGCACATCGGTGCTTATGGCAATGAAGTCAAAACTGAAAACCGCCCCATGACTCAACGTTGGCTCATCGACCAATGTCTTCACTATGTCAATGAATTTGGAATTGATGGCTTTAGAATTGACCTCGCAGGACAAATAGATGAGCAAACTTTAAAAGCCTTGAAAGCAGCTCTCGGAGAAGATAAAATCGTTTATGGTGAAGCATGGATTGGCTCCAATGATCCTGCCTTTGAAGATAATCCAGATTGGGATTGGTACAAGGAAGACTCCCCTATTACCTTCTTTCAAGATGATACAAGGAATGCTTTTAAAGGCCCCGTCTTTGAACTCAATACAAAAAAGGCAGATCGTGGTTGGCCTGGAGGAAATTTCGCTGAACGAGAAAATGTAAAGAAGGGATTGACTTGTAAATTCACAGATGACAAAACACCTCTGAGTGGCATCAACTACCTAGACATTCACGATAATTTTGCATTAGCAGATCAATTTGGTTCGGTTAATTTTGATGGACGAACAGCGGTTGACCAAGAGCTTTATAAAATCGCGGTCACCTTACTTTACACTTCTTTGGGACCTATCGTAACACAGGGAGGATCAGAGATTATGCGTAGCAAAGCTCATGCGCCATTAAAGGAAGTTGTGAAAGAAACCAAGGCTAAACATAAAGTTTACATGCATGGATATCGCGACACTTACAATCACCGAACAGCTAACCAATTCATTTGGGACAATGTAGGACAACAAGCAAATTCCAACAATAAAAATGATTATAAAAACATGCACGACTTCTGGAAAGGCATGAATGCTTTTCGATTGTCGGAATACGGAAAAGTCTTTCGAAAAAGCAAAGCAGTTGCAGATGATTACTATCAATGGCTTACACCAAAAGATGAAAGCATGTTGGGATATATGATTGATAAAAAGGTCTTAGTTTTACTAAACGCAGCTACTAATAAAAACCGTTTTATGTCAATAAATCTACCTGCAGGAAACTGGAAGTTAATTGCGAATACGAAGGAGATTGATCATAAAAATGGGGTGAAGGATGCGACAAATTTAATGTTTTTAAAAGGTGGCCAAATACTTGATATTCAAATGGATGCGAGTTCACTACTGATTTGGGTGAAGGAATGAGGGTGAAAATATTTTTTGGAAGGTTTTCAATAGTTGGCACCAAATACTCCTCAAACATTTAATGAAATAAACCGTATCCAAATTTAAACCAATCATAATTATATAAGTCCAAACCCTTTATCAATCATCATAAACCAAATACATGTTGCACACATACAAATTACACCTGAAAACAATAAGCTTTTTTGCACTTCTACTTTTTCTAACTATTCCTCAACAAATATCTGCGCAAGACGATCCTCCAAACATACTGCTCATTATTGCAGATGATATGGGAGTTGACGTGTTAAATGGTTATCATCAACCAAATCTTTTACCTTCCACTCCTACGCTTGATAGTTTAAGATCAGTTGGTATTACATTTGACAATGTTTTCTCATCTCCAAAATGCACCCCAACCAGAGCAAATATTTTAAGTGGCAAATATGGGGTAAAAACAGGTGTAACTGGTACTCCTGGAAATCTAAGCTTGGATCACACCTCCATTTTCAAAGCATTAGAAAACTATACTAATAACGAATATGCAGACGCAGCTTTTGGTAAATGGCATGTCTCCGCTCCTGCAGTTGCTTCACATCCTCTCGATCACTCGGCAGATGCATACATGGGCTTTTTGGGTGCAAACCCTACAGATGATTACTATGCTTGGGAAAAAACGGAAAATGGTGTCACTGCTACTGATTCATCCTATGTCACTTCTAGCATTACTGATGGATCAATTGAATGGGTCAATGCGCAAACACAACCTTGGCTTTTATGGGTGGCACATGCTGGCCCCCACTCTCCGATTCATTTGCCTCCTTCAGAGATGTACACCATGTCTCCTACTGGTAATAATTATAGAAAGTACCTTGCGATGATTGAGTCGATTGATTACGATATAAACCGACTTTTGAATGCTATCCCAGAGGATGTTCGTGACAATACCCTCGTCATTTTCATTGGCGATAATGGAACTCCAGGTAACACCTCCAACGACTATCCTGCTGGACACAGTAAAGGGACGGTGTATCAAGGTGGTATTCGAGTACCAATGATTATTGCCGGAGCTGGCGTGACTCGACAGGGTGAACGCGAATCAGCATTGGTCCATGTCGCTGATATTCACGCAACTATTTTGGAAGTAGCTGGAGCTGAATTACCTGGCGGTGTGTACAACAGCTTGAGTTTTAGTCACCTGCTAAATGGAGAACCTGGCCCAACACGTGATTACAATTACAGCGAAATTGTTGATCAAAATTCTTCTAGCTGGACCATAAGAGGTCCTCAATACAAACTAATCCAATTTGTGGATAGCACACAGGAAATGTATGACTTACTAGTCGATTCCCTAGAACTAAACAATTTACTCGACGGTACTTTGACAACAGATCAGACCACCATTAAAAACGATTTGGAATCTGAGGCCATCCAAACTCGAACTTCATGGTCATGCCGAGATCATATCCAAAACGGCGATGAAGCGAGTATCGATTGTGGTGGTAGTCAATGCGAACCTTGCATTCTTTCTACCAATGACATTAATCAACTAAACAAAGTAAAAATATATCCAAATCCTGCGGGGAATAACCTTTCGGTTGAATCGCAGAAACTACCGATTCAAAGGCTCCGAATTTTTAATTCAATGGGACAATTGCTATTAGATCAAGATGGCTTCAACAATACAACAGTAAGTTTAGACTTGCAACAATTAAGTCCACAAATGCTATTTCTTGAAGTTAAATTTGAGGAGGGCATTCAGCTTTTGAAATTTGTGAAATTGTAAAATCCACTTAGACCAACAGTTTCAAAAATAGACGTTTACTAGACTATAAAAGTTTAGTAAACGTCTCCCATAGTAAATCAACTTCTTCACATCTCTTCCATCGCTCCTTTGGAACGCACTCTTGGATCTCTTTCCCATATCCAACCACACTACCAGATCAAATTTTCCATTCTCAACATTTCCATCTCCCCTAGCAGCAATTTAAAAACCTCAGTCGTTTCATATTTATAAGTTGCAACCAGTTCAGTATTTTTAGTCAAAAACTGGTTCCAAAAAATATTAAACAGCAAAATAAAGCAATGAAAAATTTAAGACTACTCCCACTCTTACTATTTGCGCTATGCATCAATAGTTGCGAAGTTATTGACTTTGATAATCCAGAACCAGTAGGTACCGTTGAAGGTTTGCGTCCTATTTATACCTCTAATGAAAACTGGGATATAATCAGTAGTCAAGAACCACGACCCATCGAAAATTTAGGTAAAATCTACTACAAGGATAACGTTATTTACGTCAATGAACGGAACAAAGGTATTCACGTAATTGATAATTCCAATCCAGAAAACCCTGTTCCTATTCGATTCATCGAAGTCATTGGTAGTGAGGACATTGCCATCAAAGGCAACACACTTTACGTGGACAATGTTACCGATTTGGTAGCTATTGACATTAGTAATATCCTAGAGATTGAAGTGACGAGCAGAGTGAAAGATTTGTACTCCGAAGCTAAGAAGACTTTCCCCGAAGGTTACTCTGGTTTTTTTGAATGTGTAGACCTCGCCAACGGTGTTGTGATTGGCTGGGAAGAAACTCTTTTGGATAATCCGAATTGTCAACGTTAGGTAATCTTGATTTAGTATTTCAAAATCATCACTTCGTTCAAGCTAAAAAATTAATATTATGAAATCCATATATAGCTCGACTCGTTTAATATTCACACTCTGTACCTTAATCACACTTCTTGCATTTTCTTGTCAGGATGACAGCAGTTTAGCTGAAGCCGGTGAGACTGGTGTTGCAGGTTCTTACGCCCGATTCATCATCGTCAATAACTTTATGTACATCGTAGATGCCTCCTCTATTAAAACATTTGATCTGGTAGATGAAACAAAGCCAGCGCAAGTAGATGAACAAATAGTCGGCGAGCGCATTGAAAGTATTTTCCATTTTGACGGTCGTCTTTTTGTAGGATCAGGTGCTGGTCTATTTATTTACCAGATTGAGGCAAATGGTTTACCTACTCAACTCTCTGCAACAAATTACTTTGAATCCTTTGAAACTTTTTCCTGTGATCCTGTTGCCGCTGATTCAACACATGCCTACGTAACACTCAACACACTAGCAAGAATAGATCAACCTTGCGGTGGTATTGATAATATTCAAACCAATGAACTCCGCATTTACGATATCAGCGACCTGACCAATCCTTCTCTCCTTGCACAGTATCAGATGGAAGCACCCAAAGGTGTTGGCCTTGATGGCAAAACACTCTTCGTTTGCGATGATGCCGCAGGATTAAAAATTTATGATGTAAACGACCCTCTGAATATTCAACTAATCAAACAATTCGATAACTTCACTGCTTTTGATGTAATTCCACTAGATGGTTTGCTTCTTGTTGTCGGTCCGGAAAATGTATTCCAATTTGACTATACTGACCTTAGTAATATTCAATTAGTTTCTCAAATTGCATACGGAATATGAGCCAATATTTAAAAAATATCTGTTGTTGCCTAGTTTTTTTAATTTTGGCAACAGCCAACTCAACAGCACAAATTACGGACGAAGATGACATTATCAGTCAACCTGCTTTTGCCATCAAGTTCATTCCGCTTCCACTTTTGTCTACTACTCCAGCCTTTCAGTTTGGTATAGAAGCCAAAACATTTAACCTACAAGGATTACAAGTTGAATTTGGTTATGTGACTAGTGCTGTTCGTAAAACCAATTCTGACTTTGATGGATTCAAATTAAAGTCTGAGTATCGTTTTTACAAAAAACAACTTAACCGATTTTCTAACATCGAATTTGTTGGAATCCAACATATGTACAAGGCCGTCAACGTAGAAGGAGATGCGACCATTTGGAGGTACAACCAATCTTACCAGCAGATCGTGCCTATAAAAGTCAAAAACAAAATAAATTCTGTTTTTTTAGTGGGTGGTTTTGCTGAGCAGTTCTCAAATCATGTATTTATTGAAATTGCAGTGGGAATTGGAGCGCGATTCCTTAATGTACAATCTAGTGAATTGCCTGAAGACGCAGAATTAGAGACGGATCTAAATCAGAGTATTTTTAATCCGATTCGCGAGGAAGGAAACTATCGTTTTCTTGATGCATTTGTTAGTCTAAAAATTGCTTATTACTTGTAGTTGTATTTTTGTTTTTCTCGAATATAAGTAATTACAATTACTCCAGAATTCGATTGTGGGGCTTTACAGGTCAACCAGCAATTGATTATGTCAGTCGGAATCAAACATAAAACAAAGCTCCATCACATTAGCTCCAAACCATATATAATTGGCAATCGCCCCTCAAATCCTACTCAAATCTCAGCTTCCAATAGCCTTTTTCTATTGGCAATTTAGAAAAATCCTTCTTTCCTTTCTAAGCATTCCAGCTTAATTTTGAAGCAATGATAGCCCCCAAAACCACGAAAAACATTAAAAACCAGTGTTTTAGGACTAATTATTAACACTCAAAATACTATTGGATTCAGAATCTTTAAATATCTTTGTTTGGTAATCGGCAATTTAACACAATCCTCCCATTAAATTTTTAGCTGATTATATCTCACTTACCAAGCATTCTGATAAATAATTCCCCAGCCAGGAAACAATAAATTATTTCTCTACACAACAAAATAAGTATACCATGAAAAGGACCCTTACGCTACTCTTTTTATTTATTTGTACTATTTCATTTGCTCAACTCGATTACAACGCTCAAACGGTCAACCCAGAATACACCGGCGTATTCAGACCCGGAAACAATCTAGGCTACTTCCCACTTTGGCAACAAGAAGAACTTGGTGATCTTGTTGCAGGTAACGAAGCCCTAGGCGTAATGGGAGTTGGTGCAAAAACCATCCGTCCTGTTCTTTCCGAAAAGGTTTTAGAAATCTATGGATACGATGTAGTAGTTGATGAATTCGAACATTGGACTGCACTTGGAATGGACGAATTTACTGCTACCCTTAACGGACCTGTAGCTTGGCACCAAGACCAAACCGAGCACTGTCCCGGCCATCAGTCTGAAATGTTTGCCAACCTATACACGCCCATCTGGGATGATGGTACAGATGGCACCCCGTACAATGATGAAAATTATTTTGCAGCATACGTTTACAAAACAGTAACACAATACAATGAGTATGTTCGCTTCTGGGAAATTTGGAATGAACCTGCTTTTGACCTTACTGGTAACAAAGGATGGCGTGATGCGGGAGATCCACAAGGAAACTGGTGGGATGAAGATCCTGATCCATGTGATAACATCCTAAGAGCTCCAATCCAAGAATATATTCGTACCGTACGAATCGCCTACGAAATAATCGAAACCATTGCTCCAGAAGATTTTGTAACTGTTGCTGGTTTTGGATACCAAAGTTTCATGGATGCTTTTCTAAGAAATACAGATAATCCTGATGGTGGTGCCGTTACTGCTGAATACCCGCATAACGGTGGTGCTTACTTCGAAGTGATGGGCCTACACAGTTACCCACACATTGATGGATCAACCCGCCGATCAGGTGACAATTTCTTTGAAAGACATTCTGATCGCGCTGCACTTGGTATGCTTTACCGACGTGATTTCTTTGCAGAAATTTTAGCCAACTACGGTTATGATGGTGATACCTATCCTACAAAGCACACCATCGCAACAGAGATGAATGTACCTCGTGAATTTGAAGGTGACGATAATTACTTTGCTTCTACATTAGGACAAAGAAACTATATCATGAAATGCTACATCACCGCCATCACCAACAATATCCACCAGTTTCATGTCTATTCCATGTCCAACAAAGATGGATCAGGATTTGGATTTGGAGATATGGGAATTTACGAAGATTTGTATGACACAGATCCTTTTGAGCAAGTGATGGAAGATGAGGGTGTTGCGATGAAAACAACCTCAGACATGCTCTGGGGCAACACTTGGGACGAAGACAGAACTGCTGACATGAATCTTCCTGATGGTATCAAAGGATATGCTTTTGCTCGACCTGATGGAAAATACCTTTATATGCTTTGGGCGGAAACCGTAATTGACCAATCGGAAGATGCATCTGGCACTTACAGCTTTCCTTCTGATTTTGAATACGATCAAGTTGAACGATTTAAATGGAATTATTCTATTACCGACAATAGCTCTATGATTGATGCCGATGGGATTTCCCTTGACGCAACTCCCATCTTTTTGCTAGACAACGGTGGAAACGATTTCGTTTCAATCACTTGCCCTGATGACCTTTCAATAGAAATTCCATTTGGTTCAACCAGTGGACCAGTAAGCTGGAATGCACCTACTACCAATTCAAGCTGTGCGGTAGGTTCCGTTACCTTAACACAAACTGAAGGCCCTGAATCAGGTGATTCTTTTCCATTAGGACTAACAAGCATCAGCTACTCAGCAGCTAATGGTTGTAACCAAACAGCAAGCTGTTCTTTCACAGTAACGGTTACCGAAGCCAATAACCCTAATGATGATTGCAAGCCTCAAGGTGAAGCGCCGTGGAGTGAATATATCACTAATGTTAGTTTTTCTAACATAGATAATGTATCAGGTAAATGTGATACTGAATGTGGTTATGGTGACTTCACCAATTTAGTAGCCAATGTAAATACTGGCGAAACTTATGATATCACTTTGACTCCTGGTTTAAGCTGGCCAGGTCAACAAGCAGATCTTTACTGGACCGTTTGGATTGACTTCAATGACGACGGAGATTTCACAGATGCAGGTGAATTAGTTGTTGAAGAATACGGTAACAATCAGATTGTAAATGCTTCCATTAATATTCCTTCTTCTATTGCTGAAAATGTGGTGGTTGAAATGAGAATTGCTGCAAAAAAAGGAAGCTTTGCAAGTCCTTGTGAAGTCTTTCCTATTGGAGAAGTAGAGGACTACTCGGTGAATATTACAGCTGGCCCATGTACTGATGAAGACGATGATGGTGTTTGTGCCGCAGATGATTGCGACGACAACAATGCCAACATTCCAACTACTCCTGGTACATCTTGTGACGATGGAGATGCTACCACTGAAAATGATATGATCCAGGCAGATGGCTGTACTTGTGAAGGTGAAGAAATAACTCCTCCAAGCGATTGTAATATTACCTATAGCATAAACGGAAATAGTATTACCATCACTGGATTGAATGCCGCGCATAATAAAGTAAAGTTTTTGGACAACAGTTGGAATCTTGTTTATACTTGTTTTGACAACTGTAATAATCCAACAACCATCAATTCAATAGCAGATGGAAACTATACGCTCTCTGTCCGTCAGTTCGATGCTGGTTGGAATGAAATCTGTGTTTTAACAGAAAACGTTTTAATTGCTGGTGGAGGTACTGGAGGCTGTACAACGGAAGGTCTACCATGTGATGATGGTGACCCATGTACCATCAACGACATAGTTGATGTAGATTGTAACTGTAGTGGAACATATGCAGATGATGACAATGATGGTACTTGCAATGCTGAAGATATTTGCCCTGGATTTGATGATTCTATCGACACCAATAATAACAGTATCCCAGATGCCTGTGAAGGTGGCGGTGGCAGCACCGACTGTGCATCTTCTGGAGCGCAACCATGGAATCAATGGATTAAAAACATTGCCATTGGTACCATTGACAATGCTTCTGGCAAATGTGATACTGAATGCGGCTATGGTGATTTCACCAGCCTTTCGACTACAGTAGTCGCTGGAGAAGCTTATGAAATCGCATTAACTTCAGGTTACGGTTGGTTAGGACACAATGAATATTGGACGATCTGGATTGACTGGAATGCTGATCAATTTTTCAGTAGTGACGAATTGGTATTTAATCAATTGGTGGTCGTCCCAGATGGTGAATATCAGAATACAACGATTACAACATTAACTGTGCCCGCATCCGTTGCTGCTGGCTCTGTAAAAATGCGCATTCAGCAAAATGGAGAAGGCTTCTCCGATGCTTGTGATGAATTCCTGATTGGTGAAGTAGAAGACTACACGCTTGATCTCTTAGGTGCTGCTCCTGGTGGCTTCCGCTCGGATGAAACAACAGTATCTGTTGAAGATCAACGTATATCTATATTCCCAAATCCATTACGAGGAGAAAGCCTTTATATTAATACGCAGGGATTTGATGGTGAATCCGTTAAACTTATATTGACGAATATGCTCGGTGAAGTAGTGAAAGAATTGGCAATAGAAGAAGTAAACAATTCATTGATTGAATGGAATACGGGTCGATTGCAAACGGGAACTTATTTTGTCACTTTGCTTGCTGACCAAGGAACATTGAAGAGTTTGCCGCTTGTTGTTGTTCCTTCGAAATAAAGGAAAGTCGAAGACCAAACGGGACTAGTCGTCAAACAGGCTTTACTACCAAGGTAAAACTCAGCATGGTGGACTATTAAAATGGACTTGTACATTAGAAGAAAATTTCCTCCTCCGGTCTTTGAACTTCCATCTAAAAATCTCAGGTTCTGAAATTCAGAACCTGGGATTTTTTTTTTGCAGAACTTAGTACCAGCTCAATACCTTAATATGTTTAGGAAAACTAGTATTACAAAAAATAGAAACATGATTTGTTAAAAAATAAGCTAAGTTACTTGGATTCCCTATCTTGTGGTTAGGATGAATACCTTTACCAACGAACTAAAATATAGCAACAAGCCAGGACAGATAAAATTGTCAAAAGCCTTTGGAAGCTACCACTTCAAGGGCAAGACAAAAGGTCTTGCACTAAAGTACGTTGCTCAAGGGCATGAAACCTATCTGATCAATCAACAGATCGTGGATGTTCCGCAAGGTCATTTCATCCTGCTTCATCAAGATGAAAACTATGAGGCTATAACTCCAAAAAACTCCAGACAGATTAATGGTATCTGCATTGATCTGAATCCTGATATTTTTTCAATTCATTTAAATGACAGTAAGCAAAGCGATTTCTTATTTAACACCGCCTTTGACTGTGCGAACTCTACTCCTTTCGGAAACGCCTTTAAAGGCCTGCACGTCGACGAAAAAAAATCAGAAGTAGATGGACTGGCGCTACTACAATCGTTTAGCAATAAGCTGCAGGATTTCTCTATAGAACTTTACAAACTCCAACGAGTCATCGATGTTCAAAAGACTAAAACTCAAAGCATTCTGATTCCTAGGTTACTCTCATCACGTAACTTCATTTATAAAAATTTTAGATCCAAAATCACACTTGATCTTCTTGCTCAGCAAAGCAATATTTCCAAATATCATTTCCTCCGATTATTCAAACAATGCTTTGAACAATCACCTCAAGAGCTTCAGGAACAGCTTCGCATGACCATGGCTAAACAGTTGGTATTAAAGGAGAAATACTCCTTTTCTGAAATTGCTTTTCATCTAGGTTACAATGACCTCGCTGCTTTTTCTAAGCAATTCAAACGAATTTTCGGTGTTCCTCCTTCTAAATATTCTGGTAGAACTGAAAATTAGCAATATTTTACAAATCTTCTTCTTTACAAATTTTCTACTTTTGGTAAAAGCCTCTAAACTCCATTAGCTAAAGAGAATCCTTGCATTGAAATAATCCTATGAAGAATAAAATACTGTATATAATCCTCTGTTTCATTTCTTATACTAATTGCCAAAGTCAATCATCGTCCTTAAACTGGGAGGAAATCACTAGCTCTTTTATCGAAGACTACGAAAGTCTTGACTTACGCTATTTCCGAATCGATTACGTTGACAACCTGAATCTTATTCGTAGTCGTGATTCTATATTGACACAAGAACAAATTTTTACTAAATGGGCCGACAAGCTAAAAACGATTGACGTCAAACAACTCAACAAAAGCAATCAACTGGATTTTGAATTAATGAATTACGAAATTCAAATGCATCAACTTCGCATCAGTCTTGAAAAAGAATGGCTTACAATTAAGCCCGATACAATTCCAACTACCGGCACATCAGATCTGCCTTTTGGCAAAAAATGGTACCGCTATCTATTAAAAAAATGGGTGGACGCTTCCGTTAGTCCTGAGCAAATGTTTGAATTTGGAAAACAAGAAATCGCTCGAGTAGAAAATAGTATAAAAGCACTTCAGTCAAAAACAGGACTCGATAGTCTTGCCTTTCAAAAACATATTAATAATCCTGATTTTTTCTATCAGACACACGATGAAGTGCAAGCTGCTTATGAAGAAATGCGAGACATCGTAGCTAAAAACCTTAGTCAGAATTTTCCTTTTCTCGAATTAGTCCCGCAGGTTAATATTCAAGAAAACACAAGGCCCGTTATTGTGCCTACTCCAGCTTTCTACAGAAGTAGTGAAGGTACTTTCTTTTACAATCGCTTTGACAAACCATATAACCGACGTCAGATCGGATGGATCTACATACATGAAGCTGCCCCCGGACATCATTATCAGATCGCGATTGCCAAAGGCTTAGCCCTTTCTGAGATTCAACAAATGTTTCGATACTCCGGATATCGAGAAGGATGGGCAGCTTACGTTGAAGAAATTGGTTATAACATTGGTGCTTATCGTGATATTTATGACGAGCTTGGCAAGTGGGAATGGGACATCATTCGTTCTGTTCGTGTTGTTCTTGATGTCGGACTCAACTATTATGGCTGGACTGATGAAGAAGCCTTACTTTATTGGCAAGAGCATATTTCCGGACAAGACGATATTGCACTTCGTGAAATCAATCGAATGACTAAGTGGCCCGCACAAGTCATCACTTACAAGTTTGGTGCAGACACAATTCTGAAGTGGCGAAAACACATGGAAGAAAAATCAAATTTCAATTTAAAAAAATTCCATCGATCACTTTTAGAACATGGGGATGTCCCTTTTTCCATTTTAGAGCAATTCGTTTTTGATAAAAAATGACTTGGGTTTCGCATTCAGATTTTCACTAATAAGTAGTTCACGGAATTAAATAGATCATGAAAAACATTATTCACATACTATTCCTCAGCATCCTTTTCAGCTGCACCATTAAAGGCCAAAGCCAAAAAGAGCTAAGCCTAAAAGAAACCAACGACATCAGCTACCTAGCTCCTTCCAAAGTAACAAACGATACGCTCCAACAATTGAATCTAGTAATTCCGCAAGGAGTTGACAGCTTCCCTTTACTCATATGGATTGGCGGTGGCGCTTGGTCATATGTCAATAGAGACATGGAAATGGATCTGGCTAGACAAATTGCAAAAGAAGGAATAGCCGTTGCTTCCGTAGGACATCGACTCAGTTCTGCCGTTTGGAAAGACTCAACTTTGACAGAAGGTGTTCAACATCCAGAGCATATAAGAGACGTGGCAGCTGCTTTTAAATGGCTATATGACGAAGCTGAGAACTATGGCTATGATCGCAATCGTATATACATTGGAGGCTTTTCTTCAGGTGCACATTTAGCGGCACTTATAAGCCTAGATGATCGCTTTTTGAAAGAAGTTGGATTGGAGCTCAGCAATGTAAAAGGATACATTCCAATTGGCGGTACATACAATGTATCTGACTACCATCAAGCTTTCCTCAATGGAACCCGAAAGCATCTCGCAGATGAGCATGTGAAAGCCGTTTTTGGTCCAACGGAAGCGCACTTCTTGGACGCCTCCCCTACTAGTTATCTTGAGAACCTAGGTGTTCCTCTCCTTTTGATCTCTGATATGAATATGTTCAATTATACCCAAATATTTGAAGATGCCATTCGAGAAACAGAATTTAGGAATTTTCAAACTATCTATGTGCATCGACTTAGTCATGGTGACTTATGGCGCAACATGTCCAAAGAAAAGCATAGTATTTACAGAGATTTGGTCAGTGATTTCGTGCTAAATGGCTTTTAAGCTCCATCAACATTCAAGCGAATAATTGAGCATAGACAACAGAATGTCAGCTTTTAGTATATACCATATGTTAAAAAATTACAATTTGCAGACCCCTTTGTGTCACATTTTCGAGCTTCTCACTTAAATATTAAAAATTAACAAACAGGGGGGCTAACTTATAAAATCTTCTTTATCCCCCTCTTTTCATTACTTACACTTGATAACTTATCATCAAGTATCTATTACTAAACAGCGTCACAATTTTAGTTGAAAAAAAGCCCTTTGGTACACGATTTGGAGGTATACTTGTATATCCCAACACACTACTAGAGAATCCCCTTCTTGAAAACAGTAATCCTTACACATATCACTAAGTTTGCCCCCATTTTAGTTGCTATTATTTCATTATAACATGCTAATATGAGATTAATGTTTACCATTATCCTGGGATTCCTATACCTAGGACAAATTACTGCACAAGACCCCTCCTTTTCGCAGTTTTATGCCAATCGCATTTACTTGAATCCAGCCTTTACCGGTTTGGAAGCGGGTCTTTCTGTTGCAGGTGTTTCGCGCATGCAATGGGTCAATGTAGATCAAGGCTTTAGAACATATGGCTTTTCAGCCGAAATCCAAGAACCCTTTATCAACAGTGGCATTGGCATAAGCATTTTCCGCAATACACAAGGTCTGGCTCAATTGAATTCTACCTCAGTAAGTATGTCTTATGCTTATCTCATTCCAATGAAAAACCACAACATACATATTGGAGTAGAAGCAGCCTGGAATCAAAAGCGTGTTGATTGGGATAAACTGATTTTCTCAGATCAATTAGATCAGATAAATGGAAACGTTTATTCATCGACTTTTACACCAGTGATAGACAAGACGAGTTATACTGATTTCAATATGGGTGTACTTTGGAGATTCAATTCGGATATGAATATATTCAAAAAACGATTTCGGGATGTACACCACAGTGTTGGTATTAGTATGAGTCACTTACCTGCACTCTTCGGAAGTAATGCAGGTCAAGAGTCACTACAAAACCTAGAAACTCAACTGACACCAAGAATGACTTTTCATGCTGGCTCAATGATTCCACTCACCTACTTTAATACTGGAAAGAACGAATTAATGATTTCTCCAAATTTCAAAGCGGATGTACAAGGCGATGGTTTGTTTAAATTTAAAGACAACCTACAAGTTTTCACTTATGGTGGATATCTACTTTACAATGGTTATTACGTCGGTGCGCTTTACCAGAATAAGAATGTACTCTCTCACCACAAAAATACAAATGCATGGATACTAGCCTTTGGTGCCTATGTCGAATACAATAAAGGCAAAAAGATGTTTATCGGATTTAGCTATGATGCCAACACAACTGGTGTAGGTGCAGCAGCTGGTAACGTATACGAAATTGCATTCCGATGGACAGGTAACTCTACTGTTTCAATTTTTGGCCCTCCTGGAGGTGGCAAAGGTAAAAACGGAAAAAGAGCACTGGATTGCTACCATTTCTTCTAGTCTATATTTTGAACAGAACAACACTGCAATACCGAAAAACCCTAGATACTGAGCAGTTAGAGATGAACAGAATCCTTAAACAAGCCTCAAATACTAAATAACTGACAGAATATGAAAAACGCATACATTTACATAACATTACTTCTCTCTATATTGGGAATACAATCTGCATTTAGCCAATGCGATATCCTAATTTCAGATTCGAGTCCATGTGCATCAGCCACCGTTAATTTTAACGTTGACAATCCTTCTGGTTCTTATGCATGGGACTTCAACAACGATAATCTAATCGACGCTTTTAGCACCGCCGCCAGCTATAGTTATCCTGAAAACTATGTTGACGTTCCATACACTATAGTATTATATAAAGATGGCATTGCCTGCAACACTATGGGCATAACCGTAGAAGGTGAAGCAGACCCAACGATCGGCGTTATTCCTGGTTCAGGAATTTTGGAAGATAACATGATTCGTGTTTGTAGTAGTAACCCTGAAATTAGTTTAGAACTTTACAACGCTTCTGCTTCTTATTCCATCAACCAGTCGTATTCTATCAACTGGGGAGATGGTAGCATTGAAAATTTTGACAACACTAGTTTTTCAAATACTTCTACCATCACACATGATTATTCAACTTACGGTTATTTCACAATTACCCTTACGGTAACGACCGTTACGGGTTGTATCAGCACTAACTCTTATACACTTTACAACGGAAGTAATCCATCTGTTGGTTTGGCAAATCCTGGAAACACCGTTGGACTTTGCGTGCCAGCTACTATTAATTTCCCATTGACAAATACCGCAAGTAATGCAACAGGGACCGTTTACACCGTTTATATCAGCGGTGAAATAGTTGCTACTTATACGCAGGACAATGTACCTTCTATTTTTTCATACACCTTTTTAGAATCGTCTTGTGATAATACCACTTCTACTGGCAATTATGACAATGCATTCGATGTACAAATATTAGCAAGCAATCCTTGTGGTACTTCACAAGCGACTATTGAACCGATTGAAATAAGTGAGCCGCTCGATCTAGTATTTGATGTAGATCAACCTTCTATTGGTTGTGAAGGTACAATATACACGTTTACAAATGATTCGGAAGGATTGGGAGAAGTTGGCTCAGGGAATTGTACTGACCTCGCTCCAAGTTGGTCAATCACACCAGGTATTCCTGGAGTAGATTGGGAAATCGTTGGTGGTAATACTTTTGCATCTCAAGAAATTGAAGTAATCTTTTTAGTCCCAGGAGTTTATACCATTGAGATGGTTATCAATAGTCCCAGTTGTGGACTACAAGCATATGCCCAAGCAGTTGAAATATTCGAAGGAACAGAGGTTAGTGTTTCTGGATATCTAGAAACAGTGGTATCACCAGGAAATGAAAACTGTATTCCAACAGTTGGTTATTTCTTTAATGAATCTCAAGGCGATAGTCTTGTTTTCACTTGGGATGTCAATCCGAATAATGGATGGGAATATGTAGATACATTTAATGAAAATTCACATGACTTACAAATTATGTTTACCGAAGCGGGTGAGTATACTATATTTTTGTCTGCCGAAAATTATTGCGGTATTGCTACTTGGGACACCACCCTAACCATTGCTGCCGCACCTGAAATAACACTTGATCCATTTCCTATATGGTGTAATGAAGCTACTCTTGATTTCGATGACAATAATGTCAACATTGAACTCAACTACGGTATTCTTTCATCCATCGAATGGTCTTTCCCAGGAGCTACGCCCTCGAGTTCAAGTGAGCTCTACCCTACTAACATTCAATACGCTATCCCAGGATCTTACTGGGTTGACGTAACAATCACCAACGAATGTGGAACAGCTACAACAAGTCAAAACATAGTCATAGAATCCAGTGGAGCTGTAAACGTAGGAGATGATATTATAATCTGTGAAGACGCAGCTGCTTTCTTTGTAACAGCAACACCTGCCGGAGGAACATGGAGCGGAAATGGTGTAACGGTAGAAGGTGAATTCACACCTAGCAATATTAATATTGGACAAAATACTTTGACCTATTCCGTCGATCAGGGAAGCTGTGTTTTAGAAGAAGATCTAGTCGTAACAGTTACGCCTTTACCTGTGATTGAAATGCCAAACGAACAGGTTTTGTGTATCAATGAATCTACCTATGATTTAAGTGCAGTGACACCTACTGGAGGTACTTGGACCGGAACTGGAATCTCCGGCAATAGCTTTGATCCTACAATAGCAGGAATTGGAATTCACACCATCACCTACAGCTATAATGATCTTAATTCAAATTGCTCAGCTAGCGAAACAATGAACATGGAAGTCATTCCGCTTCCGCTTATCACAGTGAGCGATTCGAGTTATTGTATTTTACCTGGTTTAGTTGCACTTCCTTATGCCTCTCCTGCTGGCGGTAGTTGGTCTGGTCCTGGTGTAGTTGGTGACAACTTTGATCCGGAAGCTGTTGGAGGTCCTGGAAACTACACACTAAGCTATTCCTATGTAGATGACAACTATTGCGAAAATACAGCAGAAGCCATTATCGTACTTGTAGAACCAGTGAATGTAGACCTTGGAAATGACGTCGAAGTTTGTGAAAATGCAAATTCATTCTTCGTATCCGGAACACCTACTGGCGGTACATGGATTGGAAACGGTGTAACAGCAGAAGGTGAATTCACACCCAATAATGACAACATTGGACAAAACGTTTTGACCTATATTGTAGATCAAGGAAGTTGTATCTTAGAAGAAAACTTAGTTGTAACTGTTACGCCCTTACCTGTTATTGAAATGCCAAACGAACAGGTATTGTGTGTCAACGAACCTGCCTATGGTTTAAGTGGTGTGACACCTTCAGGTGGTACTTGGACAGGAACAGGAATTTCAGGCAATAGCTTTGATCCTGCGATAGCAGGAATTGGAATTCATACGATCAATTATAGTTATGTCGATCCAATTACGAATTGTTCTGCTAGCGCAACGATGAACATGGAAGTCTTGCCACTTCCGATCATTACCGTAAGCGACTCCAATTATTGTATTACACCTGGATTGGTTGCACTACCCTATGCTTCACCGGCAGGAGGTAACTGGTCTGGACCTGCGGTAGTTGGCAACAGCTTTAACCCGCAAGCTGCTGGAGGTCCTGGAAACTACACACTAAGTTATTCCTATATAGACAGTAGTTATTGTGAAAATACTGCCGAGGTGATCATCACCCTTGTAGAACCAATAAATGTAAATGCTGGTAGTGATTTTGAAATTTGTGAAAACACAGACATCATCGACCTTAGTCAGGTTGCCTCTCCTATCGGCGGCTCCTGGAATGCGAATGGAAGTCTTGGATTAAATGGTTCTATTTTCGACCCTGCACTAGCGGGAGTTGGAACCCATATATTAAGTTACTCAATAGGAACTGGTAATTGTACCGTAATGGATGAAATTGAAATTATAGTGCTTCCTATACCCGTAGTGGAGACTATGGATGATGTAGAAATTTGTATCAACACAGATATCATTATGCTGGAAGCAAATCCTTTAGGAGGTCAATGGATTTCAAATAATGGTGGTAGCCTTGTCGGAAATACTTTCAATCCTTTAACGAATGGAAATGGCGTATATTCTTTCACTTATTTTTACACAGATCCCAATGGCTGTCTAAATACAGACGATGTATTAATCACTGTTTTTCCTGTAGGAGAAGCAGCATTCAGTATGCCTGATTTTGCTTGTAGAAATGAACCAGTTGAATTTACCAACCTATCTACTCCAGGAAATCAAATGTACTGGCAGTTTGGAGTAGGTACAGGAAATTCAACCGACATCAATCCGACCTATACTTTTACTGCGGTAGGTGATTATACTGTAACATTGATTATCGAAAATGAATTTGGATGTACCGATACCGTTGAGCACGATATTCGGATTGGAGATGTACCAGTAGCCTTGTTTGAGCCATTGGTTACAGAAACCTGTGCGAATACTGGAGTTGAGTTTAATAATCAGAGTTTTGGCGACAGCCTTAGTTTCTACTGGGAGTTTGGTAACTTCCAAACCAGTACTGAAGAAGATCCAGGTATTGTATATTTTGAGCAAGCAAATTTTGATACAACTTACGTCATTACATTGACGGTGAGCAACCCTTGTGGTAGCAGCGTTTATCAAAGTTTAATTGTGGTCCACCCTATTCCAAATATCAATTTTGGATTGGTACCATTGACAGATTGTTCACCAGTGATGGTAGACTTTGCAAATTCTTCATCTGGTTCTGCTACAGCTTATTTTTGGGATTTCGGAAATGGAAATACTTCTACTGAACAGTTTCCAGAAACGGAGGCCTTCTTTACAGATTCCCTGTTTTCGATTTATACCATTACATTAATTGGCTCAAATTCTTGTGGTTCAGATACTGCCATTGTAGACCTATTGGTTGAGTCTGCAAATGTTGTTGCAGCAGCAGAAGTTTCTATCAATAATGGTTGTGCACCACTATCCGTTGATTTTACAAACTACAGTAGTCCAACTGCCACTATTGATTGGGACTTTGGAGATGGAAATTCCTCTTCCTTGGCCGACCCCTCACATACCTACACCGAGTCTGGCAACTATTTGGTGATTCAATATGCAAGTTCGGATTGTGGTTATGACACTACCGTTTTCAATATTAATGTTTATCCAGCTCCCGAAGTTAGCTTTGAGCACGACGAGAATGTTTGTGGTGGACAAACCATCGAATTCACTAATTTAGCAATAAATACTTCAGGACACTTTTGGGACTTTGGAGATGGAGATACCTCATTGTTAACTAATCCAATACATACCTACGACACTGCGGGAGTTTACCTAGTGACCTTGACTGGTATTTCAATTTTCAATCAATGCCCAGCTACTTACACTTCTGAGATCACCGTGTTAGATTTACCTACTTCCGATTTTGAGCCATCCACCACTTTTGGATGTGCACCTCTTGAGGTTAGCTTTAGCAACAACTCTAATAATGCCTTATTTTATGAATGGGATTTTGGTGATGGAAATACAACGATTGATGACAACCCTACACATACTTTCTTAGAAGCGGGTACTTACGAAGTAACTTTACGTGCAACAGACATCAACGGTTGTTTTGATGATTACACCATTTACAATGTCATTGTTCAACCACAACCTATATCTGATTTTTCATACACTAGGAATTCTGATTGCGGCTTACCCGTAAGCTTCAATTTCCAGAATATCTCTGAAGGAGGAATTGATTACGAATGGTCCTTTGGAGATGGTAGTACATCAACCTTTACTGACCCGGAGCATATCTATACCGAAGTAGGTATTTACGAAGTAAGTTTGATATCATTCAATCAGTTCAGCTGCTCGGATACATTTAATCTCAGTTTTGAAATATATGAGCTTACAGAAGCAAGTTTGGAAATTTCATCGATGAGTGGTTGTGAACCAGTAGAAGTTACTTTTAGTAATAACTCATCGAATACCAATCAATACTTGTGGGATTTTGGTGATAATACGACTTCTGAAGAATCGGAACCAACGCATCTATATGATAGAGCAGGTAGTTATCCTGTTCAGCTAATTGCGAGTCTTGATGGCATTTGTCCAGATACATTTCATTTATCTGAGTTGGTGGAAGTCTACCCTACTCCAGTTGCCAATTTTGAAGCGATTGAAGTTGGCGGTGATGGTACTTATGAGATGACTAATTTATCACTCCATTCAGATAACTACTTCTGGGAATTCTCAGATGCTGCAACGAGTATTGAAGAGAATCCAACACATCGTTTTAATACCAATGGAGTGCATCAAATTTATTTAGAGTCTAGCAATGAATATGGTTGTGTAGATGATACGATAGTCAATTTTACACCAGAATTCATCAATGGTTTGTTCATTCCAAATGCCTTTTCACCAGAGCAAGGAATTGGAGATGTGCGTGTCTTTAAGGCGAAAGGAATAGGATTGAAAGAGTATCGTCTTCAGATTTATTCTACCTATGGTCAGTTGCTTTGGGAAACCACAGAACTGGATGAAGAAGGTCGACCAACGGAAGGTTGGGACGGAATTGTAGATGGCAAGATGATGCCTCAAGATGTGTATGTCTGGAAGTGCTCAGGAATATTTAATGATGGCTCCGGCTGGCGTGGTGTGGTAGAGGATAATGGAAATTATAAGGTAATTGGATCTTTGGTATTATTGCGGTAATACCTTGAGACCACTACACTGAGAGACACCCATTGTAATCACAATTACAATGGGTGTTGTCATTTTAACTAACAAGATTCCCAATAATTAATCCTACTTTAGAGCTGTATATTTTTATTTACAGAACTAACGATTATGGAACATTCAACTAATAAACCAAGTAACTTCTCAATCGTAATGATGGGTGCAAGCGGAGCTGTGGGAGGAGAGGCACTGAAAAAATTGTTAAACATATCTCAAGTCAAACAACTTACGTTATTGGGTCGACGGGAAATATCTGAGCTAGACAAAGGACTTGTAAAACAACATCAAATCAACATTTTTGAACCCGATTCGTACGCCAATCTTTTAGGAAACCATGATACTGCTATCTGTACTTTAGGTGTTGGTCAGCCTTCGAAAATCAGTAAAGAAAAATTTCTATCCATTGACAAAACAGCCGTTTTAGATTTTGCG
The DNA here is from genome assembly GCA_937921775.1 of uncultured Saprospiraceae bacterium. Taxonomy (GTDB): domain Bacteria; phylum Bacteroidota; class Bacteroidia; order Chitinophagales; family Saprospiraceae; genus CALGLS01. Next base: position 23,991 of record CAKZUK010000249.1, read on the forward strand.
AAAGCATGTAAAAAAGTAGGTGTATCACATTTTGAATTATTATCCTCTGTAGGAATCAATTCTAAATCTAGATCATTTTTTCTGCGATCAAAAGGCGAATTGGTAGATGAACTAATAGCCCTCAACTTTGATCGACTAAGTATTTTCCAACCTTCTATGATCTTAACTCCAACGAATCGATATGGGTTTTCTCAAGCAATGACACTCGCCATCTGGCCGTATATAAAACCATTGCTTCTGGGTAGCTGGCGTCAGTACCGTGGTGTAAAAGTGGCAACACTGGGTCAATCAATGGCTTTAAATATTTTGGCAAAAAAAAAGGGCATAGAATACCTTAAATGGGATGATTTTGAAAAGCTGGTAAAAAACAAAAGCTAATGGTTCAATCCTATAAAAAAAATCACCAAGTTGCTACGAATTATGACGCTATCGTCATCGGATCAGGCATGGGAAGTCTGACCACTGCAGCTTTACTGGCCAAAGAAGGACAGAAAGTATTGGTACTAGAACGACATTATACTGCTGGTGGTTTTACCCATGTTTTCAAACGAAAAGGCTACGAGTGGGATGTGGGCATTCACTACATTGGAGATGTACAGCGCCCAATGAGTCCCATCAAAAAATTGTTTGACTACGTTTCAAAATGGAGTGGCACTCGGTGGATGAAACGTGGCGATGATTACAAGGCATTAAAAGAAAAGTTTAGCCAACGTTTGTTTGAGCATTTATTCAAACAAGTCCCCCGTCTTAGAGATAAGATCGATTATTACGAATTATCAACACCGCTCACTACTCAGCATTTTGTCAACTATCAGAATGGTGAAATCTATGGCATTGAGCATACACCTGATCGGTTTCGACAAAAATTTCTAAAACCCGGCATCCCAATTTTAACAGGGCAGGACATCGTTACAGCAGGTGTTGGCGCTGCTCTTTTTGCAGGCCTCATCACGGCTTCAGCTATTACTAAAATTAATTTCATGAAGAAGATTTATAAATAGCATCTATGAAATATTTAAAAGGCATATTGTTGTTTATACTTTTGGGACTGATCGCTTTTGTAGCGTATACACTTATCAGTACAGGATATTTCCGTAAAATTGAAAATAAATTTGAAGGAACCATCATTGCTAATTTAAAGTTGGCTGGTGCAGAAGATATCACCATTAGTCTGACGGATAGCTTTGCCTTGATTTCAGCAACAGATCGGGCCGCAAAAATAAGAGGCGAAAAAGAAACTGGTCATTTATATCTAATTGATTTGAAAAAACCGGGATATGAGTTAATCAATTTGACCAGTTCATTTCCTAAAGATTTTGCACCACATGGAGTCTCAATGATCAAGCAAGATAGCAGCTACAAAGTCGTGGTGATTAACCATACTGATCTTGGACACTCTTTAGAGTTTTTTCAATTATATCAGCACAACTTGACTTTTGTCAAAACACTAAATGATCCTACAATGATTAGTCCAAACGACATTGTACTTTTAGATGGAGATCGGTTCTATTTTACAAATGACCACGCGTATGAAAGAGGATTTTTACGTTTATTAGAAGACTATGCTGGTTATGCGGCATCAAGCGTTATTTATTACGATGGAGAAAATTACCAACAAGTAGCTAGCGGCATTGGATATGCCAATGGAATTAATTTTGATAAAAATAGAAACTTACTCTTCGTCGCTTCACCCCGAAAATTTCTTGTAAAAGTATACCACACTAAACCCGATGGAACACTCGATTTTATTGAAAATATTGTTTGTAAAACTGGTGTTGACAATATAGAATTTGACTCAGAAAATAATCTTTGGATCGGCTGTCATCCTGACCTTTTACATTTTGCGGCTTACGCCAAAGGGAAAAAAAACAAATCTCCTTCAGAGATTATTAAGTTAACTTACATCAAGAAAGGCACTTATTCCATTGAACAGATTTACATGGAAGATGGCAGTAATATGTCAGCTTCTACCGTGGCTGCCCCTTTTGGAAACAAGCTATTCCTAGGCAATGTAATGGACGATAACTTCCTGATTATCAGCAAATAAGGAATGGAAAAATCTCTAAAAATATTCGCTATAAGCTTACTCGTTTTAATTCTTTTCAGAGGGTGGATTTACAGAAATACCATCAACTACAATCAGATCGGAATAAGAGAAACGATAACAATAATCAATCAGGACTTAGTCAGCAAGATTGAATCTAAATCAGTAAATAGAATTATTGACTTAAAGGAAATAATCGAAATTTCGAATGCAATAACGATTGAAGTATTGAGCTTTTCGAGCAAGCGAGTTTCTAATGATCCAAACGAACTCATTCAAACCAAGCAAGCAAATTGTATTGGCTACTCCGCACTATTTAATTCGATTGCCAATTATTTGATTTTGAAAAATAAATTAGACAAACAAATAGAAGCAAAACACCTAATTGGCCAGTTGAATTTTTTTAATTTTGATTTGCACCAATTATTTGATGGCCCTTTTTTCAGGGATCATGACTTTAATATGCTTAGAGAATTGAGAGGAGGAAAAACTGTATTTATTGATCCTAGTGTTAGTGATTATCTTGGGATTGACGCTGTCAGCTCACGGTGATTTTAATCCATGGAATAACAATAAAAGATGATGAAAATTCAAGGCTCAATCCTAAGGGATCGAACATGAACAGCTATTGCAGCAATGCGCCAATTATCAATAAAAGAGCAAATGGTAGCTTTGATGAATTCTTGTTGTACGCCTTATTAGTTTGTGATATCTAGATTGGAGATTGACCTAGAAAAAAACCAGCCTTTAGTTGAGGTATTTTCGTCTTAGAAAATTTTGAGCAAATAACTTAAGAGGATAGAATTATATTTCTATTTGTTTGGTAGAAATATAAGTACAGTAGTACCTACTCCATATTCCGATTCTAAGTAAATATTGCCACCCATGTGTTTTACAATTTTCTTGCAAGTTGCAAGCCCAATTCCTGAGCCACTACAGTCATTGGAAGCATTCAGTCTAGTGAATAGATTAAACGCATTATCTAAATGTTGAGGCTCAATACCAAGTCCATTATCAGTCACTGATATTTCATAACCAGAAATCAGATTTTTATATGAAATTTTGACAATAGGATCGACTTCTTCTTTTCTGAATTTAATAGCGTTGGTAATCAGGTTTTGAAATAACTGGTAGAGTCTTATTTTACTACCCGAAATGATCGGTAAATCTTCAAGCTGTATAATTGCATTCTTTTCATTAATTAGGCGAGATATATTTCCTGTAATTTCACCAATAATTTTCCCTAAATCGACTGGTATGTGATCTTTTTCTACAGAGGTAGAGATAGAATACTCAAGAATATCTTTTACCAAATTATTAGCTCTTAAAGAAGCAGTAACTATAAAATCAATGTATGTATGAGCAGCTTTAGGTATCTCTGATCGAAATTTCTGATTCAGTAATTCCGCAAAACTATGGATGGTACGTAAAGGTGATTTGATATCATGAGAGGCTACATAGGCAAACTCAGCTAATTGATCAATAGATCTCAGTAGATGCTTTTCAGTTCTTTTAGTTTCTGTTATATCCCGAATGACTAAAACCAAATATTTCGCTCCTTGCTCATTGATGAATAAGGATTTCTTAGTTGAAATGATATGTGTCTTTCCCTTAGTATCGGTCAAACTTTCTTCATTCACGTTACCTTTACCTGTAGTAAAAACTTCTTTATCTTTAACTCGAAAAACATCGGCTTCTTCTTTCGAGAAAAAATCATAATCGGTTTTATACAAAATATCCGCCCTCTCAATACCACAAAAAGTACAAGCCACATCATTTAAATAAACGAAACGGAAGCTACTGTCTTTAACAATTACTGGGTCTTGAACATGATTAAGAATTCCCTTTAGAAAAGAAAAATCTTGACTTAATGGTTCTTTCAGTTTAGGTTGAATAACATTCATAAGGAAAGTTAATTAGAGCATCACTAAAATCGTGATCATTCATTTTATCGAAATAAACATATCCTACTACATTCAAAATCATAGTAGGTACTATTAGAATACCTATTTAATTTCTAGATCCAATAAAACAAATCATAAAGCATTGAGTAGCTACCGATTGATATTCCAAATGCTTTATTTCTTAGGCGATATTTTTTTAGATAAATACCTTGCATTAAGAAACTCAATAATCACTCCAAAAGATACGATTTTAACTCATAAAATCATATTTACACCCAATATAGTTCAAAAATAACTCATATGTTAACTATCATACTCCCAAGCCAACCAACCCTCACCGTTAAATTTACGTTCTAAAACATAGAAGAACAAGACCTAATTCTTCTTCTCAAGCAAATAATTCTAAAAATTAAACTGGATAAAGCCATGAAAAAAATATTACTCTTTTCTATTTTTTATTTCTTCCATTTCTCAAGCGTATTTGCTCAATGCTGCCCTTACCTTGGAGATATTTCTATCATTCCAGATAATCCAACAAGTTCAGACAGTATCTTTCTGCTCACCAATGTTTCTACCCCGAATCAGGGTAGTTACCTAGGCTATGATATTTTTGAGCTTCCTGACCATACAATTCTGGTTGAAGCTTGCTATTGGGAAGGTGCTGCTACCGCTCCACAAACATTTGTTGACACCATAAATCTTGGAATTCTACCTGCTGGAACCTACTCCGTTATTTTCAAAGCAATTCTATCAAACGAATCAGCAACTTGTAATCCTATTGATTCTAATTCCGTGCAGATAAATCTAGAGCTAAGTGGTTCAAATCCTACAAAAGAAATTTCCAATGCATTTGAGATTCGATGTTTTCCAAACCCAGTCACTCAAAACCTACTCTATCTTCAATCGAAACAAACAATCAAAGCGATTGAAATAACAAACGCCATTGGTCTTCATGTCTTTCGAAAAGATGATTTTGCAGATAAACATATTGAAATAAATATGACTGGCTTTGCTAATGGTATTTATTTTGCAAAAATTATTAGTTCCGACAACAAAAGTATTATCCAAAAAATTACCAAAAGCCAATAAGTATGAGACATAACTAAAGCTGATTGGCCACATAGATCAACTACATCGACTATTCAAAATCTATCGAGCTGTTCTATCTGCCTATTTGGCAAACCACAGGAGAAGAAATAACACAGTCCTTCCCTAACTAAATACCAACAAAAATAGTTGTATAAATAAAAAAAGCCGTTGCCAAAAGCAACGACTATACCTCTTGATTTAATCATAAAATATGTATTAATTTTTCAGCCCAGAAACCGAAGTTTCCCATGATCGTATATCCACGTCTTCCTAATTTCAGGAACTTGATTTACACGATAAAGGGAAACTTCTATCTTCCAACTTCCGTCCCATCTAGCGACTCGACAGATCGAAATCATCATCGACTGAATAGTTATAATACGTCTAAACAAATTTCTATTTTTCATCAACGCATCAACAATACATCGCCAGCAAGTTGCTCCACTACCCCATCAACATATTCCACCTCCATCAGATATACAAAAACACCTGAGTTCAATACCGTTCCTTCATACTTTCCATCCCAGCCGGTTGTTGGATCGTTAAGTGGAAAATCTTCATTTACAAAAACGGTTCCCCCCCAACGATTAAAAACAGCCATTCGCTTTATCTTAACCACTGAAAGATCTACCCCTTGCGGATAAAATAAATCATTGCTACCATCACCATTTGGAGAGAAAGCATTTGGTATAAAAATGTCTCGATTTTTATCTACCCGTAGTTGTACACTTCCTTCCATCATACATCCCATAGTGTCCACCACCTGTACCTCAACATCTAAAGTCGACATCGGTGCCAAAGTCACTTCCATGCAAACATCATCCATACAATCAATCAACTCCGAAGGATTCCAATTTATTTTAGCTATTGCTTCTGCACTCAGATTCGTCAACAACTCAATCGTATGTGATGCTCCCAATTCCAACTCCATATCGCCTCCCAAATCAATTACAATTGGCTGCGTCTCTGGTACAACTAGCGTCTCTGCGTAGGTACAACCGGAAGCATCTACCACTACCAAATCATAAGCACCAGCATCCATAGAATTCCAAACATTCCAACCTGAGAATTCCTCTCCGTTCAAAGCATATTGATAAGGTGCCGTACCTCCAACAACTCCCTGTATCTCCAGATAAGCATCATTGTCTCCTGCACAACTTGCCCCAATCGCTTCATAATTTATATCAGATGGCACATTAGTATTTTCAGTGATCAATACATCATCAATACTGCTGCAACCATTTTCTGAATTCATCGCTTGCAAAATATAAAACCCGGGATCTGTAATATCAAATACTAAGTCTGTTGACAAAACTTCCTGATTTGTATTCGTCCATTGATAGCTCGTCGCATCAGCGGACACAGTTCCAGACAAGATGAGATTAGTCGTATTGCATCCAAACTCTTGAGCGTCTCCTGCCTCTACTATTGGGGCAACCATATCCGCCGTCACATAAACTTCATCCTCCGAAGAACAGCCATTGTTCGAATTAAAAATGGTAAGCGTATACAAACCTGAAATATTTACAGTCGTTTCCAATTGATTCGGTGTTGCTATAATACTTCCTGTTGGGCCAGTCCAAAGATATTCCAAACCAATTCCAGTTTGAGATGCAGTTCCGTTTAGGGTCGCCAGTTCATTATAGCAATTGATTTCCTGATCTGAGCCTGCAACTGTAATCGGCAGCGCTACCAAACTTTCAAGCACTGCAGTTTCCGTTGCAGTACATCCACTCAACAGATTGGTTACCAACAACATATAGCTTCCTTCCTCCGTTGCTTCAAAAGAAAGATCTGTCATCACCTCACCACTTGGAGTCGTCCATTCGTAAGCAACATTCGCTTGCAGCGCTCCTTCCATAATCACTCCGCTTGTCGTACAATCCAAAGCTCCATATACTATGATTTCACTAAGGGGTGGCGCTATCGTCTGTAGCACTTCAACTGTAACAGGCTCAGACCAACAGCCATTATCCGTATTCAAAATAGTGAAGGTATAAAGCCCTGGAATATCTACTTCCGGATTGCTCATGTTTTCATTTGCGCTGCTAATACCTGGACCTTCCCAGTTTGGAATCAAATTATTTGAGTTACTACCTGTTGAATTTAATGTGATCTCTAGTACTGTACAAGTTAGAATATCTGGTTCTGCGATTGCTGCCGTTGGTGAATCTATGTTTTCCGTTACTTGGACGATATCAGTTTCCTGACAACCGCTAACTGGATCAGTCATAGTCAAGGTATAAGTTCCGGGAGCATCAATCGAAGGTGTATTGGTCGCTGCACCACTAAGTATGCCAGGGCCAGTCCAAGAAGGAACGCCCGTTCCAGATCCAGAAAGACTTACTACACTTTCTGAACAAGTCAAGATGGCCAATGAACCAGCATCTGCCACTGGAGCAAAATACACTTCAATGGCAAGGCTTTCACTTTGCGAGCAGTTTCCATTTTCATAAATATAGCTCACCATATTTTCTCCAACTACAATGGCAGGATCACTCGGATCAAAGAGCCCACTTATTGGATCAATAATTCCCGGACCTGACCAAAGGCCTGTTTCATTGGTGCCGGTAAG
>CAKZUK010000250.1 GCA_937921775.1 uncultured Saprospiraceae bacterium
ATTAAGTAAAATAAATCAAGATGAAATCATATATAGCATTAGTTTTCTTATTCACTTTTTGTTATTTTTCACTAGCAGCAGCAGGCCTCAACGGAACCGTATCAGCTGAAGTTTCATGTATAGATTCTAACAACGGTTCGATCACCATGATTGATGTGACGGTTGATGGTGGGTTTAGCCCTTATGACTTTGAATGGTCAGACGGTAGTACTACTGAAGATATTGAAGTGACAGCGGAGGGGGATTATTCTCTTACGGTTACTGATGCACTATGTGGAGAAGCTATTCTGATTATACCAGTGACTGGTCTCTGCTGCCAAGATTGTTACCTCATAGATGCCAATGTAGGAGAAGGTAGTATCTTTGTAGATATTGAGTGTCAGGAATCAAATGGGTTCACATACGAATGGTCTGATGGTGCTACAGGAAACCCCAGAACGAATTTAGAAATAGGAAACTATTGTGTAACGGCCACCAGTAACCAAGGCTGTGTACAAACAGGCTGCTGGGATGTAACAACTGATTGTACTACAGCTCCAGTAACAGATTCCGATGTTGCTATTACCCATTCCTGTTATGCTGCTCCAATGTCTGGTTTGCTTGAAGTATTAAGCCCTCAGCAAAATCTGTATTATTTCTGGACTGGTCCAAATAATTATAATACTGAGGGAGCAATAATAAGTAACCTTTTTCCTGGTGAATACTGTTTGTCGATAACAGGAGATATATTTGGCTCTCCTTGTCCAATAGCTGCTGGCTGTTTTACAATAGAACCTGATGGAGACCAATGTTGTGATGATTGTTATCCAATAGAAGCGACTATAGAGGCGGGACAAATACATCTGGATGTAGAATGTCAGGACACTGGAGGTTTTACTTATACTTGGTCAGATGGAGGAACTGGTAACCCCAGGAAAGACTTAGAACTCGGAGTTTATTGCGTGACTATTTCAGGCTCAATCAATACAGAGACAGGACCTCCAAGTGATTTTTGTTCTTTGTCTGGTTGTTGGGAAGTAACAGAGGCTTGTCTTGATGTTGTGGATTTAACTGATCCTTCATTGGCATCCTATATTGATATAAGTTGTTCTTCAGGAAATAACGGATTTATAGTACTTAGTAATGATTTGCCTTCTTATCTATCTTATCCTGATGCTTTTACTATATGGACAAGAGTAGATGGATATTATGTTGGTACAGGGAATGAGTTAAATAATATGCTACCCGGAGAGTATTGTGTAGCTATACAACCTTCTATCTGGGGAGGTTGTGTTATTGCAGAAGGATGTTTTGTCATAGGTCAAACAGATCTAGTTGTAGGTATTGACAATATTAATAACCCAGAGGAATGTGATGGATATTGTTCTTCATCTATTTCTTTATCAGTATCCTCTTCCAGCTCAAACCTTACATATGAATGGACTGGCCCTGATGGATTTACAGCAAGTGGGCAAAATATCTTTAATGTGTGCGTTGGAGACTATTCCGTTACTGTTTCTGACGGTACTGGTTGTTCAGTTGTTATAGATGCCAAAATATGTTGTTGTAATTGGGATCAAAACTCACAAGGCAATGCTCCTGATGATTATTGTTTTTTCCCTAACTTTAATCTGCCTCCATTGGAAGTTACACTGGAAAATATAACACAACTAGATTCTGATAATGGAGTCATGACAGGCTCTATTGACATTAGCACAAATCAACCTTCTAATCCGCCAACCTACTATACTTGGATTGGTCCTAATGGGTTTACAGGACCTACTACTTTTACATCATTTGGAGAAGATATTAGTAATGTTGGAGAAGGTAGATATTGTGTTTCAGTAGATAATGGATGTCAATCAGTTTATAAATGTTATTATATAGTAGATTGTCCTACACTTATATGGGATTTCACAGATGAGGTTTCACCTTCTTGCCCTGGGGCAGATGTTGGAGAGATTTCTATCTCAAATATTTCTATTTCAAGAGCTAATGGATCGTTGTTAGAATATACAGGGCCCTATACATTTAGTTTAGGGGGGCAATCGAATACAACAGGGGTCTTTACTGGACTGGCAGAAGGAGAAGGTTACACTTTAACAATTTATGATGAAACAACTACTTGTTCAACAATAGTTGAATTTGATATAAAAGAGGTTGAGCCAAATATAAGCTGGGACGAGGATAATATTGAAGATACTTGTCCGGGCTTGGCTTATGGTTCAATTACTTTGAATGCTTCAGGGGACAATCAGCCGTATACTTATGAATGGTCACAAGGAGGAAATGGTCCAGAAGCTTATGAGTTGGGAGTTGATACATATTTCGTTACAATAACTGACTCTAATGGCTGTGCTGCTGTGGCAGGACCTTTTGATGTTGGTGAGACGAATGAAATTGTAGACGATCAAATTAATTGTATTACTTATTTCTACTGTAATGATGCTGAGGTTTCCGATATGAGAATTGAACATATTGATGCAAGTGACTATGATCCTAATGATTGTCGTTTTTATTTGTTCCAATGTAGAGATCCTGAAGATCCAGATCCAAATAATGTATATCCTTACATTCCTGAAGGTGAAACCGAAAGTTATGAAGATAGAAGTACGATAGTAAATGATTTCGTAGCTTGTGAGACTCGAGTTATGTGTGAAGGTAGTACTGAGCCATATTCTACTACTCCTGGTGAGTTGACTACATGGAATACTAATAGTGTAGACGATGGAGTAGGGCCAGACGGTTGCCTATATTGCTTTACTGCAATTTATTGTACGCTAATAGTTGATGATGAAGAAGAAACAGAGTATGTAAGCTCCGCTACTAATATAAATATAATTGCAACAACCTCCCCCGGAACAGGCTGTGATGTAGATAATACAGAGTCTTGTTTTGTTAATATTCATTGTAGTTATTTACCTGTAGGCCAAGATATTATTTATCCAGAATATTGTAGTCCAGATTGCGATGCTTATAACAATGAAAATGATTTTTTATGTACCGATGTCGAAATAGAAGCAATGGCAAAAGAAAGAGCAACTGGAACCGATAACGATAAGAAATTAGAGATGAACGGATTTGCTGTTAAAGTCTATCCAAACCCTTTTTATTTAGATTTTTACTGCGAAATAGAAAGTAATATTAGTAGAAACGTAAGCTTGAAAATTGTTAATACGACAGGAAGTTTAATTCAGGAATTAGATTTCCATGTAGTGGAAGGAATTAATGTAATGCCCAACAAAAGTCTCTCAAATCAAGCTACAGGAGTCTATTTCCTAATCTTTTCAGATAAAGACAATGCGAATTTGATTACCTTACCAATCGTAAAACAGTAAAATATAGATGAGCAAATATATATTGTCTTGTAGTATAGTCCTCCTCCTTTTTACAGCTTGTAAAAAGGAGGAGGAAAACATTTCGTCCTTAAGCCCCGAATGCCTTGGTGTCAACATGGTAGGAATGTGGTCTGTCGTCGATAGTATAGAAATAACTTTCCTAGATGTAGACTCCATTGGTCATAGTGTTTCTCATAAAGGAATGATACTGCATGAAAATGGTATTGGAAATTTGGATCTTCCTTCCCTTGACGAAGATCATTTTTTTCGCTGGAACCTCCAATGCGAGCCTGACATCTTTACGATGAGTACTCCGATCAATAATAATGATTCGGTTTTTAATTCGTTTCAATTTGGCTTTGTTAAGCCATATGAAATTTTAGTAAATGAGTTGGATTATAAAAAGATGTTATTGGTAACAACTGACTCTTTCGGTTTTGAGCAAAAAAGGGTTAGAATCCGTACTTTAACTAAAAATTAATTTTTCATTACTGCCGTATATTTCCATTATGATAAAAACACATTGGGTCATTCTAGTATGCATTCTTACCATAAGTTTACTATGTGCTTGCAAAAAGGATAAAGGATATATGGAAATAGCTTGTCACAAAGATGTTATGTTAGGAGATTGGGAAGTTGAAGAAGAGTTCATCGAATATTTTGAGATGTCGGGCACCACAGAAACAGGTGGGAACCTATTTTTAGCTTCCTTTTATTCTGATGGAAGTGGATCCACCACAGACGATTTTTTTGGCGTATACTATTTTACTTGGGGTCTACAATGTACTCCCAATAGCTTATTAATTAATGACGTAGGAAATACACCACTTGACGAAAACGATGAAAAAGACCCTATGAATTATATTGCTTTTTCCAATACTTATGAGCTTACTAAACTCACCAAAGATGAAATTCAAATGACTTCTGAGTATTTCCTAGGTATTGATGAAACCAGAAGAAAAGTAACTGAAAATTTAACTTATTCTAGGCTTGAGTAGCTTTTCAAAGTAGGTGTTCTTTTTTCTTTTCTTCTAGAAACAAAACGGAGCGTTGAGAAACTAGTAAATATGTAAGAGATTTAACCCTCAGCCAACATATCATAAACATAAAGCCCCTTCTCATAAAAATTCCGAATCTGCTCCACTGGAACTCGATTGTTTTTTCGATAAAAAATAAGATCATAGTTCAAACCTTCCATACACCAGTCTTTCTCAACTGTAAAGAAATGCAGTAACTCTTTGTGAAAAGTGTCGCGAACATTATCTTCGCGCGTTCCTTGTAGTAAGTATTCATCCGAAAACTCTGGAAAAGCTTCAAAATCAATATCGTCTACCATGTTGAGATATTGGCCAACTTTATGGAAAAAATTTTCGGGTTTCATCAAAAATTTAGGAAGATTGAGGTCTTTTGCATTGACGAAGAAGACGGTTTGTCGATGTCGTTTAGTGCTATTTCCACCACCAGTGACAAAGGAATAATCGAAGATGCAAACTTCTGAATCTCGATGGACATCATCCTTGCGTAAGATATTGCTTATCTTTTTTCTTCTCCCTTTGCTAAAAAGTTTGAAATCTCCTAGTTGATTGAGTAAGCCATATTCATCTTGTTCTCGCCAGTCCATGTCGAGGTCGTAGGAGAGATTGAACATTTCTTTTTTTCTACTTTTGAAAAGGTTGCTAAAGAAGGACATGCTTGTTTTGTTTTTTTAAAATAAAGGCTTAAGTTTTTCCGCAATCATAGAATCCACGCTATTAAGGAAACCTTGTTTGCCGACTAGACAGCTGAGGGCTTCCGTCTTCGGGCTTTTTCCTCTCCCGTCTTCCGACTTAATCTAGCCCATCTCTTGCAATTTAATACAAAACAATTACCTTGTGCAAGAGAAACAAGATTAAATGATATTAAGAGCAGTTATTTTTTTGCTGGAGGTGGTTAGGATGGGATACCGCGTATACGTGGTAAACCCGCTATGGAATAAACCCCGCCTGCGAAAAGAGGTTCAGCGAATCTACGCTTCTCGCAAATTACCATTTGATCGATCTTACTTCCACCGCATTTATTACCATCTTTTGTTGAGCTCTGTAACCAATATGTGGTTCAGTACTTTGCGTGGACAGCGCGAAACCAACAAAGAGATTATTGCGGCCGCTTATCTAGGCGCTTCCACTCCTTTGTACGATGACCTTTATGATGAAAGCGATTATAACCGCCAGGATGTGCAGCGCTTAATCTCGCAGGGCAATGCAGAAGGCTTTGGAATTATAGCTGCTTTGGGAATTGAATTTTATCAGGAATTACTTACTTATTTACATCGTCCAGAAACCTTTGCAAACTATCTAGAACGTGTTGCAATTGCGCAAGATAATAGTAAAGCACAGGTTGGTAAAGAAATACTAAGTGAAGAAGTGATTCGTAAAATCACCTACGATAAAGGTGGTTACTCTATCGCACTTTATCGCTCCGTTCTAAATCATGGGATGAAAGCCGGAGAAGATCAGGCGGTCTACGATCTGGGTTGTATGATTCAGCTTACCAATGATTTGTTTGACCTACGGAAAGATCATTTGAATGGTCAACAAACCTTGGTCACAGCCACAGATGATATCAATAAAGTCCGAAAAGAGTATCTCACCTTATTGCGAAAAACAATTGCCTCTTTCAAGGTATTGGATTATTCTGGCTGGAGCCAAAAACGATTTATTCTACAATTGATGCTGATCGTGGGCAGAGGCATGGTGTGTCTGGATCAGTTGGCGCGGGTGCAAAAGAAGTACGGTAAGTTTGATGCATCATTGATGCTGCGCTCTGAATCCGTATGTGATATGGAAAAGCCGATTAATTTGATACGAAGTTTTTGGTATTCGGTATTGGATCCTTCTAGCTTAAAATGATTAGTAGACGGATGTTTAACAAGCAATAAAATTCCTGTCTCATCACGATTGCCAATATGCTTACCCTATCAATATGAATTCGATTCAAGGTGAATCGCGCTGCATCAGTTTCTGATATTTTCGCGAGCTTCTTATGCTATCTAAATCCCTATCGGTTTGGATATGTTTATAATCAACAAAACCTTTATTCAAAGCTTTTTGTAGCCAGCGGTTTGCTGCTCCGGTTTTACCTTGGAGTGCTTTGCTGCATGCCATATTGTAATAGGGGTAAGGGAGCTCAGGAAATAGTTTAATCATTTGTTTAAAATATATTTCAGCTGCTTTGAAGTCATTAAGTGCAAGATAGATGCCGCCCATGTTTGTATGTGCAGAGGAGTAATCAGCTTTGATGTCAATGGCTTTTTGGCAATAAGATTTTGCAGTGTCCCATTGTTCTAATTTGCTGTGGACAAGGCATAGATTAGAATAAGGAATGCTCCAGGTTGGAGAAAACGAAATAGCTTTTAGGAAATTAGAAATTGCATCTTCGTAGCTTCCCAGTTTATAATAAATAAGTCCCATTTCATTGTAAATAAAAGCACCCTGATCTTCAAGCTCTAGCGCTTGGGTTTGTTGTTGTAAAGCAGTTTGATATTTAGTTGAGTCATTTGTCTTTTCTGCATCAAGGCGAATAGCAATGCCCTCAAAATAATGCTGTTTTGCTGAAACTTGCTTGTACAAATAATGTTTTTCTCCTAAGAGGCTGGCTGCCTTTTTGAGATATAAAGGAAAGTATTGGTACCTGTCTGAATACTGCCATCTTAAGTTTAATTCACTGGGATCCGTTTTTAAATAGGCGTTGATGGCTTGTTGTGATTCATCTTGTAAGGCAGCGGCTAACTTGCGTTTTGCAGCATTGTTGAGCGATGTCGATTTACTTTTGACTAATAATTGTTCGTAAATGTTGCTTGCAGATAAGTTTTGTGGCACTAATAAATTGCCAAGTCGAATAGCGACAACAAAGTCTTGATATAAATCTCGGATGTTTTCACTCTGAGTGATCAATAAAGAATTTTCAAAATCTTCGGAATCGATTTACACGATAGGTGGAAGTTGGTGATTTTTATTCTTTTCCAATTGTTTTAAAAGACTTTCGTCAACACTTGAAAAAGCTTGGTATTCTGTTTGAGAAAAAACATATAGGAGTACTTCGTTTGTTGATGAAGTGTTTGCATTTGAATGTAAATATGATTTTGCTTCCAGTATATTTACGGATTTATCTTCATTATAATCAGCCTCTCCAATCATAGCATTTAATAAATGATAGGTCAGACTTTTTTGATTTTTTTCTTGAAAGCCAGAAGAGGTATTTCTTGAAATAATATTAGCTTGGAATAAGAATTCATTTTTAACTTTAAGGGAATCAAATCTATGCATCAATTTCTCTTTCAAAAGATCACTTTGAAGTGAAATAAAAGGCGGATGAATATCCGCTATGATGATAAGGTCTAGTTGTTTTTCGAGAGCTATTTTTGTAATAATAGTCTTTAATTTCTGACAAGGAAAAACAGAGGCATTCATGGCAGACTGGGGTATATTGTAGGGCATTAAATTCAATAAGTTGCCATAGCCTGTAAAATAGACAATGACACGATCTCCTTTTTTTCCGGCTTCCATTATCCAGTCTAATGAAGCGACCATTTTTCCAGCAGTAGCCGTTTCATTGATTAGTAATCGGATATTTTTGTCATTAAGGGAGCCTCCCGCTTTTGATTTTAGATAGGCCGCAAATGCGAGAGCTGATTTGTCTGCGTTTTCTAGTAGAGGTAGAGATTGGTCCTGATAGTCAGAAATTCCAATGACCAGAGCATGAGTGGTAGTGGAGACATTGTGGGGAGTGGCAAGTTGTGTATAAGCAGGAAGATGTAATAAGCTTGCGATCAGCAAGATAAGGTATCTCATTTTTTAGTTTTATGGGTATTGGTATTGCAACAGTTATCCATGCAATATTTTTCTATCTAAAGATAAAAAAATGTTAGAAAGGAAAGAGAATGAGTGACAAAAAAATGTTTTCCGGAAAACCAATAAATGACTTAGAGCGATCGGTGATCCGGATGGTCAGAGTGGTTCATCGATCTTTGTTTTGTTCATTACGGAAAAGGTTTTTTTATCAAAGCTTTGAATTGATCAGTACTTTTAATTTTTTCAAATAAATACTCCGTCTTGATCTTTGATTTGACAAGAGTCAATAAAGTTACTTCACTTGTCCCACCAAATTCTGCTGGTAAATGAATCATTTAGTTGCCTTCCAAGCACTTACTTAATAATACTGCTTGTGATTAATCATAGATGAAATCTAGAGGAGTAAAATAAAAAGACCTGCAGAATAGCAGGTCTTTTTATTAGTTGTGTAATATTAGATAATCAGTTTTAATCAAACTAAATAGTTTAAATTTTTGCTTAACTCTCTCGCAAAGCATAAGCTGCCCGCATCTTCCCATAAGTCCGTTCCGCCTGTGCATAATCCAAGGTCTGCTGCCCATCGGAAAAGGCTTTTTCAGGACACTGATGAACTTCCATAATCACTGCATCTGCACCAGCCATCACAGAGGCAAGTGCTACGGGCGCTACAAACTTTCGAACACCAATTCCATGACTAGGATCAGCAACTACTGGCAAATGGGTCTTCTCTTTCAACATTGCAATTGCATTGATATCCATCGTGTTTCTATATGCTTTTTCATAAGAACGAATGCCTCGCTCACAAAGTAGAATTCTTTCGTTACCATTACTGAAAACATATTCTGCGGCATAAAGTAACTCGTCTATGGTTCCGGAAATACCGCGCTTTAGCATCACTGCTTTATCTGTTTTCCCAAGTGCATCTAGCAAATTGAAATTTTGAGCATTTCGGGCACCGACTTGAAAGATATCAACGTAAGGAAGCATCGCATCTATTTGCTCTGTCATCATCACTTCCGTAATAATCTTCACACCATGAGCCGAACAAATTTGATGAAACATCTTCAGTCCTTCAATTCCCAATCCACGGAAAGAGTAGGGGGAGCTTCGCGGCTTGTATACACCGCCACGCATGATGTTCACGCCATTCGCTTTCAAATGTTTGACCACAGATTCCACCTGCTCCGGTGATTCAATCGAACAAGGTCCTGCCATGATTTCGAAATGACCGTCGCCAATAATTACGTTATCTCCCAAGTCAATCAAAGTGTTTTTTACCTTCCATTGGCGAGACACTAACTTGTAAGGGTCTGTCACTTTGTGAATATCTTTCACACCTTCCAAACAACCAATTGAGCGAATGTCAAAAGGCTTTTTGCCAATGCAAATCATATAGTGATCAAATTGAGTTTTTACCTCATTGCCTTCGTAGCCGATGTCTGTCAACTTGGATTGCAAGTTATTAATGGTCTCAGCGCTTATGTTTTTATCTAGTTGTACGATCATTTTGTAAGAATTTTTATTTTTAATACCGGAATAAAACGGGTCAGCAGTTATATAATTTTAGTACTTGGATTTTAAATGTAAAATGTAAAAGCGAAAAATTTAAAATGTAAAAGCGAGATTCATTATCGTAGCTCCGCATAAGAAGAGCAAGGTTTACATTTTAAAGGAAATTTCATTTTTCCGTCTTTCCCTTCACCTCAGCTACAAACTGATGAACAATCCCTTCTAAGTCACCCACAGCATTTGTCAAAGCTTTAATAAAAGCAGATCCGATGATCGCTCCCTGCGCATGTGCACAAGCAGTATCGAAAGTTTCCTTATTGGAAATGCCAAAGCCAATCAGGCGAGCATTTTTCAAATTCATATTTTTAATCCGCTCAAAATAATCTACTTGAGTAGAGGAAATATCTTTCTTTGCACCAGTGATAGAGGCGCTCGAAACCATGTAAATAAAACCACGAGAAAGCGCATCAATTTTTCGAATTCGAGCTTCCGTGGTTTGGGGTGTGATCAGAAAAATAACATGCATGTTAGCAGCCTCAAGTTTTACCTTGTATTCTGATTCATAAATGTCGATTGGTAAGTCAGGAAGTATCAGGCCATCAATACCAACGGTCTTGCATTGCGCAATGAAATCATCTATTCCAAATTGCATCAACTGATTCAAATAGCCCATCAGTAATAAAGGCATTTTGGTAAAGGAGCGAATATCCGTGAGCTGTTCAAAAAGTAATTTCAAACTCATCCCGTTTTCTAAAGCCTTCGTTCCACTGGCCTGGATAGTAGGGCCATCAGCTAAAGGATCAGAATATGGGATGCCAATTTCCATCATATCTACACCCGCTTGATCTGCCGATTTAATGATGTGGGCAGTGTCCTGTAAACTCGGATAGCCAGCGGTGAAATAAAGGTTTAGAATGCCTGACTTTTTGTTTGCAAATAATTGATCAATTCTATTCTCCATCAGGTAAATGTTTTACGTAAGTTGCTAAATCTTTATCTCCACGACCCGATAGGTTGATGACGATCACATCCCTTGGATTGTATTTTAATTTTGGAAGTGCGGCAAAAGCATGTGCTGTTTCCAAGGCAGGAATAATACCTTCTAGACGAGTCAATTCAAAGGCAGCATCTAGCGCTTCTTGGTCAGTAGCATTCACTACCTCTGCTCGTCCCTTGTCAATCAAATGTGCATGCATCGGACCAATGCCTGGATAATCCAGTCCGGCAGAAATAGAGTAGGGTTCTACGATTTGCCCATCATCCGTTTGCATCAAAATAGTTCGTTGCCCATGAATAATTCCTTTGCTGCCCAGCACAGACGTCGCTGCAGAATGTCCAGAATGAATGCCCAAACCTGCGGCTTCAACAGCCACCAATCTCGTAGATGTTTCGTCCAAATAATGATAGTAAGCACCCGCAGCATTTGAACCACCACCGACGCATGCGATGATCATGTCCGGATTTTCAGAACCCGTTTGCTCTTTTAACTGCCACTTCATTTCTTCGCTAATCACTGATTGAAAACGAGCGACCATGTCTGGATAGGGATGAGGGCCTACTACTGATCCAATGATGTAATGTGTGTTCACCGGATTGGCAATCCAATCACGAATTGCTTCGTTAGTAGCATCTTTCAAAGTTCGACTGCCACTTAATGCTGGAACCACTTTTGCGCCAAGCATCCGCATCCGTGATACGTTAGGTGCCTGTCGCGCAATATCAACCTCGCCCATATAGACGATGCATTCCATGCCCATCAATGCACAGACAGTTGCTGTAGCTACACCGTGTTGACCTGCACCAGTTTCGGCAATGATCCGAGTTTTACCCAAACGCATTGCCAGCAAAATCTGGCCAATGGTATTGTTTATTTTATGAGCGCCAGTATGATTGAGGTCTTCACGCTTTAGGTAAATCTTTGCTTGATACTTTTTAGAAAGTCGTTTGGCAAAATAGAGTGGACTTGGTCGCCCAACATAATCTTTTAGTAGCGCTTGAAATTCCTTTTGAAAATCAGCTTCTTCCATGATGGAGAGATATCTGTTTTGTAGTTCCTCTACATTCCCGAACAACATTTCGGGAACAAAGGCTCCACCAAACTCACCATAAAAACCGTTCTTATCAATTTGAAAGGTCATATTTGAATTTTTTTATTAGTTCAATATTTTTTAATCCTGGCTCGATTTCGAAACCACTGTTGATGTCGATGCCGACACACTGAGGATGCTTGAATTTTTTAATGCTGGCGGCCATGCTAGCCTTGATGCCGCCACTTAATAAAAAAGGAGTGAAGCCAGTATACTTTTTTAAGATATTCCAATCGTAAGTGAGGCCATTACCTCCTGGATTTTTTCCTTTAGTGTCAAAGATGAAATAGTCGCAAGATCCTTCGTATTTTTGGGTGGACCCAAAATCGAAATTTTCATCTACTGAGAATGCTTTGATGCTGATGAATCCTTTTGCTTTATAGCTTTCGCAAAATGCTGCTGTTTCCTTCCCGTGGAATTGAATGCCAGATAGCTTGTACTTTTCGATTCTTTCATTAATGTATTCACTCGTTGCGTTTACAAATACACCAATTTTTTTTAGATCCTTATTTAAGCTTCCCGTTTGCGCAGAAAATTCTAATTCCGATTCCACATGTCTAGGCGATTTTTCATAAAAGATCATGCCCATCCAGTCTGGCGCTAGTGCTACCAGTTGTTGGATGTTGTTAGGATCTTTCATGCCGCAAACTTTTAGAATCATTTTTGTTTTTTTGAAAATTAAGATGTAAAAATTTGACTCAGATTATTTTATAGTTTGGGCTTTTGGAAGGGTGGGACCCACCCATCCACCGCCGCCAGGAATTTTCATCCTGCAATTTTTTTCAATTCAAGCATACCTCCGGCTCCCCTTCATGAGCCGTCTTCGGTACTAGGTTATGTGAAAATAATTTTTTAGAACGTTCTATGCTAATAAGCGTCAAAAAGGCTGTAAATTCCATAAATAGGTTTTAAATATTTTGTTATTTGATGCTTCCTTTAATTCTTAACTATCTGAATTGTAGTGTTTTGTGGCAACGAAAAAAAAATTAAAAAAGCGACTGTTTTGATTTTTTCTAAAATACAGCCACTCAATTATCGAGGTACACTCCCCTTAATTTCCTTCTCTAGCAATTCTATCGTCTGAATAAATTCACGAGAAGCCAAGGCAGGATCTGAAGTTTTCATAAAGGTTTCACCAATCAGAAATCCATCAAAGCCAGCCTTTTTCAATTCAAGAATCGACTCCGGATCACTAATGCCACTTTCCGATATCTTCATAAAATCATCCGGGATCATTTTGATCAATTCCAAGCTCTTTTTTATGGAAACATTAAATGTTTTTAAATCTCTATTGTTGACACCAACGATATCGATGTATTGATTTAGTTTACTAAACTGCTCCTCATCATGCACTTCCATCAAGACTTCTAGGCCAAGTGACTTCGCAAATTTGGCTAGAGCTTCTACTTCTTCTTTCTTCAATATTTCAGCGATCAACAAAATGGTATCTGCTCCAATTGATCGAGCTTCGATGATCTGATATTCATCAATAATAAAATCTTTTCGGAGAATTGGACAGAAGTTATACGTTCGTGCGGTTTCCAAATCTTTGTTAGATCCGCCAAAGAATTGTTGATCTGTCAGGATGGATAAACCGGAGCAACCAGCCTGCATATATCCAATGGTGACTTCTTCCACTTTTGCATATGCGTTGATCATATCTTTGGAGGGAGACTTGCGTTTGAATTCTGCGATGATACCTGTCTTGTCATCGCGTTGCAAATATTTCTTCATCGAAACGATAGGGGCATTGAAGTGTAGCGACTTTTCGAGTAGCTTACTTGGGTACAGCTCTTTTTTCTCGGCTACCTCTTTTATTTTGTTGTGCGTGATTAGAGTCAGGATGTCCATAATTGGATATTTTTGGTTTTGAAAATTTTTAATTAATGGTTTTTATTCTACACTGGCGATCAAACTTTTAAGGCAAGCTAGTGCCGCTCCAGAATCTAAGGATTCTTTCGCCTCAGCAATGCAATCCGCTATTGACTTAGTTACGTCAAACTGCTGAATGGCCATGCCCGCATTTGCATAAATTGCATTCCGTTGTGCCTCTGTTCCTTTATCTTCCAAAATCGAGCTAAAAATATGCGCTGCTTCAGCAACGGTGTCTCCACCAAAAAGGGCCTCTTGAGCAATCGTCTCAAATCCTAAATCTTCTGGTTGAAATAATCGATCCATATGATTCGACCGAATACTAAAGGCATCCGTCAACGAAATTTCATCATAGCCATCTAGTGAATAAACAACAGCATAAGATTTATCTTCTTCTTGTAAAATATAATGATAGAGGCGAGATAAGTGCATGTTGAAAACGCCAAGGAAACTTCGCGTTGGTCGTGCTGGGTTGACTAGTGGTCCTAGCATATTAAAAAAGGTTTTGAAACCTAGTGCTTTTCGGACAGGACCGACTGCTTTCATCGCAGGATGGAACAGAGGGGCATGTAGAAATACTATATTTGATTGGTCTAATTGGCGATTCAATACATCTTCGTCATTCGTAAATCGGTATCCCAAACTTTCCATTACATTGGATGAACCACTCACGCTTGACACGCCATAGTTACCGTGCTTTGTCACTTTGTATCCAGCTCCTGCCACTACAAAGCAAGTGAGCGTTGAAATGTTGAAAGTATTTTTACCATCACCTCCAGTACCGACAATGTCAATAGAGTCAACACCTCTGAAATCTACTTTTTTACCTAAAGTAAGTAAGGCATCTCGAAAACCCTGTAACTCTTCTTTGCTAATCGGTCGCATTTTAAAAACACTTAGAAAGGCTGCTAGATGTGCGTCATTGTATTTGGACTCACTTATTTCCACTAGCGTTTTTTTCGCTTCTTCACGACTTAGTTTCTTTTGCTCGAATAGTTGTTCTAGTAGTACTTTCATTATGCAGTCGCTTTTGCTTGAATTAATTTTTCGCTATACTCCAAGAAGTTTTTCAGCAAACCTTTACCTTCAGGTGTCAAAATACTTTCAGGATGAAATTGAACACCACGTACATTATGCGTCTTGTGTCGTAAAGCCATGATGATCCCATTTTGGTCTTCGGCAGTGACTTCGAGACAATCGGGGAAGCCTTCTTTTTTTACAATCCAGGAATGGTATCGACCCGCTTCGTATGGTGTAGACAATCCTTTGAAAAGTACTTCTTCTTTGATAATGTTGAGGTGAGTCGCGATGCCATGATAAACTTTTTCTAAGTTTTCTAACTGGCCTCCAAATACTTCACCTATTGCTTGATGTCCAAGGCAGACACCCAAGATTGATTTACTGCTGTGATATTTTTTGATGACGTCCATCGTAATACCTGCATCGGCGGGGACACCAGGGCCGGGTGAAAGTACGATAATGTCGTAAGCTCCAACTTCTTCCAGACTGATGGCATCGTTGCGAAAGACATCAACTTCTTCGGATGTTATTTCCGAAATGTATTGAACCAAATTATAAGTAAATGAATCGTAGTTGTCTATTATTAAAATCTTCATGGTGTATATTTATACAGTAATTTTTTCTGCTAGTTGTAATGCTTTTTTTAGTGCACCCAGTTTGTTTTTTACTTCTTGCAATTCTTTTTCTTCATTACTTTCAGAAACGATGCCAGCCCCTGCCTGCGAGTAAAGGGTATTATTGATACTCAAAAAGGAGCGAATGATAATGGCATGATTTACATTGCCATTAAAGTCGATGAAGCCAATACCTCCTCCGTAAAAAGAGCGGTTGGTATTCTCATACTCATTGATGAGTTGCAGCGCTTTGTATTTTGGTGCACCAGAGAGAGTGCCGGCAGGGAAGGTATCTCCAAAGACTTCAAAAGGATTGGTATTTGGAGGAAGCTCGCCTTCTACTTTTGAAACTAGGTGGATGACATGTGAGAAGTATTGAATTTCTTTTAGCTCTTTTACTACTACTTTTTTGCTGTGTCTACCCAAGTCGTTTCTGGCAAGATCAACAAGCATGATATGTTCTGCATTTTCCTTTGGATCTTTGATGAGCTCTTGTGCGTTGCGGGCATCTTCGTCATCATTGCCGGTACGCTTATAAGTACCAGCGATGGGGTTGACACGAGCAGTGTTGCCTTTGATAACCAACTGCGATTCAGGTGAGCTTCCAAAAATATGATAACTTCCAAAGTCAAAATAGTAAAGGTAAGGAGAAGGATTGACTGAGCGTAAAACGCGATAAACACAAAAGTCATCACCTTGATATTGTTGTGCATATTGTCGAGATAAAACAATTTGAAAAACATCACCAACCTGACAATGATGTTTTCCTTTTGTCACCATGTTGCGATATTCTTCGTCGGTCAGGTTACTCGTTTCTTCGCCTTTTAGTTTGAACGGATATTTTGGAATAAGCTGATCGAAAACAATACGACGAATTTCTTCCAATTTACTAGTGTCGCCATCCAAACGATTTTCCGTAAGGTAAAGCTCCTCTTTAAAGTGATCGATGTTGATGAGGTAGCGATAGAAAATATAGTGTACATCTGGAATGTCAATCTTGCGCTTTTCCAATGGACAGTCTAGTGTGTCAAAATATTGAATGGCGTCAAAGTTGGTATGACCAATAAATCCATTGACTGGTGGTGTTAGCTCAGTTTCGTGTTGAAAGCTAAAGCGTTTCATGAAATCCTGAAAAATACCAGCGAGCTGCATGGGGCTGTCTAATATCGTTTTCTCTTTGCTACCATCGGGGAGATATAGGATAAGAACTTTTTGCTTGACTTCGATTCTGGCCAAAGGCTCAAAACCTATGATAGACTGGCTATTTTCAGCAGATCGGTAGTCATTACTTTCGAGTAGGCAAGGGGAAAGAAAGCGATCTCTTATTTTTAGAAAGATGCTCACCGGAGTAACTGTATCAGAGAGTAACTTTAGTGTATGAGTTGTGATATTGGTAGACATAAGTTATGTACTAATTTTAAGCGTATTTGTTGCTTTTTATCGCTTGAATTACTGAGGTAGGGGCATAGAAAAAGCGGCCTACCGAGTGTCTCGATAAGCCGCTTTTTTTGTTTCAAATAAATGAATAGCTAAACCTTACACTCTGTTTGCGTAAAATTCAACCACCACCAATTTGTATTTAAATGTTGCATTTATTCTTAATTATAAAAGCAAGGTATGCCTTTTTGTACTTTGTTGCAAGATACGGCTCCATTATTTTCCAAATGATTGCCCCATCCCATTAAAAGGAAAACTTATACTTAGCACCTACAGAAACCCAAGTACCTGGCATTTCTACCAAGTTAGACTCCCGATATTTCTCATTCAAAATGTTATCAAATTGTACGAAGGCAGACCATTTCTTCTCCTGCCAGACTAATTTGGAGTCGAGTACGGTGTAGTTGTCCATGCTTACGCGATCGAGGTAACGGAAGCGAAGACTGTGGTGTAAATTTCCAAATATTTTGTGTTGGACACCTAGGACCAATTGATGGCGGAGATTTTCCAAAACGTATCTGGAAAAGGCAACATCTTCTTTAGGTACTTCAGCATCAATGTAGGTATAACTTAAATTAATCGATTCAATCCAGCTACTTTTACCGTAGAGTTGCTTTAAATTGAAGGTGGTACTAAGGTCAAAGCCCTGCATATTCAATGATGCGAAATTCTGTGGTTGCCACTTTTGGTTGATGCTATCTCTGGTCCAATCGATGAGATCGGAACCGTCTCGTAAAAACCAACTAGCCTGTGCTTCAAACCAACTGTCGTTATATTTGATACCAGCTTCATAGGATAGTGCAGATTCTGGTTCCAAATCTTCGTTACCTACATTTGCTGAATCTTCGTAGTATAAATCAGTGAAGGTTGGGATTCTCCAAGTATAACCGACATTTGCGAAAGCTTTTAATTTTGGAGAAATCCGATATCCTAAATCCAAACCTGGAAAGAGTACATTCCCAAAGTCAGAATAATAGCTTGCTGACAGTCCAGGGCTAATGTCAAGACGATCATTCATTAATTTGAAACGGTGTTCCAAAAATAGGGTAGCGACTTTTCTATCGCGTTTCCCTAGGTTATTGGATTCTAAGTCCATTTGGTTTAGCTCAATGCCAAAACCTGTATCACCTAAACTACTATTTAATTCTGAGTGAAGTTCAAAACTAAAAACATTGGATGTATGTATGTTGTTGTATACTTCTGGGTTTTCGCGAATAAAAACATAGTCATCATTGTTTCTTCTCCAACTGATTCTTGGTTTGATGATGAAATTTCCAAAAGCTCTTTTATAGCCGATAGCAACTAGTGAGGTTTTGACCTCCTCATATTGATTAGCGAAAGCAGCAGTAGTATCACCATAAAAACGGTTGGCACCAAAAGCTCGGTCGGTATAGGAAGCCATGATATCGATGCTTTGTACATCGTCATTCCAATTGGATTGGTAAAAATAATTGGAGATGGTGTAGTCTGTGTTTGCACGATAGCCGTCAGAGAAATTTCTAGAATACGAAAGATACTGTTTGTAATTTTTGACGGGCATGGATAGTGTAGCTTGTACACCACCAAGTTCGTGTTGACCAGCACGTAAACCAATGCTTAGAAATTTTTCGTCAGAGGTTTTTGTGATAATGTTGATGGCTCCAGCAAAGGCATTTTGTCCATAGACACGAGCGGCAGGGCCTTTCAGGATTTCAATCCGTTCGACGTTTTCTAAATCGACGGGTAAATTCATGTTGTGATGACCGGTTTGAGGATCGGCCATTTTCACACCATTAATTAAGATAAGTACCTGATCAAAAGTACCACCTCTTAAGGAAACATCAGCTTGTACACCATGAGGTCCACGTTGTCGAATATCTATACCTGCTTGATACTGAAGTATTTCGGCAAGGGTATTGGCAGGGCTAGATGCAATCTGTTCTTTGCTGATAATGTTGATGGAGCGAGAAGATTCAGCTACCGGAATTTGTAATCGATTTTCTGCAACCAATACAAGACCTAGTACGACATCGGTACTGTCTGTTTGACTGAAACTGATAAAGGGGCTTAGCACTAATGCTAAAAAGAATAATACTTTTAGTTGGCAATTCATTAGTTGTGATTTTAACGGATAAATGAAGTTGCAAAAGTATTGAGAATTGACTGAGCTAGGTAGTTCTTTTTGTCATGCTTGTGTCATGGAAAATAATGTAGCGAATATTCGATGGAATTATGTTTTGGCTTTGCCCTTTAACGGGGGATGGGACACGGATCTAACGGATTGAGCGCCTGCCTAGCTTGACGCCTATGGTATACATAAGTCGTGACATTAGGGGTGCTGCTCTCAAAAGCAATATTAATGGTGGACCATAAGAGAATTTTGAATCTGGCGGTGCCGGCAGGCAGGATAATGAATCGTTGAATTCGGAATTTTGATTTTGCCCAATATCGCAGAGTTTCACATTTGAGAGGCATTCGAGATTCAAAATTCCGAATTCAACGATTCAAAATTTATCAAGTTTATCTTGTGCAACAGAGTTACAAATATGTATATACGGTAGGCTTGACGCCAGATCAGACAGGGATAGGGGACGGATTTTTTTCTTTTAACGTAAAAAAAACGCGATAGTGGACAATCCGTTTAATTCGTGTCTCATCCTATTTATTCGACCTCTTCAATTTTCATAATCTGAATAGCCAACAAAGAAATCAGACAATAAGCCAAGAAGTAATAAAAGCCAGAATGAATGTGCGCCTCAATACTTTCATTCGACTTAGTGGCTAGAAAGGCTAGAAAAACACCTACTACAAATACATCTGCCATTGACCACTTTCCAATGATGTAGACAAACTTATGAATACTCATTCGCTGTTTCAGGTTTTTGAAAAACAAAACAACCAGCAATAGAATGGCTTTAATAAGCGGAACGATAACACTAAAGAATAAAATCAAGAAGGCAACCAGCGGATTATTATTCTCATTTAAAGTCTGGATGGTTTTGAGAATGCTCTGTGTACTCTCGTGCAAGTTTATATTTCCTACAATTGGTAATTTGGCTCCGACCTTAATACTAAGGATGGGCTCTGTAAGACCCGGGTAGAGACAAACTAGAGAGATAATGATGAGAATTAGGGCGATTATATTGCGTGTTTTCATAAATTAGCTTAGATTTTTCACAAGAAAGGGATTTTTTTCCTTTTGGGAAAAAATAAACCCCTCGACTTCGCTTAGGACTGTACTTTAAGCGTACTTAAAATCTAAAAGGAAAATAAGCTATTTCAATATTATTTCCTTGTACTTATTCGCTATACAACTATTTTATCCAAAAAATCATCTGAAAGGTTACACTGTATTAAATACTCTATAACATAAATTTATTTAATTTTTGAATGTTCTTTTTTATTGATTACTTCGCCAATTTTTCTTCAAATAGCTAAGGCTATTCTCAAAAAAAATTGACTCGTCCTCACAAAAAGTAAGCTATTCAAAATGTAAAGCAACCTAACACACACTATATTATGTGCAACTGATGGTAGGAGATAGGACTGTGGTTAATAAGTTGGTTAAGAGTGGGGGGGGATTAGAATTAGAGTTAGAATTTGAATTTGAATCGAAATTAGAATGTCCCTCAATCGCAAGTTGCGTTAGAGGGACATTCTAATTTTGATGCTAGTCCTGGCTAGTGGTCTGTCTAGCTGGCAGATAGACCAGAGAGATTCTTAGACCATATTGTGGAACACATTCTGTACATCATCATCTTCTTCAATCCGCTCTAGCAACTTGTCAATGTCAGCCTGCTGTTGGTCGTCGGTGATTGCTTTAGTGATATTAGGCGTACGTTCGAAACCAGAAGAAATAATCTCGAAGCCTTTGTCTTCCAATGCTTTTTGGAGGGATCCAAAGTTTTCGAAAGAACCGTAAATCATGATGTGGTCTGCTCCATCATCTTCTTCCGCTTCTTCTACGAAAACTTCTTCTGCTCCAAAGTCAATAAACTCTAATTCCAATTCCTCTGGATCCAACTCACCTTTCAGAATTTTAAATTGGCAGTTGTTGTCAAACATAAAGGATACAGAACCACTGGTTCCCATACTACCATTACATTTGTTGAAGTAAGATCTGATATTTGCAACAGTACGATTGTTGTTGTCCGTAGCCGTTTCTATAAGGATGGCTACACCATGTGGCGCATAGCCTTCAAATAGAATTTGTTTATAGTCTGAAGTATCTTTATCCGTTGCTTTTTTGATGGCACGCGCAATATTCTCTTTGGGCATATTGGCGGCACGTGCATTCTGGATGCAGGCGCGTAGTGCTGAATTGGTGTCAGGGTCAGCTCCACCTGATTTTATCGCAATTACGATGTCTTTACCAATTCGACTAAAAGTCTTAGCCATTGCTGCCCAACGTTTAAACTTTCGGGCTTTTCTAAATTCAAATGCTCTTCCCATTATTGAGTAATTTTATTAGTTCAGCTGCAAATATAAGGTCTTAGCCTTGCTATGACAATTATTTTGTACCCTTAATCTTGTATGTAGAGAGGATTTAGGGTGAAATGTGCCACTCTAATGGGGATGGGAGCGCTGATCTAACAGATATTGAAAGGATTTATATAGATTGCTTTCTAGCGTTTTTTATAAACGATCGTAGAAAAAATCTGTTTTATCCGTCCAATCCGCGCCTGTCTAGCTGCGCGCCAGATAGATCCCATCCTAGCAAGCGGGCAAAAAATTATGCAGGCTTTTGTAAAGGAATCCGCTTCAAAGTCTCCAACAAGAATTTCCAATACTTCTGCACCGAGCTAATCTGCACCTTTTCATCAGGCGAATGCGCACCACGAATATTCGGACCAAAAGAAATCATTTCCATATCTGGATAGTTAGTTCCAAGAATACCGCATTCCAAACCTGCATGACAAGCATTTACGTTAGCCTTACCTTCAAACATTTCTGAATATAGATCATTCATTACTTTGACAATATCAGCACCAGGCTTTGGTGTCCATCCTGGATAATCACCAGAGAAAGAAACATCAGCTCCTAGTAGCTCAAAGGCACTTTTGATAGAAGTTGCCATATCCATTTTTTCAGTGTCCACAGAACTTCGTGTCAAACACTGTAGAGAATAGGAGCCATCTTTTACTAAAATACGCGCTACATTATTTGAGGTCTGAACCAAATCTTCAATGTCTGGACTCATTCGATAAATTCCATTCGGACAAGCATAAACAGAGCGTAGTAATTTAGATTGGAAATCAGCTGAAGTTAAATGTGCTGGAGCATCAGTCGCTTCACATAAAACTTGCATGTCGCTATCTGTTGTTCCATATTCTGTTTTTAAAATACCAGCTTGCTCTGCCATGAATTTTTTGAAGTCATCGACTCTGTCATTTGGAAGAGCT
Organism: uncultured Saprospiraceae bacterium; assembly: GCA_937921775.1. Classification (GTDB taxonomy): domain Bacteria; phylum Bacteroidota; class Bacteroidia; order Chitinophagales; family Saprospiraceae; genus CALGLS01. Next base: position 22,067 of record CAKZUK010000250.1, read on the forward strand.
ACGGTAGCAAAGGATTCTCGTGGAATTGCATTTCGCAAAGAGCCACCATCAATTGCTGCAATGCGCAATCCAAATTGGTTGGCAGCTTGATACAAAATTCGGTTCATTAATTTGTTGGCATTACCGCGACCTTTGTGGATATCCATACCGGAGTGACCACCTGTCAAACCTTTTACGGAAAGTGTAAAACCTTGCATACCAGCAGGAGTGTCTTCTTGAATGAAGGTACCTGTAGCGGTTACATCTATGCCACCTGCGCAGCCAATTGTCAATTCATCATCGTCTTCGGTATCTAGATTTAACATAATGGTTGCATCAAGCAAACCTCCTACTAAACCCATTGCTCCTGTCATTCCCGTTTCTTCGTCTATCGTAAAGAGTGCTTCCACAGGAGGATGTGCAATGTCCGTTGAAGAAAGAACCGTCATGATAGAAGCTACGCCGATACCATTGTCAGCACCGAGTGTCGTTCCACGCGCTTTGATCCAATCACCTTCGACAATCATATCAATGCCTTGTGTGTCAAAATTGAAATCGGTGTCTGCATTTTTTTGATGTACCATGTCGAGGTGACTTTGCATGACGATGGTTTGTCTATCTTCCATTCCCGGACTTGCTGGTTTTTTAATGATGACATTTCCAACTCCATCCACTACTGTTGGGAGTCCTAGGCTTGCGCCAAAATCTACCATAAATTGTATGACTCGTTCTTCTTTTTTAGAAGGTCTTGGAACTGCGTTTAAGTCGGCAAAATGGTTCCACAATGTTTTAGGTTCTACGTTTCTTACGCTTGTACTCATATTTGTTTTTTTTTGAAAATAAGTTTGGAAGTGGGGAGAAGACTGAAGTTTAGTTATATCAAAATTAGCAAAGTTTTTAAATGTAAAACCGCAAAACGCTGTGCTGAGCGAAGTATGATAAAGTCAAAATGTAAAAGTTGCCGAATACTGTGACAAACAACGCGCATTTACGATAGTGGGAAAACTTTTACATTTTGACTTTTGCGGTTTTACATTTTACATTTCAATTGTGTTCCTGATGCCAAAGTCAATTAAAGGTCACCTTGCTCGGTCTTTTCCTCTCCACTTAATTATTTAATACACGCTCCACTTCCTGCGCCATCAACATCTTTCCTTCTACATTCGGATGCACACCATCAGGAAGCAATTCATCTTTTCCGTCAAGGACTTTGAAGAAATCAATAATGTCGACTTTACAAATCTTAGCAATCGCTAAGGTCAACGAATGAATCTCCGTGTTGGTTACATCAGCTCGAATTTGAAATGGATTTTTTAGAACAGGTACAGGAAGCGCTAAATATATTTTTGGCTTCGAAGCCAAATTTTGAAATTGTTGAATTAAGTCAATATAGTCGATTGCGAATTCACTTTTGTAAACTTCCCAGTTGAATGGTTTGGAATCGTTGGTTCCTAATTTGATGATGACGATGTTGGCTTGGAAGTCGAGTGCTGCCTGATATTCAGGACGTTCCCAATAAGGATAGTTTCCTTTTTTGAGTAGGGTCGCACCGCTGTGACCAAAATTTTTGATGTCCCAGTCGTCGCCCATTAAGCTATCGAGGATATTGGGATATTGTTCCATATTGCCGTACATGGTGTTGGTGCCATTGGTAATGCTATTGCCTACGCAGGCTACTTTTGTTTGTGCGTAGGAAAGGCTGGTGGCTAGCATTATGACTAGGAAGAGTAGTCGCTGTCGTTTCATGCTGCCCAAAATAAGGAAAAAGGTTGGAAGAAGGAAGTGGGGAGTGAGGAGATTCCTGTAAGCGTTTAGTTCTACCTACGATTGAACTTCCTAGTTTCATTCCCCAGCTCCAAGTTCTTGTATTAAAACGATTCTATCAATATTCTAAATTCTGCAGTAATAGTATGTACTTGGCTATTGTCATTTGATTCTGTCAGAGAAGCTTCGATAGTACCTTCTACAAAACCACCGATACCTTCGAAAAGTGTTATGTTAAGTATTTGATCACAATCTGGAGAATTAGATCCAATGTTAGAACAGAGTCCAAAGTAAGTAGCTGTTCCATTATCTCCACGAATATGGGTTTCGTCAGGGGCCTTAATTCCGACTTGAATCGAACTTAGAACCAAAACATAAAAATCGCTTTGGATGTCATTAATAATGAAGACGTTATCTGATTCACTATAGGAAGCTTTTGGCAAATCATATGAAAATTCGTTTCCATTAATTGTATAAGTGATGTATTCTACCAAATCTTCACAAACGGTAATCGTACCAATATCAAGATTAGTTTGACCATTTATCTCGTAATTTACGGTGGGACTTTGTTTTGAATTCGCTCTGTCAAAAGCAGTACCCATTATATTATTTCCATTGCAAGTATTAATGAATTGAGAGAAATTTCCATTAGCATCAACATTTATAATTTCAATAAAACTACTTGCGACTAAGAAGTAAGCATCTGAAGTTGGATTGTTATCACAGTTGACCAACTTGCCGCTTATCTTTATGAAATGGTCTTCTGTGTCAATTTGGATTGGAGAGATTGTTTCATCGCCAGAGAAGGGGCCAATGGAACTGCTGTAAATTTCAGCCCCGCAATTGTCTAGGACCCTAAGCATTAAGTCTACATTTCCGGGAACAAAGCCTTGGTATAGTCCATCTTCATCTGTGATTCCATTTCCAGCAGAAGCCGTTGATACTTCTGTAATGACGACGGTCAATGAATGGATACCCTTACCATCGTTGTCAGTTAATGTACCGTTAATGTAAGCATAGTCTCTTGGAACATCGCAATTCCAAAATGAAAAATGACTAACGTTACCAACATACTTGTCACCTTCCAAAGTAGCTTCGCCATCCTCTATCCAATAGCCACTGGACTCATCAAAATGCCAAAGCGGAATAGTGGCGGGTGCATTTGCAAGCAAAGAATTAGGAACAGGTAATTCAATAGTAGCCCTTTGCCCATCGGCAATATTCAATGCTTCGTCAGTCTCGCTTTCCAGCTCAACACCGATCATTCCGAAGCTTGTCAATTGTTGTTGCACATTGTCGGTGTTAATTGCTCTTAGATCACCAGGCATTCTTTGTGCAAGATCAGTAGCTGTTGGGTCGAGCCAAGTGGCATATACGTTTACGTTACCAGTGTAAGTACTTCCTCCTTCTTTTTTGATGGCATTGGCTGGGAATTTAATGCTTGCATCACCATTGGTTATAACTGTTGCACCAGCTGAAGTTAAGAATGTTCCGGATAGCTCTTTTTCTAATAATTTGATTTTGGTAAAATTTTGTTTGTTTGCTTTTGAGTGTACAAATTTTGCGTTGTGGAAATAACCATCTTTTTCTGCGGTGATCAAACTACCTTTCGTATTGATATTTACATTTTGAAAAGAAAAATATCCGTTCTGATCCGTCATGGCAGTATTGGTACTGAGATTAATCATTACATCATTTAGAGGAATGTCTTCTTGGTTAGTAATAATTCCTGAGACAGAGGCGGTCACAATAACACTCGTTGTATCGGGAGAAGAATTGCTTTGATCGTCATCTTTTTTACAAGCGCTAAAAAATAGAGCGATAAAGAGCGTTAAGCAGAAAACTGTTTTTAGTTGCTTCATTATTTTTGTTTTAGTGGAGGAAGATAACATTAATAAGTTTCGTTCTTTGACAAATCCCATGGCCAATGTTAAAATGAAAGCAAAAGTGAGCAAGGGAAACGTTGATTTTATCATTGGGTTCTACCGCGGAATTTGTCAAAGAACCATAAATTTGATGCTAGCAAGTTAGTGCTTACTTAGGGTTTTAGGCTTACAGATATGTTTCAAAAGATAACTAGATGAGACTAATTGATCTACAGGACTTACGCTTATGTTGCGTTTACAGCAAGTAGCCTATGCTAAGTGCTTGATTGAGAACAAAGTGGATGTCTCCATTTTATGTGTAGAACAAATTTTTGGTATCCTTTATCCTGAAAGGAAAAAAGATGAAAGGAAAGTTGTGAGAAGAAGAGGGCGATGAGAAATGGGAGGCTGGAAGTGGGAAGTGGGAAGTTTTCCATAAAACGCGTAACTCCGCGATCGAGTGAACTTCCCATTTCCCATTTCCCATTTCGAATGATAGGCAAAGGCTACCTAGACGCTCTAGACTTTTGCTTTTTCTCCATCTTCTCCGCTTCTATCAAACTCCCCATCAAGCTTTCCATGCTATTATAAATTTGCTGAAAAGATTCCACCTCAAAATATTGCGTCTGAATTTCACTATTAATAAAAGCTTGATTCAAAACACTAATCATGTCAAAGGAATCAATGTTGATGCTTTTGTTTTCAAAAATATGATTGGATTCTCCAAAAGAAGAAATGATACCAGCACCATAGATTTTTAAATCCCCTTTCTGACGTAACAAACCAAATTCTATAGTAAACCAGTAAAGGCGTTTGAGTTGCAAAATGGCTTCGTCCGAATTAGTGTGGCGCATCCCAAGTTCACCAATCGCTTGCATAAAATCCGCGTATTCTTCGTTCATCAATAATGGGACGTGCCCAAAAATATCATGAAACATATCTGGCTCTTCTAGGTAATCCAATTGTGCTTTAGTACGCAACCAAGTGGAAGAACAAAAACGACGCTGCGCTAATAGATTGAAAAAATCTCGCTCAGGAATCAAACCCGGTACGACCTCAATACTCCATCCTGTGGTAGCAGTTAGAGCTGCATCCAATTCTTCAAATTTGGGGATACGGTCTGCATTCAAAACTTCCTTTAAATCAGACAAACATTCCAAATAATCTTCGCAGGCTTTGTCTTTTAGGTTTTCTATTTGACGGTTAAAAAGTATTTTCCAAACTTCAAAATCTTCTGAAGTGTACTTATCATATTCTTGTCGCATGAGTTTGTAATTTTAAATTAAAAGCTTGATTTTCAATTAGATAGTTAGAGATCGTTTAATTGGAGGTCTTAAAAAACCTCCGTAAATAACAAAAAACCCGATTCCAAATGGAACCGGGTTTTTTGAATGTTAATATATATAACAATATTAATACCAAACTATTCCAAGTCCATGACGGGATCTGAATAATAGCAGTAATAATATGTGTTGATTAATTTCATTTAATATATATCGTTTATGTTTTACGATGAGGTAAAGGTATATGCTTTGGATATAAGATGCAACAACAACAAGGAATTATTTTTAATTAGGGTTTAACTCACTGCTATTCTGTCGCTTACATTTCTTAAATATATGATACTTTGACAAAGCTCATGAATAAGTCATTCCTTATTCAATCAATACCTTGAACTCAGCATTTACTTCATATGAAAGTGAATCTTGTAAGCTTATCAAGGTGCCTTCCATTGTACCAATAATAAACGCTCCAATTTCTCCTACGGGGCTAATATCAAAATCGACGGTATTGCAGTCTAAAGTTCCTGCACAGTTTAAAGGATAAAGGAAATTATCATTGAGGGCTACCATGTAGACAAGGTGCATATTGAGTAGCCCAGGATTAGAATTAGAATCGTCACCAATGAAGCTTACATTAAAATCGTTTGAGATGAATCCAGATATTTCGAAGGTAGTCGTACCAACATAAGTTGCCATTGGATCAGGCAAAGAAAACGAAAATCCATCAATGGTGTAATTAAAATATTCTGTAAGATCTGTACATGCTTGAATGTTTCCCACCTCAACAGTACTAGTAGTAAGGTTAAATGATTGTTCAGTACTTTCTGTAAAATTGTCGAAGTCAAAGCCTGTTAATGTAACTTCACTTGCATCACAAATACTAATGGTGTTGTTGAAAACTCCATTTGCGTCTATCTGTAAAATACTTGAGCCCTCACCGTATTCTACATGCACATAGCCATTGGAAACAGAATTGTTATCGCAATCAACCAAGGTGCCATTGATAGAAATAGTCGAATTGGTGTTGTCAATCGAAATTTCAGGAATAGAGCTGTCTGTGGAAAAGGGGCCGATCTCAGCTGTGTAAATCACGTTGTTGCAATTGTCTAAAACACTAATAGTTAATGGGACATCATTAGGTACCGCACCTTGGAAAATACCGTCTTGATCAGTCAAGCCTGTACCAGAAGTAGCATTTGAAGAATTTGTAATGACAACAGTTAGATTTTCAACTCCAATGCCTCCTTTGCCGGTGACCAAACCTTCAATGAAAATATAGTTGCTAGGAACATCATAATTCCAAAACGAAAAATGACTAACAGTTCCCACATATTTATCCCCTTGCAATGTGGCTTGTCCTTCTTCCATCCAAAGTCCGCTAGACTCATCAAAATGCCAAAGCGGAATTGTTGCTGGCGCATTGGCCAATAAAGTAGCGGGTATGTTTACTTCAATAGTTGCAGATTGCCCATCTGCAAGGTTCAGAGCTTGACCATTTTCGCCTTCTAACTCAACTCCAATCATACCATAGGTCGTTAGTTGTACTTGCTCATTTGCAATATTGCTTGCTCTAAGATCACCTGGCATTAGTTGAGCAAGGTTTGGAGCAGTGGGGTCGAGCCAAGTGGCATATACTTTTACATCGCCAGTGTAATTATCACCATTGGCATCTTTAATACCATTTGCTGGTAATTGAACAGAAGCTCCTCCATTAAAGTTAACTGTAGCACCATCTACCGCGCTGTAGGTACTGGCGATAAATTTTTTCGTCAACATGAAATTTGAGAAATTTTGCTTGTTCAATTTAGAACGTACAAACTTAGCATTATTGAAGTAACCATCTTTTTGGGTTGTGATCAAACTCCCATTTGAACTAATTTCTACATTCTTAAAATTGAAATAACCATTCTCATCTGTTGTCGTTGTATTGGTACTCATATTGACCAACACCTCCGGCACAGGAACATTGAATTGGTCTGTGATTAAACCTGAAATACTTCCATTGACCAGCACTTCTGCATTGTTAGAAGGACTCTCGTCGTCATCTTTTTTACATCCGGAGAATACTAAAGTAGTTAGTAATAAAAATGTTAGGACTGTTTTTAGTTGCTTCATTTTCTTTGGATTTTACGTTTGTTAGGAATCGATCGAATTCAGGTTTTGTATTGAGGTGCTTTAAACTAATAGACGGACTAAGAGAGGGGAGAGGTTAGGTCGGAATGGGAGAAAGAATGTAAGCTAGTAGGCATTTGGGGATGGTTTGGAGAGCTAGGAAAAGGACTAAATGTAAAATGTAAAACCGTAAAAGTCAAAATGTAAAAGTTTTCCCACTATCGTAAATGCGCGTTGTTTGTCACGGTATTCAGCAACTTTTACATTTTGACTTTATCTTACTTCTTATAAAATTGCTTAACCATCACCTCATTCGCAGTTTGTACTTCTAAAATATAAACACCATTTGGCAAGTGCTCGACATTTATTTGAATGCGATCTGCAAAATCAATGTTGCCGATATTATGCATAATACCCGCTGCGTCTGTCACCGAAACTTTGATGATTTGATCGCTTATGTTATTTTCCACAAACAAATAACTGTCAACTGGATTCGGATAAATTTTAACTTCCGGAAGCGCATCAAAACGAACATTTACAATTTCGCTATAGCTAAAACTTCCATCCAAATCAGTTTGCTTTAAGCGATAATAATTGACACCTTTAGCAGGTAATCTATCAGTAAAAGCATATTGTTGACTAATGGCAGCATTACCATCTAAAGCATTTTGTTTGCCTAGCTCATCGAAGTGTTTACCATCTACAGATCGTTCAATGGTGTAATAATCGTTGTTGATTTCTGAAGCCGTTTTCCAAACCAAATCAACTATATTCCCTTTCTTCTCAGCAGTAAATGAAGTTAACTCAACTGGAAGTGGAACGTCTGGTAAAGTATATCCGCAACTAGTTAATTCGTCATGCATTAATGTGAGATTAGCTGTACTATATCCCATATTAATCGCTGCCTGAAAAACGGCGTTAGCTGCATCATTCTGATTACTAGAACCATTGGTCAAACCCAGTCCACTCCAAAAAGCTTTGTCAGAATTTTCTTGCCCAATTTTATCCCAAACTTTCATCATACAGGTAGACCATATTTGGCCATCGGTGTGAATTTGGCCAACAAGCCCTCCTGGATATGTTGCTGCATAATTGACCACACGGCCATTCCAAAAAGGATTATGTCCATCCCAAATAAATACCCAGTTGTATGTAGCATCAGCAGGATCCCAAAGTCCTAGCGATCTGTTGTAAGAAGCTGCCCAATAATCACCTGATCCTTCACTCAATCCATTTACCTGCGATAGACCACCATTGGTAACCCAGTCATGTAAACCGTGTCCCAACTCGTGATGAATTACATCGGAATCTTCTGCATCATCTACACCTCCTTCACCAAAAGAAATACGCTGAGAGCCACCGAGGTAATGACTATTATCAGCTCCATTTAATCCATGTGGATCAAAGCGAACACCAGTAGTGTAGTCTGTTGGCATAATGTCAAGGTCAAGCGTTTCATTGATATAGCGCATGGATGCATCAACGTGATAGTAGGTGTTGACTGCTTCAAAAGCATTGTCTTGCCGATTGTTGTCCCATACGGAAGTTGTTTGTTCGAACAATCCATTGTTAGGTGATTCAAAATCCTGAATTTCGGCATAAGGTCCAACTAAGCTATAATTGGTACCATCAAATGTAATGTCTAATAAGACTTTTGAAGCCAACTCTGCTTCAAGTTCAGGAGAATTGTTGTCGCTGTTGTCAGGAAATCCCGGATCGTTATAGTCGGCATTGGCAGAAGACAGCGGGTCAGGATCAAAAACATTTCCACCACCATTGATCATGAAAAATGAAAAATGTATTGGAAGTCCTGGAGAGATTGCTTCATGATGATCTTTGTAATAACAACCGATATCATCGAGCTTTATAATCTCTCCGCTCAGCGCATCAATGAATGCTTCCCATTCTCCTAATGGTTCTTCAGAAGCAATGACAATGCGATAGATTAGTTTAGAATCGTTTTGATAATGCAAAACTTTTAAGTCATTACTTTCTTCAATGATTTTACCAGTGATGGCTAAGTAGTCAGCAGCGATTTGGCGTGCATCTACTGCAGAGAGGCTAGGCTCTACACTTCCCAAATCTACACCATAAGAAAAACTATTCATGACAAAGCAGACCTCTTGTCTGGAATTGATGGTGAGTGTTATCTCAGACTTATTGACCGGAAGTCCTTTGTGTAATTGACGGAAGCGAACAGTGGTACCAGCAGGTCGTGTATCGACCGCATGTAAGGAAAGGTTGTTGGCTAAGTCGTAATTGCTGAGTCCAAAAAGTGTTTTGTTATCAGCAAGATAATTACGAGCCATTTCCTCTGGGTTAGTTCCTTGTACGGCAGTAGTAGCATTGTAAATAGCAATTGGGAATCCGGTAGTTTGATCTATTCTTTTATTTCCATCAAAGTAAGAAATAGCTTCCGGTTCATCAAGTTTGATTTCGAAACCACTAGGGAGCTTTGGTTTCTGAGCCTGTGCGCTTATTGTGTAAAGGAATGCAAACAGGAGTATCCCTAGCACTGTTTTGAATTTGTTTATCATGTAGAATAAAAGTTTTGGTAAGTCTAAAATTGAGTGACGTATTGAAGATAGTGAAAAATAGAATGGATTTTACTTTAGAATCTCGATTTATGTCGTGGATTATACTACCAGACTCCGGGGTAAGAGCGCCAGAGGTAGACGCTTTTGCTTTGATTGCTAAAGAGGTTTCTGAAAACCTGATGATTGTTTTCTAATTCAGAAATAATGTGTGTTCACATTTTTTCTGAAAAGCTAATAAAAAAGAGTACCTACTGTAGCAGATACTCTTTGAAAAAACTTCGATCATTATATTTTGAACGGCGCTTGGATTTTGCTCTTAGCTATTGGCTTCCTTCAATGGCCTTTCTTTTGCATCTGAGGGAGGCCAAGTACCAATAGCTAAAAATCCAACAGCCATATTATTTAATCCAGTGATATCGAATACCGACTTGTAAGCCAACATTCAGATACTTTTGCTTGAGTGTATTTTCATTACTAGTTATAGAGTTTAGATGGTACTTTACAGTAGGGCTTGCCCAAATACTAAAGCTCTTGGGAAGGCGATAGCTCACACCAGTCGCAGCCATCAGACTGAATCCAGTTTGTGGTTTAAATAAGTTAGGATTGTCTTCCAATCGAATTGGACGATTAGCAGTATCATATATTTCTCCTCGTGCCTTAAACCAAAGATTCACGGAAACACCACCTTCGACAAACCAAGCGAAATTCTTATCTTTTTTATCGCCTTTAGCAGAATTGTAAGCCACTAAAAATGGAATGTCAATGCTGTGGTAGCGATTGTAGCTTTTCTTTTGATTAAAAAAGGTACTTAGGTTTTCTCCATTACCTGTTGAATCAGTACGACTACCATCCATGGCATAGGTAATGGCAAGAATTTGATTGGGATCAATTACAGTAGAATCCCAAGTCGTGTAAGCATCAAAGCGTTCATTGATTTGTTCATATTCTATGCCTGACTTTAGGTAGAATCCGCTCTTGTTGTGTTGTGCCATGAAGTCCAAGTTGATGCGCACAGCGTCGAGCGAGGTTTCCATGTCGTTACGGGTTTGTAGATATTCAGCAGGAGTAGAATCGCGGTCTGACAAAGTTCGTGGCGCTGTTCCATAAGTGAAGGCTAGGCCGTTGGAAAAACTCCATTTGTTAATTTGATTTAGGTCAATTTTTTTATTGAATGTATAGCTTGGAAAATTCTCTACGGTATCTTGCGCTTCAATAAATTGAACTGCGATATCTTGATCTGCTAATAGGAAATCGAGCTTTGAAATAAGTAATAATTCGCTTTTCGCAAATGTATTGATATTTGCTTCAGCATTATCTGAAGTGTTTTCTTGTTTGCCGGAAGGCAATGGATCCTGATTTAGCTCTTTTTCTTCGATAGTCGTTGTTGAAGCTATTGATGGCTCCTCATTGTTGTCAGTTGTTAGACCTGTATTGCTTGAGGGAGTACTAGGAGTATTTGAATCAGTGTTTGCTGAATTCGTTGTTTTTGTTTTAGCTGTAGCGAAACGGTCATTGCCTGTAGATGTATTTGTCTTGTTTGGTTTAGCATTATTTACAACAGTTATATCTGAATCGTTTGAGCTCCTTGAAGCCGTCTCATTTGAATGTTCATTTGGTTTTTTGTCCTCAATCGCTAAATTAGAGGATGGGCTAGTCTTGTCAGATAAGTCTGTTGTATTCGAATTTGAGCTTGATCTTGTATTTGAATTTATATTTGAATTTGAGTTCGTACTAGTTGTTTCGTTAGCAGAGTTATTAGTTGTCGTATTTTCTATTGGATTTTCATTTTCGCTCAGTGTTCCATCGGTATTCAAAAATTGATAGGTGTAAAGTCCAGCAAGGCTAGTCAAGAGCAAAGCTCCACCTAGTAACCAAAAGATCAAGAATCTCCGTTTTGGTTTTTCTTCCACGTTTTGTTTGGCCTGAATTTTCTGCCAAAGCAAATCAGGATCAGTGGGCGTCTTGTGTTGCTCTACCTGATTTTTTATGAATTTATCTAACCTATCTGGGCCCATGATTCTTGCTTTTTCTGATTACTTAATTTTGCGCGAAGTAGTTTTTTAGCTTTTGATAAATTGCTACGAGATGTCGCTTCTGCAATATCCAATAGTTCGGCAATTTCTTTATGAGGATATCCTTCCACTACAGCTAGGTTAAAAACCTGTCGATATCCATCTGGTAATGTATTTATCAAAGTCATCACATCTTCCGCTTGCAAATGATCGTATACGGTAGGGTGTAATTGTATTTCATCAAACTGGTCTACTGTTCGTTCATGCGTAAAGCATTTTTTGTTTAATCGTTTCAAGGCAGTGTTGATTACTATCGTTCTCATCCATGTTTCGAGCTTGCCTTTGTTGCTATCAAATTGTCGGATGGCTCCAAAAATTTTGATAAAAGCATCTTGCAAAACATCTTCAGCATCTGCACTAATCGGAGTGTATCGTCGGCTAACAGTCAGGAGCATAGGGGAGTAATTGACCACCAGCAATCGCTGATACTTTGCGTCATTTTTTATACATCCATTTATGATATCCTGTACGGTCATTCAGGCTTTTTAAGTTTTTCTTTTCAGAGAAAAGTGGGAGCCAAGTATTTTGCTCGGCCCCCAGCTTTAAAGGTATTTATATTTTAAAGTCTTTTAACGACTTCTAAAAGAATTTACTTGAACTTTATTCTCGTTCGATTTTAAATGTACCATTGATATCAACGGTACCTCCACCTCCTTGACTGTTTTCCATAGTTCCTGCAAAAGAACCAATTACAAAACCGCCTACTGCTTCGAAAGTTGTAAACTCAACTTCTATATCACAGTACCCGCCATCGCAGCCTAGTGAGAAGAAAGTCCCTCCACTTTCGTAACTTGTGTATGCGTAATCTGGAGTATATGTCCCAGGAGCAGTCGCAGGGATATTAAGTGCAATTTGACTAAATGTGTTTAATGAATCTGGATCAGATCCTGAAATCGTAATGTTTCCTGTATTTGGATCATTAACAGCTAATGGGTTTATTATCAATGTCTCAAGACCGTCAACAGTATAATTCAAATACTCAGTCAAATCATCACATATATATACGGATCCTAGATCTAAAGTTGTTTCACCAGTTACATCATGACTTATAGTTGAACTTTGCTTTAGTTCATCAAAGTCATAACCAGTTGTCTCTACAGTAGTAGCGTTACAAATACTGATTACTTCATTAAAGTTACCCGCAGCATCTACTGAAAGTACCGTTGTTGCATATCCATAATCCATTAGTAGATAACCATTGCTTACTGGATCATTATCACAATTTGTCAAAGTACCAGATACGGTTAAGAAATTTTCTGATGTAGTAACTTGAATGGTAGGAATAGTTGCATCAGCTGCAAAAGGTCCGATAGCTGCAGTGTAAATTAGTTCACCACAGTTGTCCAAAATTTCAATAGTCAAGTTCTGATCATTTGGCACTGCACCAGCGTAAACACCATCTTGATTTGTCCAACCGTATCCAACCATACCGCTTGATACTTCTGTGATTTTTACTTGTAAGTTTTGAATTGGATCACCGTTTTCGTTTGTTACTGTACCCTCAATGAAAATATAATCATTAGGAACATCACAATTCCAGAAAGAGAAGTGTGTAACGGTACCTACATACTTGTTACCTTGTAAAGTTGCTTCACCATCTTCTACCCAGTATCCAGAAGACTCATCAAAGTGCCATAGTGGAATCGTTGCAGGTGCATTGGCTGCTAGTTCAGTAGGAACTGGCAATTCGATCGTAGCAGTTTGTCCATCAGCAATGTTCAATGCTTCACCAGCACTACCTTCTAGTTCAACACCGATCATACCATAGGTCGTCAATTGTTGTTGTACATTATCAGTATTGGTTGCTCTAAGGTCACCCGGCATTCTTTGTGCAAGGTCAGTAGCGGTTGGATCCAACCAAGTAGCGTAAACATTTACGTTACCTGAGTAAGCCCCACCACCTTCTGTCTTAATTGCATTGGCTGCAAATTCAACAGTAGCGCCATCTGTAGTGCTTACTGTACCACCGGCATCCGCCATGAAATTACCAGTAAGTACTTTTTCGATCATTTTGATTTTTGTAAAATTTTGCTTGTTCAATTTAGAACCAACAAATTTTGCGTTGTAGAAGTAACCGTCTTTTTCAGCCGTTACCAAACTACCTTTAGTATTGATTTCTACATTTTTGAAAGAGAAGTAACCGTTTTCATCAGACATTACTGTGCTAGTCCCGTAGGTGATCAATGCATTTTCTAGGCTTGTATTGGCTTCATCTGTTACGGTACCAGAGAATGAACCGTTGACAATAACTTCAGGTGTTGGTCCAGGACCAGGTAAAGATCCTCCGGTTTCCTCATCTTTTCGACAAGAAGTAAAAAGGAGTGTTGCAAATAGGAATAATAATCCGATACTTTTTAAAAATTTCATTGTTTTAATTTTATAGCAGGTGCTTATTTAATTTTTTAATTAATCCTGCGGTTTTTTATAGAATAATGAGTTCGCAATTGCTTTCAATAGGTATATATCCGATTAGTGCAGGAAACGATGCCTTTGTAGAAAGAATAATTTCGTTGGTCGACATTGTTTGCTGGTTTAGAGTGAGTTAGGTAAGTTTATTTTTTTGGAATAAATTGTAATTGCTCGATCTAAAATACAATAGCTTGATCCCATTTAGGGTATTCTATGTGAGAATGTGGTTCAAAACTGCCTTTGTGAGTTATCAAGCGAATAGTGATCAATAGGCTGAGCCATCTTATCAAATCTTTGAACCAAGCTCTGGTAACATTTTTATATCCAAATCGTCTTTTCTCTATAATTAAGTTGTTTAAAAACTCCAATAGAAAAGCTTATGAAAAATCTACTCACTATTTTTGCCGCCTTTTTATTCTTTTCCATAGGGCTGTCTGCTCAAAATACAATTGTGCTCACGGGCCAAATTGTTGATGAAATTACTAAAGAGCCCATTGCTTATGCACACGTCGGCATCCCGGAGCAAGGAATCGGAACTACTTCTGGTCATGATGGAAAGTTTAAGTTTAAAGTACCACGTCGATATGCCAATTCAGATATGATGGTTTCCTTCATGGGTTACAAAACATATAAGCAAGCGGTTAATACCGTGACAGTTCCAGCGCGTATTAGTTTGATACGTGCGCAAAATGAATTGCCAGAAATTCTAGTAACTGATGGGGACTGGGCATTAAATATCATAAGGGAAGCAGTAAAAGCCATTCCTAAAAATTATCCAAAACATTCAACTCGTCACCTAGCTTTTTACAGAGAGTCCAGAACAGATAAAAACTCCCAATACATTTATTTGGCAGAAGGTGTTTTGAACATTTATAAAAAAAGTTATAAAAGTAAAAAAGAAGGTCAGGTAAGTTTGGTAGAAGGTCGTAGAATCAATTTGTTGAACCCACTAGATACGATGATTTCGCGCGGCTTGAACTCAGGTCATATGGCAGCACATCGATTTGACTTTGTTTATAATCGCGAAGACTTTTTACAAGAAAAATATTTCCCTTGTTACAAATACTGGCTCGAAAGTATGACTACCTATAATGGTAAGTCAGTTTATGTCATTGCTTTTGATAAAGATGAGGAGGCTCCACCAGTAACCACTAAGTCTAGAATTGGAAAAGAGAAAAGTACTTATGAGAATGGGTTTAATGTTTTTAGGATAGGTCCGAAAAAGAAACGTAGCCTGCATGCACGAATGCGAGGGAGGGTCTATATCGATAAAGAAACCTTTGCCATTATTCGAGGTGATTTTGAAATAACAAAAGAGGGATTAAAAAAATATGACGACTATCCATTGTATGCAGGTAGTTGGAAAGCCAATTCTTATAAAGTCAATTATCGACAGATTGGAGATCGCTGGTATTTTAGTGACGCTTTTCGCAAAGGACATTATGGCTCTGGAGGTATTTATAGCAATGAGGTAAAAATGACAGAAATCAATTCTGAAAAAGGAAAACCGATTCTATACGCAGAACGACTGCACCGCAATCAACGATTCTCACGAATGACAGGAACCTACGATCCCAATTTTTGGGCAGAATATAACACTACGCCTTTGAGTGCAGGTCAAGCAGAGGGGATTCGTCAAATGGAAAATGCAAAAGAAGCACAATTGGCTTTTGCTCCAGAAAATATGGAAGCGCTTCAGCGGCAGAGAGATTCTATCCGTTACGTTAAGCAGTTACAAATCGAAAGTCTAGAAGGAAAAGAAATAGAAAGTGGGAAAGAAAATAAAAATGAAAAAGCAAAATTAAAAGGTCCTGACTTTGAAGATGGTCTGATCTCTTTCCTAGGTGAAGATCGCCTAGGAGACATAACTCCATCAAGAAGAAAGAAAGGGCCGAGAAGTTGGGTTAAATTTAGCCTTGGTGCTGGCACCCATTTCATTCAGTCAGCAGCAGATCCTATCAACATAATTTATGAATCAGGTGAAGACGAAATTATTTTTTCAATCGAAGATGATATTAAGAAAAGGAATTTTGAAATCGTTTCTAATTTGGATATAGACATCTTTTTGAATCGACGTTTTTTCATCCGTGCAGGAATGGCTTGGGATTATTACAACAGTATCTACAAGGATCGAACGATAGGAGTGGGGGCCGAATGGAACTTGAGTAAACAACGTCCCGTTTATTTCAAAGCTATTGCACAATATGAAAAACTACGATACGCCAGAAAAGTAGGAGCGGTAGATAATGACTATGGGAAATTTAAAATTGATGGAAAGAAAATCAACTCAAAGTCATTCAACGTATATTATGGTAGTCGTACTCGAAACATAAAACTGGCAGGAGAACTTTCCGTAGAACTCATGCCTGATCGAGAAATTTATATTCGAGGAGCTTACCATCTTCCCTTAGGTACTCGCAATGAGATTTGGGTAAAAGAACGCCGTCAGGTTTTTCGAAAGAAGAACAGTCAGGCGGTTAGCGATTCTGAAATCTCAGTGATGCAAGATGGAGAGCGATTTTCGAGTGATATTCCTGATCGAGGAAGCTTCTCTGTTACTGTTGGTTTGCTGTTTAAGTAGTTGTTGCCCTTGGACGGGGATGGGAGCTGTCGGGCTCGCCTTAAGACTGGCGCTTTTTTGTCAGAGGGGTAGGAAGAAATAACGTTTTCGTGATTGTGGAGCTGACTTAGTCGTGGTTTTAGACCATATAAGACAGATAAGGATGATATAAATCTTGAATCACTGAAAGGCCAATTTTTGCTGGCGAAAAAATACAAGATTAAACTAAAATACACGAAAAGGCTGCTCTGAAAATCAGAGCAGCCTTTTCGTGTATTTATACTTAATTAGGGTTATTAAAAACGGCTTCAAAAAGTAATTTCATAAGTTTCAGTAATTATTGAAACTTTATTCTTGCTGCAATGTTTACTTATCAAACAAGCATAAAAACAGCCAGCTATGAATCTGGAATTCATCACATTTATATTGTATTTAACCATTGCGGCTAGCACGACAATTATTGTTGGACAGAGCTTGTATAGGAATGGGGCTGTATTTTTAGAACGCATATTTAGATCAAGTCCTCAGGTTGTTCAGCCACTAAATAAAATGCTTTTAGTTGGGTTTTACTTAATGAATCTTGGTTTTGTTCTGGCTTTCTTTACACAAAAGACAGCAGCCATTCATTCGATAGGAGCCTGCGTAGAGTTTTTGAGCACAAAGTTGGGAATTGTTTATTTGCTCCTAGGAGTAATGCATCTGTTTAATTTATTCCTTTTTATCACGATAGAAAAGCGACTGAATAAGGAAACAATTTTATTGGAAAATATTTAATACTCTGTAACATAAATTTATTTAATTTTTGAATGTTCTTTTTCAGCGATGACTTCTTCCAAATTTTCTCAAATAGCTTAGGCCATTCTTAAAAATATTGGAATCGTCCTCACTAAAAAACAATGCATTCAAATTCTTAAC
>CAKZUK010000251.1 GCA_937921775.1 uncultured Saprospiraceae bacterium
GATTCCATCTACTTGATCTACACTATGCAGTCTCAACACACGTCGCAAGTACCTGAAGTTGTAATTTAGAAATGTAAAGCGTTCATTCTCAGTCAGATTCACTAATACGTCTTCATCTTGGTCAAAGCCGTACAGATGCCCATCAGCATCTAATTTTTTTAATATCATTCTTGAATGTCCACCACCGCCGTAAGTTGCATCTACATAGGTGCCGTCATTCTTTATCTCTAGTCCTTCAATGCTTTCCTGAAGTAAAACAGGATCGTGATAATTCATTTGTTATAGTATGGTGAACAGTTCAGTGTAATCACCATAAGGCTATTCACGACTGTCTATTCTGTTGTCAGATCATCTTTTAGTTCTTGGCCTGCCTCCTCTTCGTTCAGTTTACTGATAGGTGAGGACAAGTTCATAAAGCCTTGGGAAACTTCTTCAGCAACATCGGAGAAATCTTCCATACTCTTGCTTTCTTCTAATTTGTCATAAGTAGCTACATCCCAGATTTCCAATCGATCTCCTTGAGAGATTAAGAGAACATCCTTTGTGATCCCTGCAAATTCCATCAAACGCTTAGATAGCAAAATTCGCTCTTGTCCATCTGGTGCAACTTCTGTAGCTCCCCTGTAAAGAAATCGAATGAAATCCCGATTCTTTTTAGAGAACTTATTAAGTTGGTTTACATTCTCTTCTATCTGGTCCCAAACTTTTCTGGGGTATAGCATCAGGCATTTTTCTAATCCTCTATTGATGACGAACGCCGGCGTCCCTTCTGTCCCCAATTGCTTCAATAGCGGACTGGGCAAACGCATGCGTCCTTTTGAGTCAATTTTACATTCATATTCTCCTAATAGCCCAGCCATTTATTATTTTTGATTCTATTTTATACCAAAAGTATAATTTTTTTACCACTTTTCGCCATTTATTCCCACATTTTACCACTTGTGAAGCAAAAAAAAGTCGAATCCTATAAACTTTTTAAATTTTACTAACCAAATATTGTTTAAGCAATGCTGCTAAATAATTCAATTATAAGATAATCAGAGCGTTTCCTTAATCAATTTAATACAAATGTATGTGGCTTCTCCCACAAAACTAAATTTTACGCACAAAAAATGCTTTTGTTTACCACTTGAACAACTTTAACGTTTAACCACCTCTGCTTCCATAGCATAACTATCAGAAAAACTTCGCCATTTCATAGAAAGAACGCCAAAAATAGCTTCATTAATTATACTGGTATTCATTTTCGAAACACCTTCTACCCTGTCGGTAAAAGTAATAGGCACTTCTTTTATTTTGAATCCAAGTGTACGAGCAGCGAATTTCATTTCGATTTGAAAGGCATAACCCACCGATCGAATTTTATTTAGATCCATAACTTCTAACACTTTTCGAGAATAACAAACAAAGCCTGCGGTTGGATCCTTTACTGGCATCCAAGTAATCATACGTACATATATAGATGCTCCATAAGAAAGGAAAATGCGATCAAATGGCCAGTTTACTACTTTTCCTCCTTTAGTATATCTTGAACCAACAGAAAGGTCAGCACCACCCGTTGCACAAGCTTCATGTAAGCGCTCGAGGTCTTTAGGAGGATGTGAAAAATCAGCATCCATTTCACAAATGTAATTATAGTTCCTTTGCAATCCCCATCTAAAACCATGAATGTAAGCTGTCCCTAAGCCCAGCTTACCTTGACGCTCTTCAATAAACAAACGCCCCCCATAGGTGCTAGCTTGCAAATCTTTCACAATTTGAGCAGTGCCATCAGGAGATCCATCGTCAATAATCAAGACATGAAACGGCTTTTCAAGGTCAAATACTGCTTTTATAATTTTAGCAACATTCTCCTTTTCGTTGTAGGTAGGTATTATGACTAATTTATCGGTCAAAGTATTTTTATTAAAATCAGATTTGTATGTTTAATGATTAGGTACAAATTCCATGAGCTTAATCAAGATATATAACTTTCAGTTGGACTGACTTGTTGCAATATTGAAGGCTAAATATACATATTAAACCTTTCTACCCTACCGGATACTTATCAAAAATTGAAAAATTGACCTGATTTTTGTATTTCAAAAGCAATACAAAAAGAAAAAAGGGTTTTCGGCTGTAGCCAAAAACCCTTTTCTATTTCTAAAAGTTACCAATCACAAAAGATCAACAACTTCATAAGTCGCTTTACTCTTTAGTTTGCAAAACAAACTTGCGCTGCAATACTTCATTCTCAGCAAACTTTAGTTCTAGGATATACATTCCTGGAGCAAAGCTTTCGAGGAATAAGTGATAGACATCTCCTGTATGAGCTGAAGTATCAATCAATTTCACAAGCTGCCCAATCGCATTTACAATGCGAATTTCAGTGTAAGCTTCATCACTAGTATTCTTGATATAAATATTACCGTCTGATGGATTAGGATAAAGCGACACCTCTCCTTCTAGCTCCGCAATACTTGTCATAACATCAAGGTCCATCGTTATGGTTGTAGTACAACCCGCATCATTAAATACGGTCAATGTAACAGTGTAGGTATTTACATCTGGATAGACATGCGTCGGATTTTCTTCCGTAGAAGTCATTCCATCTCCAAAGTCCCAGAGCCAACTAGTAGCAGTAGCACTATTCGATTGGAAATTAAATGTGTTACCAGCATTTGGCCCTCCAGAGATTTGGAAATCAGCTGCCATAGGCGTCACTGTGACGGTGACTGGAATTTCCAAACTTGACAATCCAGGATCGTTAGAAGCAATGGTGATGGTTGAATTATAAACACCTGCATCAACTCCATTTGCAAAGAAAGTGATCTGATAGGTTTCACTACTGCCGCCTGGAACCACGTGAGGTCCATCAGGAGTTGTTATATCCAAAGCACTTACTTCTGCAATTTCAAGGAACTGTGTCATGATCGCCTCCATTTGAGCATCATCATAATAGCCACCATCTTGCTCCGCAAAAAGGAGGTAATAAACTCGAGTCGAGCCTGTCAAACCATTGAGCACATGCTCATCAGAATCTGTATCATTAGAAAATGTATGATTTAATGAGCCATTATCTTTTACGATCATCAAGTGATTGATAGATGGATCAAATGCTTCATAGACTCGCTTTACAAATCCCTTGTAGTTCGCTCCATTATGGTTAATGGTTAATTCAGAACCATCAACGTTTCCAGCTCCATCTGCTCCAAGGTTTCCAGCAATACTAAATACGTCTATGTTCTCAACATCTGCAGCAAAGACGAATAAACCTGGATACTTTCTGGTAAAGTACTGACCACTTGGGCCAAGATCTGTGTTAGGAACAATAACATCATTAGAGTATTGTAAGGGACCAGCCCCATCTACGTATAAAGCGTTACCTCCATCGTACATATCTCCACCTCCATCTCCAATCTGAGTTCCAACTTCTCCATCTGTAAATTGGTAGAAGCTAGGCATCAAGTTTGTCAAAGTAGAAAAATCAGTGTTTAATCTTTCTTTCATTTCTGACAGGTCAGCTCCTCCTCCAGTTGTACCTCCTTCAAAGTCAAAAACAAGGTCGCCTGTTCCATTATTTGTTACCGTAACATCCACCGTTGAGGATTCGCCACATTCAAGGGTAACATTAATACTCGTTGGGTTTACGCTTACTGCAGGTGGAGCCTGAACAACAACTGTAGATGTAATTACATCTGAAGCAAAACAGTTTCCAACAGTCAACACCACAGCGTATGTTCCAGGTGTCAAATAAGTATGAATTGGGTTTTGTTCGTTTGACATATTACCATCTCCAAAGTCCCAAGACCAATTCGTTGGGAAGTTAGTAGACTCGTCTGTAAATTCGACCGGTACATTCAATGGCGAATTCGTATTAGATGCTGAGAAGTCTGCTACTGGAGGAGTTGTCGCAATCACTGAAGTCCAGTTCGCAACCCATCCTGGATCTGTTACTGAGCCATCAGAAGTAAAGCGAATAAACATTTTTCCAGAATTAGCGACTACCGTTCCAGGGCTATTATTCCCAGTATAAACACCAATATTAGGTGCGGTATCATCTTCTCCGTCGTAGATATACATGAAGTCATAGCTATTTTCAAGAGCGAAAGACGTGAAGTCTAAGGTAACTTCTAATGCACATCCTCCTGGATCAATTAATAAATCACAGAATTCACTGTTGCTGTAATCACCGCCATCTCCTCCTGAATCATGGAAGATTCCACTCTCAGCGTTGGTGAATGAGTTGGCACACATGCTAGCAATATTGGTAACTGTGATATAATCTGTTTTCATTTCAGTAGCCTGACCGAATGCATTGGTCGCGACAAGCGTTACAGGATAAGTTCCTAAAGTAAAATAGTCGATAGAAGGGTTCTGATCCGTTGAGGTAGCAGGTGTACCACCTGGGAACTGCCAAGACCAACCTGTTGGAATATTTTGAGTTAAATCAGTAAAGTCAACGGTCGACCCTAAAATAACAACTGTCTCACTAGCCACAAAATTAGTAGCAGGAGGCATCGTGTTCTGACTAATAGAAATAGTATAATCTTCTATCTGTCCATTTTGAGGAGCACCACAAGGGTCTGACAAATTATTTCCATCAAAGTCTGACTTCAATCTAATTCTTAAGGGTACGTCATATTGAGTAGGGCTTGGAATCAGAATCTGTCCTGTGTGTATTTCTGTCGCAGAAGGTGAGGTATAGACAAATTCATTTGTGTTATTAAAAATACCATCTCCATCTAAATCTATCCACATACTTACGTTTTCGTTACCCGTCGTAATTTCAAAAGGATAAAATAACCCTTCCGTAACTACTGCTGCAAACGTACAAGTATAATCTTGATATCCATCCTGTGCACTTCCTGTTGGATTATTGATTGCAGAAAATTCAAAATCAAAAACACCAGTGAAACCAGTTGGAAAATTTGCCCCTGGTGAGCATGATGGTACTGCAGGACCGCCATCATTTGTTACTGTGATTAAATCTACAAGAGTTAACTGATCCGTTCCAGCACATAAACCTGTACCTGGAGTAGTTACAGTTAGTGATACCGTATAGTTACCTACATTATCATAAGTAACTAATGGGTTCGCTTCTGTACTCGTATCACCATTGCCAAAGTCCCAAAGGTAGGTAGTCGCGTTAGTAGAAGTACTAGTAAACTGAACCATGGCAGGAGTTTGACAATTATAGTTACCATCAGAGATAAAATTGGCTTGAACAGCACCATCAAATGGACCACCAACACCTACTGCATACCATGCTTCTGCAATACTAATTTCCTGAGGAGTACATTCTCCAAATAATTCTACTGCAGATTGCATGTCATAAAATCTAGCATCAGCATGACTTGTATTTGGTGTCATATAAATAGATAAAGATCTCCAGATGATATCTGCTGCTTCTGCCATTGGAATAGCTGTTACATCATAATCATCTCCAATATCATTTGTTCCTGTACCACCTTGAGTCAAAAGGTAAAAGAAGAAATTTTGCACCCCTGACCAGTTGTGTACTTCATTGAAGTCCCAATATAAGCCTCCGTAAGTATCAGGATTGTTATACTCATTTGGATCTCCCATATTTCTAAATGGTGTCCCTGAAGTAGAGAAGTCATCACCAATTAAAAAGTTGGCAGTAAGTGGGTTTATTTCATAATCTAAAACAACTCCGAATATATCAGAGTAAGACTCATTTAATGCCCCAGATTCATTGGCATAAATTAAGCCCGCAGTAAATTCAGTAACACCGTGCATGATTTCATGGCCGACCACTTCTGTTGAAGTTAGAGGACCTGCATCACCACCATTACCATCACCGTAAGTCATACGCTCTCCGTCCCAAAATGCATTGTAAAAATCAGTACCATAGTGTACATAACTTAAGATAGGAGCACCTGCACCATTATAAGATTCGTAGCTATGAACGTTTAAAAAGTAATCGTAAAACTCTTCTGCTGACCAGTGTGCGTCTAGCGCTGCATCATCATCATTTGTTGTAGTGTCCCATATATTATCTGAATCGGTAAAATCCACCGCATCAACATAAGACGTTCCTTCATTCATATCATAGGTTTCTACACCACCACCTCTGGTGTCATCTCGAAGACGGTATTCGTTTGGACCTACACTATCTACGATAATAGTTTGTACACCATGGTATTTACAATGTGCTTCACCTTCTACACTATCAGTGTGTATACGGTTATACTTTGCTACAACTTTACCAGTCACCGCATCAATCATGTAGTATTGTCTACTGAGTGGTTCTGCAGAATAAATATCTGTCTTATAAGTTAAGTGATATGCTCCATCTTCTCCTAATTGGATAAGTAATTCCGGAGTTGGAAAATGACCTTCTGGCCAAACCCATTTGTGGCTGTGAATTTGTTCTTTTCCGATTTCGATGGCACCATCTACTGTGATAACAGGATTGACAGCAACTTCGATGTTAGGGTAAAATTCACCATTAGCTGAAATGACTTGACCATTTAGTGTATGGACGTAGTAAACACCATTGTTTACATCATATCCATTGTGGGTTTGCTTAAAGCGGTAATGAATGTACCCTAATTGATCGGGCATTGTTTGGTAAAGCCTAAAGCCGGCATTAGCGTTAGCCTTTAATGCGTCTTTGAGCCAAGCTTCCATTCCTTGTGGATGAATAGCTAGGGGCGTTTCTAGTTTCAAGAACTTGATAGTTCCATTCTCGTCATTCATATAAACGGTGGAGGCACCATTTGTAATGGCATCTGCTTCACATCCATGATGTACTTCAGCAGAAGCGAAATTTGAGATTAGACTCAAGAGTAAAACGAACAGTAGTGTTTTTTTCATCTTCTTGTTTTTTGTCGTTAAAATTTATTTTAGTTATTGAAGTTGTCTTTTAGGGGAGTATCCTGAAAAACGAGTGTAAGTAAATTTAATCTTCTTTGTTAAAAAAATAGCATCGCTTTTATCATTTGTAATGGATTAACCAAAAAAATATACAAAACCACTGCCTTTCGTGAGCTTAGGCTTGGTAAATGAAACATAAAACGAGGAAAACTATTTTTTATACTAGAGTAGCTTCATTTCGTACGATGTAAAACAAACTTTTTTTTTGCAAGGTGTGAAAAGCTGTAAACTAGTAAGTCTACAGAAATTAAAAAGGATCATTATCCCTCTTAATTTAAACAGCCCCTTCTGCGAGGAGAAAAGATTTCGAGGTCAATAAAATTAATGTATCCATCATAATTCGGTCAACCAATTCTAGGAAGCACCTTATTCAAAACTATCTGAGTCCAGTCTCTGTCAATCTAACTCAAACCTCTGATGAACAACTATCATTTAAAAGGGAAAAGAATAGTTTTTGTTTCATGCTTTTTATTCCAAAAATATTTAAGCTCCTGTTCATGCTTATTTTGGATTCTTTTTTCAGTATCCTTCGTTAAAAATACTTGCCGCAGCTACGGCCATGTCTGCGTTTTTCGCCTTGACTACTAAAAAAATAAGCTCAGAATAACTTATGAATAATTAAGCCCAAGAACTTATTCAAAATAAATATAAACAACAATGATGACAAAACAACATTGTTGTTTACTTTTTAGTCTGAACTTATGAAAAAATCTATATATACGTAAAATAGACTTCTTATTATTCACAACAGTGTCGATACTATATTATTTCTCTAACAACAAGAAGGTTACCCCTCGTTGAAGATTAAAGTCAATAAAACGATAGGAATTACTTTAATTAGGAGTGGAAAGTTTAGAAATAGAATAACCAAGCAATATTAATATTTAAATATTGCTTGGTTATGTTGTTATACAAATCGCTGCGGCTCTGCTTCCTTTATCAGTTCATAAACTGTTTCAAAAACATCCTCTGGATTTGGTTTGGTAAAATAATCTCCATCAGAACCGAAGGGTGTACGATGTGGGTGAGCAGACAAGGTAATCGGTGCAGAATCAAGATGGAAATAACCTCCCTGTTTTTCCAATACTTCTTGCATCATGTATGAGGTTGCGCCTCCCGGAACATCTTCATCCATAAAAACGATTCGATTGGTCTTTTTCAAAGATTCTACAATACGATGTTCCAAATCGAATGGCAATAAAGTTTGCACATCGATCAGTTCAACTGAAATACCTTTTTGAGCTAAAAGATTTACCCCTTTTTGAGCTATACGAACGCAGGAACCGTAAGTTACCAAAGTTACGTCGGTTCCTTGTTGCAGCACTTCAGGAACACCCAAAGGAACAGTAAAACTTTCGATATTATCTGGTAGACTCTCTTTCAGGCGATAGCCGTTGAGGCACTCGATAACAACTGCGGGGTCATTTGCCTTGAGCAAGGTGTTGTAAAATCCGACCGCTTGAGTCATATTTCGAGGAACACAAATATGCATTCCACGCAGCGAACTGATAAGCATACCTAGGGGTGAACCTGCATGCCAAATACCTTCTAGTCGATGACCTCTTGTTCGAATAATGGCAGGAGCCATCTGAATACCATCACTTCGATAATGCAGTGTTGCCAAGTCATCGGATAATGGTTCAAGACCGTAAATCAAGTAATCTAAATATTGAATTTCTGCGATTGGTCGAAGGCCACGCATTGACATACCGATCGCTTGTCCCATTATTGTCCATTCTCTGATTCCAGTATCAAAGACACGATCCAAACCATACTTTTGTTGAAGGCCAGCAAAGCCTTGGTTTACATCTCCAATGTGTCCTACATCTTCTCCAAAAGCGAAAAGTTTGGGATTGTTTTTGAGTGCAAAATCAAAAAATGTATTTAAAATTTCGTAGCCATTCAGTTTTTTGCTCTCAGCTGTAATAACTGCTGGTACAACAGGCACTTTTAAGGCGCTAGTTGCTGTTTCATTATATAAATTGGTGTGGTATCGATCATGTGCAATTGCTTTGATCTGATCAAGCCAATTATTGAGCGCATCGATTTTATCACCATTCTTTTCAAGAATAACGAAACGAGCTCTTTTAGCGTTTTGAACCAATTCACTGAGCGTTGGATTGGTCAACATTTTCAGCTCACGTGTCAGTCCAGTAAAAGTTGCTTCGTGTTCAGGATAGCTTAGGGTAAATGATTTGTAAATATCCATGAGCCAGTTCATTTCTTTTTTGACTGGTTCAAGAAATTTACTCCAGGCATTATTTTTTGCAGCAACTACTTGTGCTTTTGCCTCGGCCTCCATCTCTTCGAGTTGCTTGTTGGTGGCAAAACCAGAAGCAATCATATATTCTCGCATCTTTAGGAGACAGTCATGCTCAAGTTCCCATTGAAGGCGATCTTTTGACTTATATCGTTCGTGTGATCCGGAAGTAGAATGCCCCTGTGGTTGGGTCAATTCTTCTACGTGTATTAGAGCAGGAATGTGTGTTTTTCGTGTTTTGGCAACAGCCTTTTCATAAACTTCACAAAGTGCTTCGTAATCCCATCCTTTTACGTTGTAAATATCTATTCCCTCATCTTTTCCATCTCTTTGAAATCCCTGAAGTGCTTTTGAGATACTTTGCTTAACTGTTTGATATTCCTTTGGAACAGAAATGCCGTAATCATCATCCCAAACAGATACAACGAGTGGTACTTGAAGTACCCCTGCTGCGTTTAACGTTTCCCAAAAAACGCCTTCAGAAGTACTCGCGTCTCCAATAGTAGCGAAGCAGACTTCATTTCCTTTTTTTGAGAAGTTTGCTCCAGGAAGTGCTTTATCTAGTTTACGATATTTTTTAGAAGCTAAGGCAAGGCCAAGTGCTCTGGCCATTTGACCGCCAGTGCTGGAGATATCAGAACTGATATTATATTGGTCCATTACGTTTTTCAGCTCTCCGTTCTCATCAACATTAGGAGTAGCAAAGTGGCAGTTCATTTGACGACCACCTGAGAAAGGGTCGTTTTCAGAATCGGCATACAACTGAGCGAAAAATGCTTCTAGCTCAAGAATTCCCAATGAAAACATGATGGTTTGATCACGATAATAACCTGATCTCCAATCCCCTTTTTCAAAAACTTTTGTGAGAGCTACCTGAGGCAACTCCTTTCCATCTCCAATGATTCCAAATTTTGCTTTCCCAGTCAATACTTCACGGCGCGCCATGAAACTGGCTTCTCTACTTAATATACAAGTTTTGAAATCAAGTATTGCGGTCTCTTTTAATTTAGATTTATTCGATTCTTCTCGACTTGTCCCAGGCTTTGCTACAGATTCTTCTGCCATGTTATATATTAGTAATTTTGGTAATATGAAGAATTCTAATAGCATAGAGTCTTAACGTATAAAGAACACCAAGCCCAACTATAATGTATTCAGTAGCTATTAGAGTACAAAAGTACGAAATTTCAGCTCAAATGGGGAAGCAAT
>CAKZUK010000252.1 GCA_937921775.1 uncultured Saprospiraceae bacterium
GACGAAGCGCTATCCTGAATCGTACCTTCCCAATCACCCGGCAATCCCATACTATCTCGCAACCATTCCAAAACGCGTTCTTCCAACTCAGCTGCAGCGGGCGAGGTATCCCAAATCATACATTGCGCTCCAATCGCCGCCGTGATGAATTCTGCAAACATAGATTCCACCGATGAGTTAGCCGGAAAGTAAGCATGAAAATTTGGATGTTGCCAATGGGTGATCCCTGGAATGATTTTCTCATCCATGTCCTTCAATATCTGATCAAGTGATTCAGACTCTTGTGGTGGAGAAGCAGGAATACTATTGTAAATTTCTTTAGGAGCAACTTTCGACTTGACTGGATAGGATTCCAATTTTTCGAAGTATTGTTCGATCCAATCCATGATCTTTTTGGATTGGCTGGAGAAGTCTTTAGGCTTAATCATTTTTTTATTTTTTGGGTAGAATTGGAATCTATCTGGCTGCGCGCCAGATAGATTCTTATCCTCGTAAGAAGGGCTACACCTTTACCCGATTAAAGCCCAAAGCCCGTACCATCCAAGTAGGCAAAGACTTCTTAGGATCACGCTTACGCAAATCCATATACCAATTCAGTTTTTTCAAAATAGGAACCTTATGCGTTTCCACAAATTCGATGAGTGTACCATCTGGATCTTCAATGTATGAAAAGTGTCCAGCAGCCTCACCCATGTCAAAGCTATCGGAAGAATCAGCAGTAAACGGACGACCTTTTGATTCGCAAAGTTTGCGCAAGTCATCCATACCATTAATATCAAAACAAAGGTGGATATAACCCAAGTCTCCCCAAAAACGGTTCTCAAAAATCTTGCGAGGAGCACGATCTTTTACCTGCACCAGCTCAATATGGCTTTTGCCTAGAAGCTGACTAAAAGCACCAACACGTTCCTTGCTATGTGTAAGCAATACGCGACGGAACTCATGCTGACCACCACTAATTGCTTCAAAGTCTTTAAAGCTTCCAGTCTCATCAAACACGACTTTATCATAACCCAAAATATCAGAATATACAGTTCGCGCTTTTTCAATGTCAGTAACACCAATTGTGCAACCATACACACCACCAGTTGGACAATCATTTTTTCTAAACCAATTGTCCGAACCAACAATCTCTCCATAGTTACCATGCAAATCTTTATAATAAAAATGCTGGTTGCCATCAGGAGTCGTATGCACATCGCCTACCAACTCTACTCCTTTTGCTTTCATGGATTGGTAGGTCGCAGCAACATCCTTGCACTTGAATTTCATAATGAAAATTCCAAGGTCTCCCAATTGTACTTCAAATTTTGCAGCCTCTGGGGTACGAGTTGTGTATTGCCAAATTTCTAATCCACCACCACCTTGCATATTCAAAGCTAGGATAGCGTGACGGCCTCGTGGTTCGCCACCAGTGTATGGCAACATCATTTCGGCCATAGCCTCTTCATCAAAAATCTTGACGTCCATACCAAGGTTTTGGTG
The DNA here is from genome assembly GCA_937921775.1 of uncultured Saprospiraceae bacterium. GTDB lineage: Bacteria > Bacteroidota > Bacteroidia > Chitinophagales > Saprospiraceae > CALGLS01. Next base: position 1,486 of record CAKZUK010000252.1, read on the forward strand.
ATACCATTTGAAGGTGCCGTATACGTCGTTATTTCCTACGCCGATTTGTTGAATGCCACAGATTAGAGGTGATTGCATAGTTGAATTAGAATTAGAATGTGAGTTAGAACCTGTCTGGCCGGCAGGCAGGATTAGAATTTTCCCGTTGTCGCAAATGGGAGATTTTTATTTAGAATTGAAAACTAAGTTTTAGTATTCTGTGAAGTCAACCTGTTGAAACTAGTAGTATTAAAACTCCATGTACTTTATCGACTTTAGCTTCAGCTAAAATAGCTTCCGTGTCCTTCTTGGTTGCGGATCACCATTTTCTCTATGTTTCCATACCTGCCTAACGAATTCGGTAGGGCGAAAAAATGCGTTAGAGGGAATTTCTTCTAGAATATATTTTACAGAGGGAAGATGGTAAGCCGAATCAACCAATTAAAAAAGCAGTTGCAGTAAAAATGCCACACGATAAGGGGAACACTTTGACTGCAACTGCGATTTAGACTTTGACTTTTTAGACTTCTACGCGCTTCGGCGCTTCTTTTTGGTATTCGCCAGCTTTGAGTTTTCCACTTACCGCAGAAAAAGCTTCTAGCGTTTCTTCAATATCAACCATGGTATGTACCGCAGTTGGAATCAAACGAAGTAAGATCATACCTTTTGGAATAACCGGATAAACAACGATTGAACAGAAGAGTTTGAAATTTTCGCGCATGTCATAAACCAATTGCATCGCTTCTTCAACCGAGCCGTGCATATACACTGGAGTAACGCAAGAATTGGTATCACCAATATCAAAACCTCTTTCTTTCAAACCAGCTTGTAAAGCGTTTACATTGCGCCATAAATTTGAACGTAGCTCAGGCATGGTACGTAACATCTGCAAACGTTTGAGTGCACCTACCACGAATATCGTTGGCAATGATTTTGCAAAAATTTGCGAACGCATATTGTATTTCAAAAATTGAATCACTTCTTTATTTCCCGCAAGGAAAGCACCTACACTTGCCATTGATTTAGCAAAGGTTGAGAAGTAAACGTCGATTTCATCTTGTACACCTTGTGCTTCACCGGCACCAGCACCTGTTTCACCAAGTACACCAAAACCGTGTGCATCGTCTACCATGAAACGGAAGTCAAATTTTTCTCTCAAGGCTACGATTTCTTTCAACTTACCTTGATCGCCTCGCATTCCAAATACACCTTCTGAAATAACTAGTACACCACCTTTATTTTCTTTCGCAATACGTGTTGCTTGCTCTAAGTGTTTTTCCAAACTATCCATGTCATTATGCTCGTAGGCAAATCGTTTACCTAAGTGCATTCTCACACCATCCACAATACAAGCGTGACAGCCCGCATCATAAACCACTACATCACGTCGAGTCAATAAAGCATCTACTGCAGACATGATTCCTTGGTAACCAAAGTTGACCAATACGGCTGATTCTTTTTGAACGAAATCTGCGAGTTCTACTTCCAAAGCATCGTGCTCAGAAGTTGCACCAGACATCATTCGTGATCCCATAGGATAAGCCATGCCCCAATCGGCTGCAGCTTGTGCATCAACTTTCCTTACCTCAGGGTGGTTACCCAAACCAAGATAATTGTTGACAGACCAGCAAATCACTTCCTGGCCGTTAAATGTCATTCTGCTGCCCAGTTCGCCTTCCAGCTTCGGGAAGATCCAGTAACCTTCAGCAACTTCTGCCCACTTTCCAAGGGGCCCAGGATTATTTGTAATCCGATCAATAATATCCATAAATGAGATTTTAGACTATTAAATGTAAGTATGTTTGTTTTTTAAAAGAATGTTCCTAAATGTTAAAAATCATCCGTTTACGCTTAATCTTTTAAGGGACACAAAGTTAAGGCTTATTGTTTAGTCTTTTAAGCCTTGGAAGCAATATTTAAGGAGCTGTTTACAGCAAAAGTCTGTTAAAATTGCTAGATATTAAGAAAGAATATAATATTAATGCGAATAAAGCTAGATCTTCCAATTTTTGAGGCTGTTTTATGGATTGTGCCAGCGGGTGGATTTTCCTTAGGAATGGGAATGGCAGAGCTACAGAACGAGTGAAAACTGCTACTGCCACTGCAATTGCCACTTTGACTCCGTAAGGAATCGGCTAACTCTTCCAGTTTTTGATATAATTCTTTCTCAAAATTAGCTCACCTAAACTTGGGGCCCAGCGATTGACTACAGCATTTAATTTACCAAGTGGTGTAAAAACTTCTTTAAAACGCCTTTTTTCGATCATGCGTAAAACTCGGTTGGAAACATTTTCAGGTGGTTCCGCTTTGATGAAGGTACGAACAGGTTGTGCTATAATTTCACCATTAGCATCGTAGATGGTTTTCTGTGCATCATTTTTGGTAAAGCCGACATAAGCAATTCCGACATGGACATTGCTGCCATACAATTCAATTTTCATTGATTCTGCCAAAGCAGTCAGCGCCATTTTTGAAGAAGAATAAACAGCGTAGCGAGGCAAGCCACGGATACCTGCTGCTGAGGAAATAAAGATGACCGAACCCTTACTGGTTTTTAAATGGGGGAGTGCTGCCTTGGTTGGGAAAACGGACCCCAAGTAATTGACTTCCATTACCTTTCGAAAAACCTCTGGGTCTACATCAATCACTTCACCTTCCATGGAAATACCTGCGTTGTTAACGAGTATGTCGATTTGCCCAAATGCTTTAATTGTTTCATCCATCAATCGCTGACAATCTTCCATTTTGGAGACATCTCCAGCCACAGCAATGACCGGATAGTTTTTTGATTTGAAAAATTCGTAGGTGGCTTGCAGACGTTTTTCGTTTCGTGCGTTAAGGACAACCTTGGCGCCTTGATCCAACATTTGTTGTACCATTACTTTTCCGATGCCCATGCTGGAGCCGGTGATGATGGCTACCTTATTGCTTAGTTTAGTCATTGTTTTATTTTTAAGAGATCGCTGTGCTGATAGACTTCCATCTAAGGTGGAGCCAACGATCATGGGTAGTCTCTCAGTAAAAGGGTCCGACAGTGAAACGATTCTACCTTTAACAGTATTTGTTCTCTTTTAACCAATTAAAGCATTCCTCAATTGCGACTTCAATATCAGTCTGAGGCATGTCCAATTCACGAACAGCTTTAGCTCCGGAGAAATAGTGATTGTCGCAAGAAATCTGCGCCATCGGATAGCTAACCGTTGGTGCCTTGCCAGTGACTTTACTAAGTGTTGATCCTATCCAACCATATGTTTTGGTAACAAATCCAGGGATAGAAACGGCAGGAGGCTTAACGCCAACAACGGATGCAATTTTTGTAAAAGCTTCTTTGTAGTCCATGTTTTGATTGCCAGCGATGTAGCACTCACCAGTATTACCTTTTGTCAATGCATTAGCAATAGCGGTTACGACATCTTTTACATAAATGTAATTCCGACCTCCCGGAGCAAATGCTGGAACTTTGCGATTATAGATGGCGAGTATCATGGCACCAGCACCAGGTTTGGAATCATAAGGCCCCCACATGAACGTTGGGTTAACGATGAGAGCAGGTAAATCCTTTTTTTGGACTGCGTCTAAAATGATTTGTTGCGCTTTGTATTTGGAATCCATATAGTCGAGTCCATATTTCGCAGACTGGTAAGAATTTTTTTCGTTTCCAGGATTGGCCTTAGAGCCAAAACCAAAAGAATTGGCAGTACCAACGTATATCATACGTTTCACTTTGTTTTGTAAAGCAGCTTCAATGACATTGCGGGTTCCGTCGATGTTTACTTTGCAAACGATTTCGGAACGGTTGGGCCAAATACTGGTGTTGGCAGCAGTATGGATGATGGCCTCGCAGTTTTTGGCTGCGTCAATAAGTTGCTGTTGTTTGAGGATATTGCCGTAAGTGATTTCAATGTCGAGTCCAGCTAAGGTTTTAGCAGGACTGTTGGGTAAAAGGAATGCGCGTACTTGGTGTCCACGATCAAGAAGTTCTCTTGTGAGATTACTACCTAGCATTCCATCAGCCCCGGTTACTAATATTCTCATAGTTAAATTTGCTTTTTGAATTTTGAACCTGATTGATCAGGCGCTGCAAATATACAGGTTCAAAATTCAAAAACGGTTACTAACTAATAGGACCAAATTATTTAGATATTTCCAATTTTTAAATAATTCCCTAAACGATTGACCGATAGGGAATTAGTGTGGTGATTTTTCAAAACCACCAAAAGGAAATATTTAAATAACTCCGTGAATTACTTATGTAAAAGGACTAAATTAGTTTACTTTTTACTTTTGGAATCTTGATGAAATTATAAGGTAAATTACTGTGAGTCAGTTGTTTATAGGGTCCATGAAAGCAATGGAAATCAAAATTATTTTCTTCTATCTCTTATAAATCTTTTAAGCCAAGAGAGCAGCGGCTCGTTTTTGAGCCAGATCTGCTTTTATTTCACCCCATTTATCGCCAAGTACATAATTCATTCCTTTGTCTACTACAAAGTGACGAGCTACGTTGAAAGATCCACGGGCACGTGTGTAAATATTATGTCTTCTCAAGCTCAAGGAAAAACCACCTTCCGTGTAGTTCATATAATGCCAGAAGAGGTGAGGCATGAATAATGTTTCCCCATGTTCGAGAACTGTTCGATAGCCTGAAGCTAAGCTTAATGCAGGATGTTTTTGAAAGTCAGGTTGGTCAATGCGTACTTCACTTTGGACGGTGAATGGATGTTGATATAAATAATTGCCTTGTTCGGGAGCAAATAAAACGACTTCTTTTTTTCTTTGAAATTGAGAGATGAAAATAGCTGCGCAATCCAAGTCGTAGTGCAAATCAACACGTGCACCTTGCCCACCAAAAAACATCATTGGAAAGGTTTTTAGCCAACCGTCAGTAATGTCAGGCATAGAAAAATCGTTTGTCAATTCAGGAGCATGCTTGAAAATATTGTATAAAAACATTCTCAAATCAGTAGGCCCTCCTTGAATGGTGTCAAGGTATTCGGCGAAGGGCATCGATTTTTTTGGAGTAAGGTAATCTTTCCCTGGTTTGCGGAAATCATTATCATATACAGGAACTTGCAGGTGGCCGTGGTTAGACTTGAGCCATTCAAAGGTCCATTTATCTGTTGCAGGCCAATCTTTGCTAAGATCAGTAAAGACAACAGGCTTATTTTTTTTTAGATATTCCTCCTCAAAATCTCTTCTGGTCAGTCCTGAAATTTTTTCAATTTCTTTTAGTTTCATAAAGGAAAAGTATTTTGGGCTAAGCATAAGAAACGATTGTATCGAGACAATGCGGTTATCTTGTTTTTTGGAGTATATACTTAGAACCCTAAGTTCTCAAATATTTGTTTGTTGTAGAAGTATCTCTTTTACTTAATGAAGTAATTTTATTAAAATTACCTCATTACAAAAGTAATAATCTTAAGCGGGCTAAAAATCACTTAAATAAGGGATTTTAGGGCCTTTTATGGACGAAAGTAAGTATTTTTTGGATTAGAAAAGGCTGTGCCTTTCTTTGAAATAACTTTAAGAAGTTTGGGTTTAATTTAAACAAATTAATAAGTGTCGGCTTAAATACTTCTTAGGAACTTTCTAAATCTCAACATATATTTATAGTTGTTTTGTCCATAAAGCAATCCAGCTTCCTCTAGCCATTCATTATTAAAGATTTTACCGAGATAGCGGCTACCGTGGTCAGGGAAAAGAACCACTACAAAATCATCTGGCTTAAGTTCATCTTTGATCGCAAATACACCTTGCATAGCTGCTCCACTTGAATAGCCAACAAACAAGCCTTCTCTTTTTGCCAATTGTCTGGCTCGAAATGCACTTGATTTATCATCTACTTTTACAAACTTATCAATGATGTCGAAATCAACATTATCAGGAATAATATTTTTACCTACAGCTTCTAGCTTATATGGATAAACTTCCTTTTCATCAAAGACACCTGTTTCATGGAACTTCTTAAGTACCGAGCCATAAGCATCTACACCAATAATTCGAACATCCGGATTCTGTTCTTTTAAATAGCGAGCCGTTCCACAGAGAGTACCTCCTGTACCAACTGGAGCCACGTAGTGTGTTATTTTTCCTTCGGTTTGTTTCCAAATTTCAGGACCAGTAGTTTTGTAATGCGCATCAATGTTAGAAGCGTTAAAATATTGGTTGGCGTAAAATGAATTAGGTGTTTCCTGATGAATACGTTTGGCCTGTGAATAGTAAGAGTTTGGGTCGTCTGGTTTTACATTACTTGGGCATACGACAACTTCCGCTTTGATGGCGCGAAGCATGTTGAGTTTTTCGTCTGAAATTTTATCGGGTACACAAAGTACGCAACGATAGCCTTTGATGGCACTGATCATGGCTAAGCTGAATCCTGTGTTCCCAGAGGTTGTTTCAATGACAGTTCCACCTGGAGTAAGGATACCTTTTTTCTCAGCATCTTCCACCATATACAATGCGATACGATCTTTGGCAGAATGGCCAGGATTGAAGGCTTCTACTTTCCCATATACAGTCGCTTTTATTCCTTTTCCGATGTGGTTGATCCGAATGATGGGAGTATTGCCAATTGTCTCAAGAATATTATCATATCGCATAGCATGCAGTTTAAAATGTGTAGTTTTTATTTTTAATACTTGACTAAGGTTGTGTTTAATATCAAGTAAGGTGCAAATTTAGGTCAAAGTGATTGCTTTATAAGCAAAGAATTATAATTATTTTTTTTAAAGATAGGCTTATCATTGAGACTTCCTATAAAAGAGATAGAAAACTTTACTGCCGAAATTTGACACTTTTACTTAAGGTTTTACGTAATAATACAGTTGGATTAAAACTAACTTTAAGGTACATATGGAGTTAAAGTTTTAAATCTTTTAATATATTTAGGTCACTTAAGGGCAGGTACTAAATTATTTCAATTTAATTTTATGGCTAACAGCGCTAAGCTAACCATCATTGTTCGCATGTTTCTCGAAAGAGAAGGCAAGATTTTATTGTTAAAGCAAACCAATAGAAATGGTGGCAGCTATACAATGATCGGAGGTAAAATTGATGCCGATGAGATGGCTGTGACGGCATTGATGAGAGAATGTTTTGAGGAGACGGGGATTGTATTAAAAGAGAAGAAGGTGAAGTTGATTCATGTCGCTAACCGGGCAAGGAAGTTGAGTAACAATGAACTTATCCTTGTTTTTAGGGCCAAGAAGTGGGAAGGAGTACCAGAGCCAAAGGAGACCAAGAAGTTTAAAGATGTGGTATGGTTGGATCCGGCTGCCTTACCAAAAAGTACCTTACCCTTTGTTCGACACCTTGTTAAACAATATCTAAAAGGAAAATTCTATTCAGAATACTTTGATCAGCCCTAAAAAATAAGGAAGCTTGCTTGGCTTGCTAAGAAAACCCTAATTACGTTATCAAATAAAAAAGGCCTTGCAAAATTTGCAAGGCCTTTTTTATATAGAAAAATTAGTAATGATTAGTCGTTACTAACTTTAACAGCCTTTACTTCTTTAACTGCAGCTTCTTTTACAGCAGTCTTAGAACAAGCAGCTTTCTTAGCACCTTTAGCGCAACAAGCTTTCTTACCGTTAGCAGCAGTCTTAGCACAAGCAGCTTTTTCAGAAGCAGTACAAGCTTTCTTTGTAGAAACGCTAGTAGCAGTTGCTTTCTTAGAACAAGCAGCCTTTTCAGAAGCAGTACAAGCTTTCTTTGCAGAAACACCAGTAGCAGTTGCTTTCTTAGTACAAGCAGCTTTCTTAGCTCCAGCTTCCATTTCAGAAGGAGAAACGTTTACAAATTTCTTTGACTTACTACAAAATTCAACATCAGAGAAAGAAACATTTCCAGATGTAGAACATACAGATTTCTTTACAAAAGAAACCTTACCAGACTTGGCACACTCTCTTTTTTCAATTGAATCATCCAAAGATGCAGCAGTAGCAGCAGCTTTAGCGGTAGCAGCACAACAAGTTTTACCTTTAGTTGCAGTAGCTTTGGCAGACTTAGTACACTGAGCTTGAGCAAGTGATACCATACCTAGGAAAGCGAAAAGTACAAATAACTTCTTCATGATAAACTATAATTTTTAATGAGTTAATATTTAAATTTCAACATTATAAAAGTAAACAAATCTGCCTTGGGAAACAATTTCAGAGACAAGTCTTAACTAAATTTAACTTTTCGTTAATACTCTTTCCTCTAATCTGTCATACACAAGACGAGTCACTTACATATTACAAATGTCTTACCAGTTTGTTCATTTTGAATAAGACATTTTTAATCTTTATTCTATTAGTACTAACTTGTATTTTGCCTCTTTTATTATTTGATAGCCATTTGTTGAGTTTGTATTAACAAGCAATATGTCAATGACCTTCTCATGTGGGCCTAGGTCTTCCTCTTTCATGCTATCAAATGTGGCCTTTATTTCGCCGCTTTCTCCTGGTTTGAAAGTCTCCATCTCTGGCCACTCAAGCTCCGTACAGTGGCAGCCAGATACTAATTCTATAGCGATATCTTCCTTTCCTGTATTAGTAAACTTGAAGATATGCATCTTCTTCTCTCCTTTCTTTATCGTCCCAAAATCGTGCAAAGGTGTCTCAAAAGTCATATAAGGATCAAGAGCTACTGAATTCTTAGCTGATTTAGAGGTATTACAGCTAAAAACCAAGCTTAAGCAGACTATTAAGCCTAAACCAATTTGATATTTTAATGGATTCATGTTCAAAAAAAATTTAATGACGGTGAGTGAATGAGGCAAAATTATTGATTTTTTTATAAAGGACGAATTATAATAGGAGAGAAGCTCAACTCAGGTCCCTACTCTAACAAAGATCCCTTTAATGCAATTTCACATTAAAGGGATCTTTGTTAGAGTAGATTCGACCTTTCGCCAAATCTACTCTATGACATTAACTTTAAAATTCGCCTCCCGAATGATTGGATTACCCGTCTTAGGGTCCACATTAGTAAGCATAACCTCAAAGTATTTATCATGTTCACCCAGTTCTTCCTCACGGGCACTATAATAAACAGCTGTTATCTCTCCGCTCTCGCCAGGCTTAAAGGTCTCACCCTCTGGTGCTTCGAGCTCCGTACATTCGCAACCAACAGACACAAACTCAATAGTTATATCTTCTTTGCCTGTATTGGTAAATTTGTAAACATGGGTTTTTACCGCACCTTTCTTCACTACACCAAAGTCAATTAAAGGTGTTTCAAAAGTCATATAGGCATCAGGTGCTGCCTGAGTAGTCGTTTGGGCTTTCACTAAACTAGTAGTTAAAAGCATTGCCATACAAAGTAAACTAAAGCTGAGAGACGATTTTATTGAGTTTAATGTTTTCATATTGATATGAATTGATTTAGATTATTTTTGAAATGATTCAGTTTTGTGCAATTTGGACCGAAGTTACCTCCTAAGGTGCTTATTGAGTTTGACGGAGCTAGGTTAAAGGTAGTTATGTCAGTAATAAACTTCGGACTTCCTTTTATTTGACTGTTTGTAGCCCTCAAAGTAACCTCTAGAAGCTAACAATAACGTTAAATTAACTTTCCTTAGTAAAATACCAGCCTAAAATATCTCACTGATTAATGTAGAAACAACTTCTATACCTTGATAGCTAACTACTCAAAGAAAATAGGGTATAAATTATTCAAAATTTATACCCTATTGGATACTGAATACTAACTAAAGAATTCAGTGAGTTATTTTAGGATTATCCTTTTTTCTTCAATCTCTTCTTTTCAATCTTGATACTGGTAGGACCAGAAAGGATTTTGAACTCTGTACGACGGTTGTATCTATGTGTATCATCATCACACTTCACACCTTCTGTACACTCATTTCTGATCTGCTCTTCACCATAACCTACTGGCTTGATTCTTTCTATGGCAACACCTCTTTCTACCAACCAGTCCGTTGCAGATTGTGCTCTACGTTGTGATAGTTGTTGGTTATAAGGAGCCTTACCTCGTGCATCTGTATGAGAAGAAAGCTCGATCACCATGTCGCTATATTTGTTCATCAATTCCAACAATACGGTTAAGTCTTCCTCCGCTTCTAATAAGATATTAGCCTTGTCGTAATCGTAGTAAATATTACCTAACTCAATTGGTGTATTCGTTTCATAAACCTCCCATTCGTCAACTGGAGGAGGTGGAGGAGGTGGAGGTACAGGCTTAAGATTAAGCTTCTTTTCTATTGTAGTAGAAGTTACCAATCCAACCGTATTAAAGTCAACTGTATCAGGGAAGAATCCATCCTTTTTAGCAATCAAACGATAAGCTCTTTCTTCACGTAGTGGGAAGTCAAAGTTGTTCGCTGCTGCATTGTTTTTCTGATCTGTTTCGCCCATAGTAGATTCACTCATTGATATTAAATCAACAGTAGTTCCAGCTAATGGAGAGCCATCAGAGAAAGTAGTAGCTAAAAGATCAAGTACTAACTTATCAATGTTTACCAACCAGATATCGTCGCAGCAAGTCTTACTTTTAACAGAGCGACCACCGATACGATTTGAAACTACAAAACCTTTGTAGCCTTCCTCATCAATACTGTAATATAAATCATCAGCAGGAGAGTTGTAAGGCTTACCCATGTTGGTAGGTGCACTCCAGTTTGATCCGTCCCAAGTAGATGTAAATACATCAAACCCACCAATGGAAGGATGACCATTTGAGCTGAAATAAATAGCCCCATCTTTATAGAAAGGTGTTTCTTCGTCAGCAGAAGTATTAATGGTTGGTCCAAGGTTTACAGGAGGTCCGTAGGTATCTCCTCTGATTGCAGAGTAGTAAACATCGTAGCCACCATAGCCACCTGGCATATCTGAGATGAAGAACAAAGCAGCTTCTCCAAATAGTTCACCAATTGCAGGTTGCTTCATAATGTATTCATCACTATTGATGCTCAAAGAATTAGCAGCACCCCAGCCATCGTCGCCCATCATACTCACAAAAATATTACTTTCACCCAAATTGTTACCGTCTAAAGCAGCACGAGTGAAGTACATCGTTTGTCCTGATTTGTCCAATGCGATGTTCCCAATGTGGTAACCTTCTCTGTGAATATTTGTATTTTCTAAAGCAACAGGCTCAGCCCATTCATCACCAGACCTTGAAGAGGTGAATACTTTAGAATAGTAATCTTTCGTCTTGCCATCCAAAACAATTACATCATCTGCACGCATAGCAGTGAAGAATAACTGATTGCCAAATTGAACAGGAGAATATTCAGGGTATTTACTGTTTACTTTTTTACCAGCATTGTCAACTGACATTCCTGTGATGTCAACCATATCTCTCGCCATTTGGGCTCCAGCTAAATCAACTTTAGCCATTTCAATTTTGTTGACGTCTTCTGCTTCACTAATGTAAAGTCGAAGCTCTTCAATCGCTTCCATATACAATCCATTCTGCTTTAGTATGCGGCCATAAGTCAGTCGCGCTTCTGGTAAAAATGGGTTGGTACTTTTACGATATTTTTTATTGACAACACGTTTAAACCATTTTTCAGCTTTCGCATAATCGCGAAGTTGTAGGTGTAGTGTGGCAATTTTGTAAGCCAGCTCATTATCACGAGAATCTTTGTCTTTGTAAGCTTTCTCGAATGATGCTAAGGCACTGTAGTAATCAAATGCAGCTAAACGCTCCTCGCCTTCTTTGATCAAAGCGTCCGGCGTTGATGTCCGAATGGGTTGAGCAAATGCAGTTGAAACACTAACGGTGATTACTAAGAATAAAATAACTATGCTTCTCATCTGAAGTTTTTTTATATTTTTTAGAGAAAAAATAATTTCGTTTTTTGTCGAAGAACTAATGCTTTAGAATCTAGGACAGAAAATAACTGGCTTAACATCTGCCGATTTGAAAATGGTAGCGATATATGAAAGACCAATTTCAAATCCACCAACACTATTGTTGACTTCATTAAGGCCAGAAAGTGTCATGTCATAACTAGCTCCAATGCGGAAGGATTTGTAATCCATTCCTACTAAAAATTCGGCAGCATCACGTAAGCGATAACCCAAACCAAAGTTCAAGGTTACATTGTCTTTCTTGTTAAAATGATAACCACTCATCATTTGAACTTGAATGTTGTTGCTTTTCTGTAAAGTTGTCAAAAGAAATTTTGGATTTAAAACCCATTTCTTATTTAAATCAAACTCAAAGTCACCATGCAAATTGAATCGCATAGGTAGCTTAAATGCAATCACATCAGGATCATTGTCAACGCGGTCTTTATTGTTTTCGATCAAACCATAGTTGGCAGGTATGTGACGTGTGCTTAGTCCAAACTTCACACGAGTTTGCTTGCTGATTTCTGTGCTGTACATGATACCTGCACCAAAATCGAGATAACCATTGTTGTTGATTCGAGCATCGTCCATACTCACACTTCCCGGATTTCCAAAACCTAAGCCACCTCTAAATTCCGATTCATCTTCAAAGTTCAATTTTTCTTTGTCTATTGAACGTTGTGAATAACCACCCTGAAGGGCAAAGGAAACGATAGATTTACCTTTTCGGTCAGTAGGAGCGTGTAATGCAACAGAGAATAATGCCGAAGAGTTCGTCAAGGCACCAGCTCCTGCTTTATCGCTGTAAATAGAAGCACCTATTCCAACCCAGTTGCGCTTACCCACCATAAAAACAGGAGCATCTACATAGATTGAAGGAGTTTGATAGCCTTCGCTACCTAAAACACTTCGGGCTTGATCACGGTATATGCCGCCCACACGGAATGTTCCTTCAAATCCACCAGTATTAGCTGGATTTAGCGTAAGTGGAGACATGTTGAAAAGAGACCAGTGTATATCCTGAGCCATCAGTTGGCCTGAAAAAAGGATTACAAAGGAAAGGAGTAAAGCTTTCATAAATTTCATAAATACAAATTTTGCTTTAAAAGTATGTTGAATATTTCGTAAGTAACTGACTATCAGTGAATAGTGAATAGAACAGTTTTGTGCTGCTAAATGGACCAAAATGCTGTGAAACAGATAGTTTTAGCACTAAGGCGAATATATAAGATTTTTACCTAAATCGAGTATCTATATCAATGCAATATAATGGATAAGCGTAATTTATAGGAGTAGCTCTTGTTATTTAATTACCCAATATCCGACAAAAGGTAAAAGACCGTATGGGGGAGACCGCTTTGTTGTAAGACCACTACTTTCAGCGGTCTAATAGCTTAGGCAGCTCATAAAAAATCAGTAGGTAAATCCCTCATACAGCGAAAGTGCCCCTTTGGACATTCCTCCGAGCCAATTTTAGAGCAAGGTCGACACGAAAGCCCCTTAACTTCAATACTAGTATTTTGATTGATACCCCTAGGGTAGTAGGGATACATTCCAAACTCGGGGATCGTATTCCCCCAAATAGAGATTATCTTTTTGCTAAAAGCAGCCGCAATGTGCATCATTCCTGTGTCATGGCTAATGACCTCACTGGCTTGCCTGACTAGTGAGGCAGATTGATGTAAGCTCATTTGGCCACAGGTGTTGAGAACATGTGGGCCAGCTGCTGCGCATATTTGATCACCAACTGCTTGTTCCTGAGGACCACCAAGTAGAATTATTGGACTTTTTACGCTTTTGCAAATAGCGATGATTTTCTCTAGTGGTAGGCGTTTGGTAGCATGAGCAGCTCCAATTGCAAAAGCAGTATATTTTTGAAGACTTCCGCCAAAGCTGGACTTTTTGGCTAAATCATACAGGTCAATTTCTTGATCGCTAGGTATAAAATAGTCGAGACCTTGCCCATCATTCTTGACACCTAAGCTTTCAACGGCAGCCAAATACCGATCTACAATATGCATATCAGGTAGCCTGTTGATCTTAAAGTTAACGATTAGCCACTTCGCCAAATTGATTTTATCAAATGAATAACTTTTGACTCCCAATGCTCTTCGAACTTGTAGGCTTCGGATGTTTTTATGCAAATCAATAATCACATCATATTTCTCGGCTTTAAGCTCTGAAATGACTTCTTTGATATCCTGCTTGATGCTATAGATTTTGTTAATATTGGGATTGGCCTCTAGTAAAGTTCGATAACTGGTTTTACACAAAAAATGGAGCTCTGCCCCCGTTTGTTCTTTCAAACAACGAAGTACTGGACTTGTCAGCACAATATCTCCAATAGAGCTAAACCGAATGATGAGTATTTTTTGCAAAAAAAGTTGATTTACAGGTTGATAGCGTAAAGCTAATAGTTAATTTAATTTAGTCTGTAGTATTTGCTTGGAAGTTGGAAGTTTCCCGCAGACACGGAGTTTCTCTGGGCACAAACGGCTCCGCGATCTAGAGAACTGCCCACTTTACTAATCCCACTTCCAAGCTCCTCTTGTTAATTTGTTCTTAATGCTTCTAATATTAAAAGAGTTTTCAGTTACTTTTACCTTTAGCAGTAAGTCTTATTTAGGGACTGGTTCTTGTAATTTTATCTTTTGCAGGATTTTCCTTAAGCAATTCCACATTTTTAAACTAAACTGATTTCTCACATGAAAAAATTTACAATCACCCTTTTTGCTAGTCTAATCACCATTATGTCGTTTAGTTGCAAATCAACCAAGTACACTCCAACTGATTTTCCAGATGCTCAAATTACCTTTGGATCCGGAGGTGGATTCACAGGAGCAGTTACAAATTATACCCTTTTGGAAAATGGACAACTATTCAAAAGAAGTAGTTTAAACAAAGAGTTTTTGGCGCTTCATAAAATAAAGTCTGATGTAGTTGAACAGATGTTTAAGAATTACGAATTCCTAAAAATAGGAGAAGAAACCATTAATGATCCGGGCAACCTTTATTACTTCATTCAGTTTAAAGACAAAGACAAAAAAGAACATAAGATTACTTGGAACGATCAAAGTGTTGTTGATGAGAAGGTAAAATCGTTTTATGGCATCTTAAGTGCAATAACGAAGTCTGAGGATTAAACTTAAACGTTAAATAATTTTCAACTTCTAAGTATTCCCAAAAGTATCGCGCAAATAAATTTAAATTATGAAATATTTTTTCACTATCATTCTAAGTGTTTTTGCCCTGAGCTTTACACAGGTACAGGCTCAAAAACAAAAACCAGTTTTACCAGAAGGAAAAGGAGAAACAACAATTGACAGAAGTAAAGTAAAACTAACTCGTCAAAATTGGACTGCCTTACCTCAGGTCAACCCATCGATTTTTAATCCACCAGCTTTTAATGCGGCTTCGATAGGTCCTTTGGCTAAACCTGTAAAAGGGCAAGCTCAATTGACAATCCTAAAAGATGAAGTCACAAAGCTTCCAACATGGATCAAGGGAAATCCGGGTATCCCTGCAACGAGTAGTCGTGCAGCAACAGATATCAGTCAAACTTATTTGAACGCCATCCAAAGTTTGATTCAAATTGAAAGTCCAGCAGATGAGTTTGAACTCAAATCTGTTCGAGCTGATAAAAATGGCGACCAACATATTCGTCTCCAGCAAATGTATGAGGGACTGAAAGTTTTTGGAAGTGAAATTGTTTTGCATGAAAATGCAGGAAATGTATATCTCTTTAATGGCCGTTATTTTGCAACACCATTGTTGGAATCTGTAAGGCCACAGGTGAGTGAAACCGAAGCCCAAAATATTGTTCAGACCGCAGTTGAAACGATCACGAATTTCAAAACGCTGAATTCAATAGAACGTCAACTCATGGCTGGTGAACAATTGGAAACAGAACTTGTTATCTACCACCTTAGTGCAACTTCTGATGCACAATTGGTTTGGCACATTACTGCTCGACCCAATATCGTAGCGCACTACGAATATTTTGTGGATGCAATCACCGGTGAAATAATTCAACACTACAATGGCATTTGTCAAATACATGGAGGTCGTTGCTCTGAAACACCTCACGGGCACGATCATGTACCTGATGTTTCATTGGAAATGACAACAACTGAAACATTTGATTTCAATATGCCTCCTCCAGGGCCGGAAGTAGCCAACGCAACGGATCTAAAAGGAGTGAACCGTACGATCAACGTTTATGAAACAGGAGGAACTTATTTCATGGTCGATGCTTCGCGAACTATGTTTAATGCTAGTTCGTCTAATATGCCAGATGAACCAGTGGGTGGGATCTGGACAATTAATGGAAATAATGATTCGCCTCAAAATAATAGCTTCCAACCGAGTCATGTAACTTCTAGTAACAATAACTGGAATAATCAAACGGCTGTATCCGCACATTACAACGGAGGTGAAGCATTCGAATATTTCAAAAATACCTTCAATCGAAATTCCATCAACGGGCAAGGTGGAACCATCGTTTCACTGATTAATATTACTGACTCTGATGGCTCCCAAATGGATAACGCTTATTGGAACGGAAACGCAATGTTTTATGGAAATGGTAATCAGGCTTTTGATGCACCATTGGCAAAAGCATTGGATGTAGCAGGTCATGAAATGGCACACGGTGTTATTCAAAGTACAGCTAATTTGGTTTATCAAAATGAACCGGGAGCATTGAACGAATCTTTCGCAGATATTTTTGGAGCAATGATCGATCGCGATGATTGGAAGATAGGAGAAGAAGTGGCAAGTAGCATCTTCCCAAGTGGAACCATGCGTGATATGGCAAACCCACATAACGGAGGTAATTCTCTCAATGATTTTTACTGGCAACCAGATCACTATAGCGAACGATATACAGGCTCAGAAGATAATGGAGGGGTACACATCAATAGTGGTATTCCTAACCATGCTTACTATCTTTTTGCGACCAGTAGTGGTGTCGGAAAAGAAACGGCAGAAGAAGTTTATTACAAGGTGTTAGATGATTATTTGACAGCTTCTTCCAACTTTGCTGACTTGAGAAATGCAGTGGTTGAAGTTGCGCAAAACGACTTTGGCTCAGCTGTTGCAAACGCAGCGGCAGCAGCCTTTGAAGCAGTAGGTATCGGAGGATCTGGAGGTAGTGGACCTCCACCTGAAAACCAAGGAAATGAAGGAGATGATTTTATCTTGTATTCAGATTCTGGTCTGAGCAATATCATTAATTTGAATAGTGATGGTTCAGCAAGTGGAACGCTTTCCAATACCAATCACATCAGTAAGCCAAGCGTGAGTGATAATGGTTCTATCATCAATTATATTGGAGCTGATAATCATATTTGGGAAATAGATATTGATTGGTCTACAGGTACTATCATTGATGAATATACTTTGTCGACTCAAACTATTTGGAGAAATGTAGCTACTTCGAAAGATGGATCTAAAATAGCAGCTGTTACTACTGACCTAGATAATATGGTTTTTGTGATTGACTTTAATTCTGGCACCTCACAATGGTTTGAATTGTATAACCCTACCTTCTCTCAGGATGTAACTACAGGTGATGTTGATTTTGCTGATGTACTTGAGTTTGATGCGACAGGAGAGTTTCTAATGTACGATGCACAAAGTACGATCAGTGGTGATTTTGGTGCAGACATTACTTACTGGGATATTGGATTTATGCGTGTTTGGAATAATGGTGCAAATACTTTTGGAGACGGTGAAATCTCAAAATTGTTTAGTGGTTTACCAGAGAATGTTAGTGTTGGTAATCCTACATTTTCAAAGAATTCACCTTACATCATCGCATTGGATGTGATTGAAGGTACGGATAACGGAACCAACTACACGGTGCTTGGTGTCAACCTTGAAACTTATGATCAGGGAGTGATCTGGGAGAACAATACTTTGGGCTATCCAAGTTATTCTCGCGATGATGATGCAGTGATTTTTAGCAACGTTAATAGTGGTGTGGATATCATAGGGAAAGTAGGGCTAAATGCAGATAAAATTAATGCAGATGGTAACAATGGGCTAATTGTGGTGGAAAATGCAGAATGGGCAGTTTGGTATGCAACAGGTGATCGTATATTATCTGATACCAAAGAACCTATCCTTGCTGAGGAGCATCTTTTGATTTATCCAAATCCTTTTAATAATCAGCTAACCTTAGAATACGATGCTTTAAACGCCGGGGCTGGAACGATTCAAATTTTCGACATGATCGGAAATATGAAATACCGTGAAAATCTAGATTTAAGTTCAGGCGCTAACAAGCGAGATCTTAATGTTGGAAATCTTGCAGCGGGAACTTATTTACTACAGTTGAGAACTGCTGATGGAGTAGTTGTTCGTAAGATTAGTAAGTTTTAAAATAGCTTATTAATTTACAATAAAAGTAAAAATCCCCCGATCATGGAAGCACGATCGGGGGATTTTTTTATCTGCAGGAAATGTTTTTTCTATCGGACTAAAGTAACATCGCCATGTAATAGCTCTTCTTCAAAATCCGGACACTGTACGCGCATCATATAAATGTACACATCCGATGGAGCAGGTTTGCCATCTATCGTTCCATCCCATTTACTTTCTAGCCCGGTTGATGAATAAACTTTGTTGCCCCAGCGATTATAGATTTCAAAAAATAGAACTTCGCGAAGCCCTTCTGTTACCACACTAAAATTATCATTGATACCATCGCCGTCAGGTGTGAACGCATTCGGAATTTCGTAAACTTTTGCACAATCTAAAACAGGTGTGACTCGCACCACTGCTGCATCATTACAGTCTGGGCCAAGTGGATTTGTCACCGTTACCATATAGTCTATTTCCTCTTCCGGATTCAAAACGGTTGGATTTGGACAATCCGTACAACTCAAACCTTCAGCAGGTGTCCATTCAAATATATAACCATCGTAAGGTGGAAGTATATTGTCGAGAGATAAGTCAATGACATAAGGTTCCCCAACAATAATGATCGGGTCAGGGTTTACATTGATCCCCAGAGATGGCGCATTAAGATCTAACTCTACATCAATAGATCCGGTTGTCTCACAACCATTGGCATCTACAACGGATACACTGTAAGTGCCAGAGTTTTGCACTAAAATGGAAGCGGTCGAATCTTGTGTATCCCAAGTATAAGTAACATCATCATTGGAGCTTGCATTTATTGTAATAGATGGGACATTACAAATGGTTTGATTGTCATCTAATGCGAGTGGTACTGTGATTAGATCTACGTTGACCAAACCATCGGTAGAGCAACCAAATAAGTCAACAGTTACAGTATAAGTACCTGCCGCTGTGCCTGTGTAAGTTGGACCAATAGAACCATCTTGCCATTCATAAGTAGCATTGGCAATTGTAGCGTCAAACATAAATTGTTCGCCATCACAAATGATTAGGTCTGCACCCAAATCGACTATCGGAGATTCATTAAGTACAAGATTAATGGTGTCTGTGTATTCACAACCAAATACATCAACAATCATTACATAGTATTCACCACTTTCGTTAACAGCATATGTAGAATTGGAAGAACCATCCTGCCATTCATAAGTAGCAATGTCAGCATTAGTTGCATCTAAAAGAAATTCATTCACATCACAGAATGTATCATCTTCTCCAAGGTCTACTGTTAATGATGGAGAATTGACAACAATCTCTACGGTATCAGTAGTGATACAACCTTCCAGGTCAACGGTGACGATGTAGGTGCCAGCTTCTTCACTGGTGTAAGTTGGGTCAGTCGATCCGTCTTGCCATTCATAAGTTGCATTCGCAGTAGTGGCATCGAGTGTGAATTCACTGCCTTCACAAATATTAATATTCGTACCAAGGTCAACTTCAGGAGTGTCATTAAAAGTTAACGAAATAGTATCGGTATAAGAGCAGCCAAATATATCTGTCATTAATACAGAGTATTCTCCACTTTCACTAACGACAAGTGTGGAGTCGGAAGAACCATCTTGCCACTCGTAACTGTCAACATCTATATTGTCGGCAGACAAAACAAATATGGTCTGATCGCAGAAATTTTGATCATCACCTAGATCTAAAGTAAGGCTTGGTTCATTGACGGTAACCATAAGTTCATCTGAATCAACACAACCAAATACATTTACAATCACAGAATAGGAGCCAGCTTGATCACTGGTATAAGTAGGATCAGTTGAACCATCCTGCCATTCGTAAGTTGCGTTAGGAGTGGTAGCATCAATGGTAAATTCAGTGCCCAAGCAGACATTAATATCGTCGCCTAAATTTAATACAGGAGGCTCGTCAAAAACAATATTTATGCTGTCTGTTGTTTCACAACCAAATTCATCAACTAGTACGACCCAATATTCGCCCGATTCTGTTGCCAGATATGTTGGGGTGTTTGTCCCATCTTGCCAGATATAGGTAGCTACATTTGGATTGCCGGCATCGAGTAATAATTCAGTTTCTGTACAAAATCCTTGATCATCACCTAGGTCAACTGCTGCCAGATTTTGTGAAACTACAACGAAAGAATCTCTACGAGTACAACCATCAAGATAAACGTCGACCCAATAGGTACCTTCCACGTCTACTTGATAAGTAGCGCCGGAATAACCATCCTGCCATTCATAAGTAGCATTGGTGGTAGACACGTCTAGAAATAAATCAACGGTACCTTGGCAGAATGCTGTTTCTGTAAGCGTACTGTTGTCGTCAAGAACGTCAATTTGCAAAAAGAAAGTATCTGTCATGTTACAAGTGTTAGGATTGTTGACAATTTGCATAACGGTGTATGTTCCGGGATCAACAAAAGTATAAGTTGGGTCATAGTCTGTACTGGTATCAGAAGTTCCAAAGTCCCAAAGGATGGAAGTTGCATTTTGCCCAGTGTAAGTAAAATCAACAGTGAGTGGTGCACAACCACTTGTGCTAGGAGCCGCAAATGCAGCAGCGTTTAGTGTGTTAATTTCAAAGTCAATTTTGAAAACACCAACATCCCACGAACCACTTTGGCTTTCAGCAAAAGCACCTGGGGTAGTATTCATTTGAGATCCGCTACCTGAGCAAACGGCCTGATAAACACGACCTGATTTGTCAAAGCGACTTGTTCCTCCATCCACGTGGTAGGCATCTCCATAGTAGGTTCCAAAAGAAAGATCTGTTGCGTTTGGTTCTAATACGCCGAGATAAAATACGTAGCCACCTGTTTGGAATGCATCCGCTGTGACTGGCAATCCTTCTGAGGATTGATAACCTGAAAAGTAGATACCATTACATTTGTCAACCATAAAGGCAACTGGAACAAAGTCGGTTCCACCTCCATTTCCAATGACCGTTGAATAAACCAATTGATTTAAACTGCTATTGAAAGCTGCCAAGAACTGACCGCTACCTGGGTTAAAGGAATAGGCACCGGGAGTAATGTCTACATTGCCTGTAGTTGTACCATAGATATGAACCTGATTTTCTTCATCGACATCAATGAAAAAGCTATGCTCATCTCCTGAGGTTCCAAAAAAGGTTCCCTTTGAAATGTCTGAACCATCGGTAGAAAGTTTGACGACGAATGCTGACTCTTGTCCACCTGGCCAAGCGGATTGATAACCTCCGGGAACCATTGGGAAATTATCAGCTCCTGCATAACCAGTTACATATACTTCTTGAAAGTTATCTACGCGTAGCCCTAGGCAAATATCCGCATTGTCTCCACCAAGGTAAGTTGCCCAGTATAGGGTAGATAGATCACTGTTAAGTTTTAGAACAACTCCATCTTGTGCTGGAGAGTTGAAATCACCAGTTGGGTTTTTTGTAGTTTGGTAGGCGGTTGCAGATACAGGGAAATCATTAGAGCTACTGGCCGAAGCGATATAGATATTGCCTTGATTATCTAAAACAATTTCACCTCTGTAAGTATCTCCGTAGTTTGAGTTTAGGTAGGATGTATTTTGTCCGTCTGAATCGGATCCTCCCATATAGGTAGAGCCTATCAGAGCAGAACCATCTGCATTGAATTTAGTAATTACTATATCGGTATTTCCCCCAAAATCTGGTTGAACAGCATTGGGGCTTGTAGGAAAGTCTTCTGATCTTGAAGATCCGTATACACAAAGTTGGCCATTGAAGTCAACGATAAGACTGTGTGGGTAATCATTTAATGATCCACCTAGATAAGTCGCGTAAACTTGAGCAGTTGCATCTGGTGTATATTTAGTAATTCCCATTTCGATACCTCCAGCTCCGACCATTTGAAAGGCACCCATAGTTGTTGGATATCCGTCGCCAAATACGATACCAGCGGCATATACATTACCCGCATTGTCAAAAGTAGCGGTGTGCCCGTAGTTGGTACCTGTTGATCCAGATAAGGTAGCACCGACTACTGTTGGATCGATAATGAGTGGTAGCTCATGTTGATAATCATTTGGGAATTCAAAAGAAAGAATGTTTCCTGTTAGAATGTATTTACAATCAACAGTGATTTGTTCACCTTCGATTATTTGATATACGTATGGTTTTAGTTCCTGAATTTGATCAACAGAAGTTTCTAAAATGAGATTACCATCTTCTAGCTGCATACCTTCAAGACCTTCGTACTTCAATTGAATTAACGCTGGATTAGCATTTGGACCTACTATAAAATCGTATTTGAAGTTACCATCTTGACTATAAGCAGCAAGTTGTATGTTGGCATAAATATTTTCGTAGATTACTTTTTCAAATAAAGGGACCTTTGATGCCCATTTGTTAGAATCATTGCCCAAAAAATAGTTGTGGTATTCGGCTCTTCTATCATGGCCGCTAAAAGCTGATTTTTGTGAGTTGAGGAAATGAACCTTATAAGCATGGCCTGGAACTTTGTATTGATCCTGTATTTCATCACTTTCTTTTATGATATCGTGTAATGCTTCTGTTTCTTTTTTTGCATAAAGCAAATAAGTAAAAGCCTGATCTTCTAGGTATACTTTGTTGAGTCCACCTAATTCTGCAGCATATCTAATGTTGGAATGCCATTGATTTTGGTTTTCAACAAATTTCAATGGACTAAAGTGATGTGCATGATTATGGTCGTGGTCGTGTGTTGATAGGCCGTTAGAGGCTTGCCCAAAAAGAGAAAGGGCACTAAAGTAAAAAAGGAAAATGAAAAACGGTTTTAGATTAGCAAATTTCATGGTAGAGTTGAGTTTTAGTTTAAAATTTAGGTAGCCATGCAAGCATAAACAAGTATAAATCGGAATTGGGAATAGGCGTAATCCTATTCTTATAATGATAATGATCGAAAAGAGTAAATTAAAAAATTTACAGTCGTTGTAGGATAACTTTGGAATGCGCATGAGAGATCGACGCTTTGTAAATCTAATAAAAATTAAGAAACTATCCGATATAAAATGATTAGACTGATAAATTTCAGACATATAATTTACCAGCTATGAAAGGTGTAGCTATTTGGGAAATATTAAGCTGTTTTTTTTATAGAAATTAGTTGTACAAAAATAGAACTCAGGAGCTCAAAAAAGAGAGAATTACTTATTCATAAATTAAGACCACAGAAATAAGACTAATAAATTTAACATGCTAAAAACAGTAGATACTTAAATACCTGCTAGTCAATATTTTTCATATTACGATTTTGGCCTAATTGTTGCTCGTATTTCGATAAGTGCAATAATAATTATTTAAGTCATTTAGGAAAAGTGCAATAAATACATATATTTGTACAGGCTGCTAGCAGCTCAAGAAGGAATTTTAGCTCTTGATTTAGGTCAAGGAGACATATTTATCACTTAGAAACACTAAATACATACCTGATGGGAAAGATCATTTCTCTACTCAACCACAAGGGTGGTGTTGGTAAAACAACAAGCACAATCAATATTGGTGCAGGACTAGTTGAATTAGGAAAAAAAGTTCTATTAATAGACTTAGATCCTCAAGCTAACCTGACACTTTCTCTCGGCATTCCACGCCAAAAATATTCATTATACGAAGCGCTCAGAGGCGAATCAGAACTTGTTCCTGTAACTTACAAGGAAAACTTTGATGTAGTTACATCTTCTTTGGACCTTTCAGGTGCAGAGATGGAACTGATCAATGAGGCTGGACGTGAATATCTTTTGCGAGAGCTGTTTGAATTGGTTATTGACGATTATGATTTTATCATTATCGATTGTCCGCCATCATTGGGTCTACTGACTCTAAATGCACTCACATCAAGTGACTATGTTTACATCCCACTTCAGACAGAGTTTCTTGCTTTGCAAGGACTTGCGAAAATGAAGCAGGTGATAGACAAAGTACGCTTCCGCTTAAATAAGAAATTGGTTATTGGTGGTGTTATTGCTACGATGTACGATAAACGTAAAGTATTGAATCGTGATGTTGTGGAAACTATTCTCAAATATTTTGGAGAGAAAGTTTTCAAAACTAAGATTCGTAATAACGTTGCACTGGCAGAAGCACCTGCACAGCGGATGGACATTTTCTCTTACCAGCGCTCAAGCCCTGGAGCGAAAGATTATCTGGCACTATGCCACGAGATTATCGATCGTTGTGAAAATGGTATTCCTCAAGCTGCTCCTAGAAGAACTGCAGCTCCTGCTCCTGCAACGCCAACGGCTACCGCCGCTCCTGTTGTAGAAAAAAAGGAAACTGTTATAGAACGAATTCGTGTAGAAGGTCCAGTACCTCCTCCAGTGATTCGTACGGAATCAAGCGTGGAGCAAGCATAATTGGTACATCCATTTAAGCTTATTTTTCAATCACTTTAGCTTTAAGATTGTGAGTAAAAAAAGATTTATATACGGTTTTGAAAGTCTTTTTGGAGGACCCGATGAAGGGATGCCACAAGAAGAGACACCGGTGATCGCTCTCGAGCGCTCTCCGGAGGAAGAGGAGAAGCCTAAGCCAAAGAGAAGACGTCGTCGTCCTGCTCGTGTTGCTGCTAACGCAGTGGCAGATACCGAGCAGCAAGACAAGCGTTCTTCCTCTAAAAGCTTTACTTCGGACCTCGAGTCTCTTTTTATGGATGCCATGACGGATTCTTACGAAGAAGATATTCAAGAAGAACAAACAGAGCAGCCAGCCGCAGCTGAGACTGCTGAGGTTATAGCTCAGAAAGCAACACTTGTTGAAGATGAGGTATCAACTCCTGCGAAAGCAGCTGATTCTGAAAAAGATAAAATGCCTGAGGAGGCTGCCAAACCAACGCCTGTGCGCAAGCGCAGAACGGTACGTAGTCCCCGTACAAGAGGTGGTCTTGATATGTTGATCAGACAAACATCTGAAGAAACATACATAGAATACCAATCTGAAAACAAGCGGGTAACTTTCGTATTTGATAAAAAAAAATTGGAGAAACTGAAGGTGATCGCTAAGTCTCAAAAGGCTTTTCTAAAAGATATCATTGGTGATGTTGTTTCCAAATACATTGAAAAATACGAAGATTCTAATGGTGACTTCGCCTAATTAAAAAAGGCTTCTTGAATAGAGTTTGCAAATTTATTCAAATTTGCAAACTCTATTTCTATTTTTTATAATCGAAAAGACCAAACCATAGCGCATTGCCACTGACATTGGAACTGCCATTGCCACTCAAAACGCTCGTTTTATGCAACGTCTGGATGAATTTCGACTTTTCTACAACCATACCATCCATCCTGAGTTGATGCGTCTGGAAAAGAAACGAAAGCGATTATTGCTCCTCCTCTTTTTTTCTGTCCTACTTTTTATTGCAATTATTATTCTGGAGATTTATCTCGATGTGCTGGCTCTTACACTCTTTTTTATGGTGCCCATCGGATTCTATGCTTCCTACCTGCTGATTCAAATGCAGCGCTTTGTTGCTACGTTCAAACCTAATGTAGTAGACCTTGTACTAGATTTTATTGACGATGGTCCAAACTTTGGAGATTTGAAATACGACTCCAAAGGACTAATTCCTAAGCAACGCTTTCTTGCTAGCCGCATTTTTGCCACTAGGGCTCCTGAATATAAGGGCGAAGATTTCATTTTTGGTAAAATTGGAGAACTGGATTTTGAACTTTGTGAATTGAATGTACGTGAGTCTTCAAGGGTACAGGCCAAGATGGAAAGTGTCTTTAGAGGTGTTTTTCTACATGCTAAGACCAATATTCCCACACAGGGAGCAATTATTGTATGGCCAAGAGAATTTAAGCAATACCTTACTCGTTCTATAAAAGCATTTACCGCAAAGGGTGGTGAAAACATTGATGAGGACTTGGAAGTCGAATCATTTAGAGAATTATTTACAACTTATGCGACTTCTAATGCCTCGGTTCAAAAAACATTGAATTACGAAATGCAGGTGGCACTAGCTGATTATGCCATTACCACCGGAAAAGAAATATTTGCATCTTTCATTGGAGATGACATTTATGTCGGAATTTCTGAACCAAAAGACATCCTCGAGCCTTTTATATTTAGATCGAACGTAAGTTTCGACTTGGTGAAAGAGTTTTTTGAAGATTTGCAAATGCTTTTCTCTATTGTGGAGACTTTTGATTCTAATAATTAGTAAGACTTTAAACTTCGAACACGCTCATGCTCCACTGCTTGGATTTGTTATTCAAAAGAGAAGTATTCTTATCAACTTAGTCAGTACTTGGGAAGCATGTAACTTTAGCCAAATTCCCAAACACCTCTTTTACAACACAAAATAATTTATTAAGAAAAAATATAGAATGAAAAAAATAACAACATTATTGGCGCTACTTTTTGTAATCAACTGGGCAAGTGCTCAGGTAGATGTAGTAGAGCCAGCTCAAGCAGCTCCATCCTCAGATGTGAAACCGCAAGCTTCATTAGCACCTACAGCTGATGATAATTCTTTGCTATGGGAAATCAGCGGTAATTATTTAAAAACACCTTCTTATCTCTATGGCACCATTCATATGATTGGCAAAGAAGATTTTTTCTTGACTGACAAAACGAAAGAGACTTTTGGAAAAAGTGAAAAAATCGTTTTTGAAATTGATATGAACAAGATGAACGATATGTCTGTCATGTTTTCTTTGATTGGCCAGGTAATGATGAAGGATGGCCTTAGCCTAAAGGATCTGCTGAACGAGGAAGATTATAAATTAGTGAGTGATCACTTTACAGCAATGGGACTACCCATGTTTATGTTCGAAAAGGTAAAGCCAATGTTTTTAGCATCAATGGCTTCTGGAGATATGTCTGGTGGAGGTAGTGGAGATATGGCTTCTGGCGGGATGGCTTCTGGTGATATTGTTTCTTACGAAATGGAATTTATGGAAATGGCTAAAACACAAGAAAAAGAAATGGATGGTTTGGAAACCATTGCTTACCAAATGTCTGTTTTTGATAGTATTCCATATGAAGACCAAGCAAAGATGTTGGTCGAAAGTATCAGCTCAGAAGTGGCGGGTGATAGTCAGTTTGACGAAATGGTTGAAATGTACAAAAGGCAAGACCTCTCTGGAATGCAAGAAATGTTTGCAGCTGACGAAGAAGGTATTGGAAAATACGAAGATGTTTTTCTCAAAAATCGTAACGAAAATTGGATTCCTGTCATGAAAGAAATGATGGCAGTTCAGCCAACTTTCTTTGCAGTAGGAGCTGGGCACCTTGGCGGAGATATTGGGGTGATCGCTTTGTTGCGAAAAGCTGGCTATGAGGTGAAGGCGCTTTATTAGTGGGAACTCGGAAGTTGGAACTGGGAAGTTCACTCGACTGCGGAGCACCGCGTCTGTGGAAAATTTCCCAGCTCCAACTTCCTACCTTAAGAAAATTAACACCAGTATTTTATAAATTCCAGCACTCTTAATCTCTACTTCTACCACAAAAATGGCTCTAATAAAATCAGTAAAAGGAAAAACTCCTAGTTTCGGCACAAATTGTTTTCTCGCTGAAAACGCGACCATCCTTGGAGATGTAGAAATGGGCGAAGATTGCAGTGTCTGGTTTCAGGCAGTCGTACGAGGAGATGTAAATGCCATTCGAATAGGCAATAAAGTCAATATTCAAGACGCAGCAATTATTCATTGTACCTATCAAAAGGCAGCTACTACCATTGGCAATAATGTTTCTATTGGACATCGGGCTATTGTGCATGGATGTACGATTCACGATAACGTATTGGTAGGAATGGGGGCAATAGTAATGGATCATGCAGTAGTAGAGGAGAGAGTGTTGATAGCTGCGGGAGCAGTGGTCTTAGAGCATGCACACCTCAAAACCGGGGGTGTTTACGCAGGCGTTCCAGCCAAAAGGATCAAAGAACTCAGCCCTGAGTTATTTGAAGGACAAATCATGCGAATTGCTGAAAATTATAAGATGTATGCTTCTTGGTTTGAGGAATCAGAGGACTAGGAAGAGCTGAAGGCACCGTTTGCCCAAGTATTTATACCGTTTACCCGTATTTTTGCACAAAAAATATAAAAAAGAATTCAAAAGAGACAGCACATCCTAATTCCTGTCCGTTATTAGTGTGTATTACTTCGAGAACCATCCTACCTGATTGCAACTTTTATTCTTACAAAATGGAGTCGACTACAATAACTAGATTAGTTATATGTAGTGGTCATCCCAAATTCCGAAACGACACACACACTTTGTTGAACACAACATTAATACCTTGAGTTTCATCGGGAGAGTTAATGATGAGCTTGATAATAAGCCAGCTTACGGGAATTCAAAAAAAAACTTCTATTTATTTAGAAGTGTAAGTCCTAAGAACTGATTTTGTAAATCAAACGGTTTACAATTCCCAAACTGGAACCCCTTTTCAGGATCTGAAGTTTTGCTTTGGAGAAAGAGAAGGGGATTTTTATTTCAGTGGCAGTTCATAGTTGAAATTGCGATAGGATTTTTTTCAATGGCAATGATAAATTGCAAAGCTAATGGCAGCTTCGCTGGAGCGAAGAGCTCCGTGATTGAGTGAACTTCCCACTTTCTCCTCAGCCCCGCTTACCCAACCAAACCCCAAAAAGTATCAAAGCCATTCCAATAAAATGATAAATCGTAATCGGTTCTTTATCTAAGGCTCC
>CAKZUK010000253.1 GCA_937921775.1 uncultured Saprospiraceae bacterium
TCTGTCAGTGCCGTAGGAAACAATTGCAGCGTATAAGGCAACTCTTCTTTCCAAGGGTAACTAAAAGAGACTATTTTTCTATTTTTTTCGTCTATACTAATTTCAGGGTACACTCTAATTTTTAGTGTGTCTTCTAATAAAACAATAGCAGAAGTATCCCATTTTTCTAAAGGATGATTAAACACTATTCTCATGGGAAGATAAGGATTCTGGCTACTCGTTTTAATGATAGTATTTGCTGCTGCTTTAAGCTTTGATTTTTTCAAAAAATCTGCTCTATCGAGTCTGTCAACAAGCAAGGTGTCATTTAAGATTGTATCTGACTGAACGTAAATATTCCAATCTATCGAGTCTGTCAAATCATACCATAGATTAATGGTATCTTTTTCATAGTGCCAATATTTTTTTTGGCCAACATCTTGAATGGTAACATCTACTTTAGGGTCACTTTGGTTAAACACCAATTTTACGTGTCCGTAATTTCCTAATGATTTATTCAAAAGACGCATTGGTTTTGTTTGCTCAAAAACTGAAACCTTTATCGTATTCCGAGTGGAATCACTCACTATAATAGGTTCCTCTGCGTAACCAATGATTTCGTTATCTAAGTCAAACTTATAATTCAAGTTGTTATCTTTTAATGCAAATATCTTGAAGGTATCGGATTTTACATTATTAATTATGAAGGAACCATCTTTACCTGTTTTAGCAAAATAAAAAGGTCGCTCTGTTCGCACAACAGAATCCGCCAAATTATCATAAAGCATAAATAATATATCCGGCGCAGGCTCTCCTGTAAAGGCATCCACAATATTTCCTCTCACCGTCAGCGAATCAATAAAAGCACCTGTAGAAAATACAAAACGTAAATTTTCAGCCGTATTCCCAACGGTGATATCTTTGATAGCTGATCCAAAATTAATGGTGTAAGTAGCATCCTCTCTGAGGACTTCTTTATCATCAAATTCGAAACGAACAATTTCTCCCTTTTTCAGACTAACCTCTGGCTTGTGTTCTAATGGAGGAGATACAACAACCTGATTAAATGCATCTTGTAATTTCACATACTCATCAAACTCCAGTTCAAAAGAACGGCCCGTAAAGTTGGTTTGCATATTAGGTGTAGAATTCTCTTCAACAACCTTAGGTGCTGTTTTATCTTCCGGTCCCCCCTTTAATGTCCCTATATTCGCACAGCCCCAAAAGCTAAGTCCCAATAAGAGTATAATTCCGTGAAGAAATATTTGTGAAATTTGCCGCATAATAATTCCGTACTTATCTTTTAGTAACGCTTTTTTTGTTTTAAAGTTATGTGTAAAGGTATGAAAAGAGTGTGAGATCGCTGCGCTGTCAGACCGCTTTACTGAGAGACTTCCCTACTAAGGCAGAGCCTATGATTACAGCAATTATCTCAATGGGGCGATCTCTTATATGATGTGAAGCCTACAATGGTCTCTCATCCGAAGGCAGTCTCAAATCATCTTCTCCCTCTAGGGTGAAAGGCCATAATAGTTTCGCGTAAATAATCCGTATCAAGATGCGTATATATTTCGGTAGTTGTGATGGACTCGTGACCCAACATATCTTGAACAGCCTTGAGATCCGCGCCACCTTCAATTAAGTGAGTCGCAAAGGAATGACGAAATGTATGTGGACTTACCTTCTTTGTGATACCTGCCAGTTTAGCTGCTTCTTTTACAATCATAAAAACCATCACTCTACTGAGTGATTTACCACGGCGATTGAGAAAGATAAAATTCTCATGCTCGGGATGAATGTTCATCTGTCCTCTACGTACCCCTTCAAGGTAGAATTTAATATGTTGTAAAGCCTCCTCTCCTATTGGTACCAATCGTTCTTTATCACCTTTCCCAATTACTTTTATAAAACCGATTTCGGGAAAAAGGTTTGACAAGCGCAAGCTTGTCAATTCCGTTACACGTAGGCCACAGGCGTAAAGCGTTTCCAACATCGCTCGGTTTCTGGTACCTTGTGGTTCGCTTAGGTCAATAGTTTCCAACATACTTCGAATTTCTTCATAGCTCAATACCTCTGGTATTTTGCGACTAAGTCGGGGACCTTCTATCAATTCGGTAGGATCATCATCCGTCATATCTTCCACCAACATATATTTGTAAAAAGCCTTCAAGCCAGAAATCAAACGAGCCTGCGAACGAGCTCCCAAACCTAGTTCATTTAGCCAAAGAATAAATTCTTCCAGATGTTTTTGTGTTACAGATGTAGGAGCTAAATCCAATTCTTTTAGCTTTAGAAACTCCTCTAGCTTAGCTACGTCACGTAGGTAGGCCGCTATGGAGTTTTCCGAGAGGGAACGCTCGAGCATCAAATAAGACTTAAAGCCATTTATTATGGGCTTCCAATTCATATAATTTTAGGTTTGGCACAATGCGACATAGCCGCAGATGGCAATTTCAGTGACAGTGACAGTTGTAATACGTTACGGTCGTGGCTTTGTTGAAATCCAAAAAATTAGTTTTCTACCTTCAAAAAATGAGCGGGCCGCCTATCGAAGGTAGCTTTTTGTAAACTTTTATAAGTATCTAGTATAGAGAAATGAACAACACACTTTTGTGGAATCAAGTAGAATATGTACATTTACTTGAATTTAAGCATCTAAACGCTTATAATTCAGCACTTTTGGAACAAACATACTATCATGAGATCAATATTCTTTGGCTTCTTTTTCTTTGTCATATGGGCTTTGGGTGCCCGTTACTATTATGTCTGTCAAATCAAAGGTCTTTGTGGCGGCGATGCAGTCACAGTTGTTGATGCCCGATCCAATACGCTTCAACTTAAGTATGGGGAAGAAGTTATTTTAGATAACTACAACGAATTCGAATACAGCCTTGGCCGCCGTCTTCCCAATCTAGATATTAACAATGATGAATTTCTTGATAAGCTTGCTGAGCACTTAATTGCTCACCCTGAACACAGTGTTACCATCACTGGTAATTATCTTGAAAGCGAAGCTGCAGCAAAACTATCTGGTACCTTTCAAGAGAACCTAGGCTTAGCTCGTGCTGAACAAATTCGTAACCACTTATTATCTCGTAATATTGATGAGAGTAGAATTAGCCTTGACCACCAAATTGTAAAAGGAGATAAACTAAGTAAGCCCCTCGAATTTTCACTCTTCCCATCTGGTGTAAATGAAGAGAGTCCTGAAGAATATTCAAAAGTCCAATTCTCTTTTCACGACATGACTTACTCTGATGCAAATTTTGCTTTTGACTCTGATGTGTTTCAACCTGGAGCAGCCTTTACGCTTTATGCAGATTCCGTCGCTACTTATTTAATAGATTATAAAGACAAATCTTTAACCATTATTGGACACACCGATAATGTTGGTGATAATAACTACAATGAGGATCTTGGTTTGAGAAGAGCTCAAAGTGCGCGAAAGTACTTTAAGAACAAAGGTGTTCAATCTAAAATAAAAGTCGCATCTCGTGGCAAACGCGAGCCTATTGCTCCCAACAATACAGACGAAAACAAACAAAAAAACAGACGCGTCAATCTTAAAATCGAGTAAAATAACTCGAACAAAACGAAAAGATACTTACGAAACTACTAAACGTATAACGAACAATTTCACATTATGAACCTGGAAAAATTAAAATCGTTTTTCACTCAACTTTTTACAGAATTAGATACTGATGACAGTATTTACATTTTGTTATTTCTTACTGTTGCTTACCTCCTAGGATTACTTTTTGGAGCGATGTCTCGTAATAGAAAGATCAGACGGCTTAATAAAATGATCAAGGAACGTGACAATGATCTGATTACTGTCAGAGCAGAAAATGGTGCTTTAAAAGAAAGGATAGAAATCAGTGAAGAGCGTATGTTGAAATTAGAGACCGACTACGGAACGACGAATTCGTTACTTGGAGAGATGGAGCAAAATCGCAATGCTATGCATTCTGAGTTGACAGAAGCCAAGGAACTGGTAGCTCGACTAAGCGCACAAAACGCAGCTAATGAAGAAGAAGTAAATCGACTCAGTCTTGCGCTTTCAGAAATTGCTGCTGGTGGTTCAACAACTAGTACACATGTCTATTCTGATGCCGTCGATGAAGGCTCTATAGCAGATGTAGGTTCTGTAGATACCTCTGATCAAACGTCTACCAACAATTCCTACGATTCTGATCGGCTTGGAAAGTTGGAAACTAAACTGGGCTCGCTTGAAGAGGAAAATATCCATTTGAGAAGTCAGCTAATTGATATAAAAGGCCAGAGTGGCGTCGTCAATGATAATAGCTTAGCAGCAATAAGAGCTAGGTTGGAACAAGTTGAACTAGAAAATGATCGTCTACAAAAAGATCTTTCAGGTATAAAAGGTGGAAGTACTCCAATCACTACTGTTTTTGATAATACAACAAGTGGAGATACTGACGGATCTACTCTAGATGACGACTTCTCTTCTGGGGAACGTGAAGCAAAAGCTCGTGCCGCATTGAACTTAGCGTTTGGAGGTCGATTAAAAAAAGAAACCGCCGACAATAAATCAAATCTCAAATTGATTGCAGGCATAGGCCCTTTCATTGAAAACAAGCTCAATGATATTGGGATTTATACCTTTGAACAAATAACTCAACTTGATGATGAACTCATTGGTTATATAACTGATGCCATTCAGTTTTTTCCTGGTCGTATTCAAAGAGATGATTGGGTTGGTCAGGCTAAGAAATTATTGAGCTGAATTGAAAAGTCGAAAATTTAGTTGAGCCTGTCTTTTGACAATCTCTTTTTATAAAATAAATAATTCTTATTAATAATTGAAAAAGGCTTGTCGAAATATCGACAAGCCTTTTTGCAAAAAGCATTCTATGCTTTGGATCAGTAAGATTAAGTTTTTGGATCGACAGCATCCACAACGTCACCCGCTGCATCCTTAGCATCAGAAAGAAGATCGCCTGCTCCGTCCGCAACATCGCCAGCCATACCTTTCGCGCCATCTACAACTCCACCGGCTACGTCCTTAGCACCACCGGCCAAATCACCTGCTTTATCTAGTACTGCACCGCCTGCGTCTTTAACAATATCTACTGCCCCTCCGGCCATGTCTTTAGCTCCTTCAACGATTCCACCAGCAGCATCTTTCACACCACCTAAAGCATCACCAGCCTTATCAACAGCACTACCGGCCATATCCTTAGCTCCATCTACTGCGTCACCTGCTTTATCGATTACCGCGCCACCTGCATTTTTAGCCATGTCCACAGCACCTCCTGCCATATCCTTAGCACCATCTACCACATCGCCTGCTTTATCTAGCACTGCGCCTCCAGCATCTTTAGCCATGTCCACAGCGCCTCCCGCTATGTCTTTAGCACCATCTACTACGTCGCCTGCTTTATCTAGCACTGCACCTCCAGCATCTTTGGCCATGTCCACAGCGCCTCCCGCTATGTCTTTAGCACCATCTACTACGTCGCCTGCTTTATCCATTACTGCACCTCCTGCGTTCTTAGCCATGTCGACCGCTCCTCCTGCCATATCTTTAGCACCATCAGCTAAGTCACCTGCTTTGTCCAGTACTGCTCCCCCCATGTCTTTGGCACCATCTACTACATCACCTGCTACGTCTACTAGTTTCCCACCAGCATCTTTAGCCATGTCGACAGCTCCACCGGCTACATCACCAGCTTTGTCTAGTACTGCTCCCCCCATGTCTTTGGCACCATCTACTACGTCACCTGCTGCATCAATAACGCCACCTGCTGCATCTTTAGCAACATCAACGATACCTCCTGCAGCATCACCAGCAGCATCTACAACTCCCCCAGCGGCATCTTTCACGCCTCCGAATAAACTTCTTAAAAAATCAAAAAATCCCATAATTGTTGTTTTTGTTAGATAATAAGTTGGTTGTTCAATGCGTATAATAAGTGTAAAATACTTTGTACTCTAGTACTTATTTACATTGAATTACTGATAAATTTAGGTTTTTTTATTCAAAAAATAGAAATACCGTACTAATTTTGCGGTATTAATTAATTTATGAAGCTGTATTACCTTAAGTTAACAGCCTCAACACTTTAAACTAAAATAATGACATTTCGAACTTTCATTCTTTCTATTGCCTTACTCATTGGTTTGAGTTCTCAGGTAGAGGCACAAAAATTTGGTCACCTCAATTCAGGGATTTTAATGAGCGAATTAATCAAAACTACAACGGCTGAAAAAGAGCTAGATGTGTATCTCAAACAACTTGAAAAAGAAGTCGAGCAATCGCAGGCAGCCTTTGACCTAAAGGCACAAAAGTTTTCTGCTGATTATGCAGAAGGTAAACTAGCTAAAAAGGTTGCTGAAGAAGCGTATTTAAAACTGCAGCAAGAACAAGAAGAGATCTACAAAAAAGCTCAAGAGAATCAGAACAAGGTATTGGCAAAAAGAGATGTTTTGATGAAACCACTTTTTGAAAAAGTTCAAAAAGCAATTGACGAAGTTGGGAAGGAAAACGGCTTTACTTATATCTTTGACACGGATCAAAGTCTATTCAATGCCCTTTTATTTGCTGAAGATTCTTCTGATATTTCTGCATTGGTAAAAGCCAAACTTGGATTGAAATAATTATTTCTACCCTTGACTATTAGAGATTAGTTATTGGCTTACCTCTAGTGTAGCTTAGGGAAGCCAATAACTACTAAAATTATTTTTTCTGTTCAGCCTTGAGGTAATCATCAAGTGCTTTTTGGTCCAATACCCCGACTATCGCTCCATCCTCAAAGACTGGAATAATCAGATGGTCGGGGTTTTGCATTAGACCATAAGCGACCTTCAATGAATCGCTGCTATTCAAATGTACAGCAGCAAGCGTAGTATACTTATCGATGTCTGAGTCAAAATCCTTCTTTTGCATAGCTGACAAAATTTCAGATCGCTTTAATATTCCACGTTGTCGTCCCCAGTCATCGAAAATAAGAAAGTTCTTTTCTACTCCCTCTACAAATGTATCAACAACCTGCTGTACTCTATCTGTATATAAAAATTTTGAAAAATCTACGCGCATTAGCTCTTTGATGTTTTGTCGGTCGAGTACCCCCTCCATCTTTACCATTTTGTACTCCTGCCCTGCCATCACAAACACGAAGACAGAAATTAATCCCAAGATTACATCCTCGATGTATACCGCACATACCAATGATCCGACCGCTAAGATCCGACCTACAAAAGAGGCAATTCTTGTCGCTTTGACCCGCCCTGTTTTCATCGAAAGTAATGAGCGAAGCATTCGGCCTCCATCCATTGGAAAAGCAGGCAATAAATTAAAGCCAGCCATAATAAGATTCATCCATAGAAGAATAGGCAGAAAGTTACTAGGACTAGCAAACATTTCAGCCATCGTTCCATTAAATGTCGGCCAAGGGCTTGGTGCAAATAACCAAAGTCCTAGGAACAATAAAACAGCAATAACCAAATTGACTGAGGGACCAGCTAAAGCAACCACAAATTCCTGAATCGGCTTTTCAGGCATCTGATTGAGACGAGCAACGCCTCCTATCGGAGAAAGGGTAATATCCCGAGTACCGACACCATAATAACGAGCTGAGAAGGCATGCCCAAATTCATGCAAAATAACACAAAAGAACAAAGCCATTACCAAAGATCCAAAAATCAGTATCTCGTTCCACTCCATTCCAAACTTGTTACCTTCATAATAGACCCAAAAAAAGAGTAAACTGAACGACCAGTGGATCTGAACCGGTATCCCCGAAATTGTAGCTACGCGCAATACTCCTTTCATTAAACTAATTTTCTACTTTGTTACTTTGAAATAATACGTTTGCCAAACTGGGCGAAAGTTATTGCTTCAATACTACTTAAACGGGAAAAAACAAGATTTGGTTTGATCTCTATTAAAATTCGCTAGACTTATTTGGGACAACCGCAGTCTGTCGCTCTACAGGCCACCATCAATAAGACGACAAGAATACAAAAGAGCCAATAGGTAATTTTAGATTTGCTATACATTGTTAACATGGATTTGTTACTTTGCAAGGTAGGTAATTGCCTCGACAATATAAACCTGTAACGACTCACTAATTTGACAAAGGCTCATTCGAATCCAAAAATACTCATCACTCCCCTCAATTGGGGGTTAGGGCACGCTACTCGATGTATGCCTGTTATTGATGAGCTATTGGTACAAGGGGCTGAAGTTTCTATAGCTTCGGATGGAGGGGCTTTGCGTTTACTTCAAAAGGAATACCCTTTACTACCTAGCTTTGAGCTACCTCCTTTTGACATTCAGTACCCTACCTCTAGCATGTCTTTCAATATGCTTTCCCAAGCGAATAAGATAAGAAGATCTATTCGAGCTGAGCATAAAGCTCTAGAACAGATTGTAAGTAAACAAAATTTTCAGGCAATCATTTCTGACAATAGATTTGGATGTTACCATTCTTCGACCTACAATATTTTCATGACACATCAGCTCAATATAAAAGCACCTTTTCGATTAGCAGAAAAGTTAATGGCTCGTTGGAACAAAAAAATGATTCAACTTTTTGATTTTTGCTGGGTTCCGGATTATAAAGATGCTCCTCGACTTTCAGGAGATCTCTCGTCTCCATCTCCGATTTCTAATGTCAGTTACCTTGGTGCTTTGTCTCGATTTACCAAGAAAGCTCCAGTTACTTTTACAAGAGATATTTTAGTAATTCTCTCTGGCCCTGAGCCTCAACGCACTTATTTGGAAATTGCTATTTTGCAACAAGCAAAACAATTACAGCATTCATTTTTGATTGTCCGAGGAAAAATGGACGATAACAATAGGAAACGAATAGGAAAGCACTTAGAGATTATAGGACACCTTACTTCAGAGGATTTACACGCAGCTATTTATGAGAGCAAACACATTGTTTCCAGATCCGGTTATAGTACTATTATGGACTTGGCAGCACTTGAAAAATCGGCTATATTAATTCCTACTCCAGGTCAAACGGAACAAGAATATTTGGCTAAATATTTTCATAAAAATGGTACTTTTCTAAGTCAAAATCAAAAAGACATTGACTTAGAGAAAGCTTTAAAAGAAGTGGATCGCTTTAGTGGATTTAAATCAGACAGAAAAAACGAGTATCCATTGAAAAGTGCCGTTAGTGATTTACTTAACAAGCTTCGGACTAGGTAGCTTCATAAACTTATTTTACTTAGGATCTTTCTTTTTCTTAGTATTATATTGACTCATGGTATACTGAAGTCCGATGGCTCCAAAACTCTTTACCATATCTGCAGCAGTGCGAAGCAACTCTGGTAATTGCTCGTTTTCTTCATTAGTCCATTTTCCCAAAACAAAATCAACCTGACTACCTTTAAAGAATTCGCTTCCAATTCCAAAACGGATTCGGGCATAGTTATTCCCACCAGCCGTTTGATTAATATCTTTCAATCCGTTGTGCCCACCATCATTTCCTTTTCCGCGAAGTCGCATCGTCCCAAATGGGATATTTTTATCATCAACGATCACTAATAAGTTTTCACGTTGAATGTTTTTCTTTTGCATCCAGTATCGAACGGCCTTTCCACTAAGGTTCATATAAGTAGAAGGCTTGAGTAAAATAAAAGTCCGTCCTTTAAATTTAAATTCAGCGATGTCGCCTTGGGTATCATTCTTAAAAGGCACATCAAATTCTTTGGCCAATAAGTCTACCACTTCAAACCCCACGTTGTGGCGGGTTCCATCATATTCAGCGCCCATGTTTCCGAGGCCTGCAATTAAATACTTCATAGGGTCAGGTTCTGCTTGAGTTTTGTTGAATCCAAAAATATTCTTTAACCAGTTTAACATATTAATGCATTTATTGGTTTCAATGATTTGGCACAAAGGTAAGAAAGGTAAGTCATGGAAAAAAAATAAAGGAACCGGTTTTTCAACACGGCTCCCCTATTGGTCAGAAGTAGATCTTAAATAAGTAGGTTTTAGAGTCTACTTACATCTGTAGGATTATTTAATCAATTTTTTTACAACCTGAATATGAGCAGGTATAGCAATCTTGTATTTCTTTATTGTATTATACTTTTCACCTTTTACAAAAATGCTAGTATTTATTTTTTTTGGCTTTAAAACCATTTCGGTTTCATTATAAGTCTTAAAAGAAGGAACAATCTGGAACTGTTGCTTGTTTTCTTCATATTGCATAACAGATGCATGAGAAGAAATCAGCTGCGTTTCAATACTTATTTCATTTCCAATCGTCTCAACAATATCTATATCACCTTCAAAGTCTAAAATAATGGTTGAAATATGATTTGTAAGTTTTAAGTTTTGATTGATTGTTAGTGAAAACGAGGGGGGACTATCAACAAACGCCAGCAGCGATACCAAAGTGAGCAATAATATTTTCATAGTGTTTGTTTTAAAATCCCCTTTATGACTATTCATCTTTCGAGGGAATTCAAAGATAAAACAACCTTAACTCAAGAGCAATCCCATATTTAGGGTATTAAATGCAATGAAGTTTTTTATTTACAGTTAAATTCCTCAGCTTTTGCCTTTTAGTACTACTTTTGACTTAATCTCTATTAACCGCGATCCATTTCAATTATAAAATGGCAAAACTATACATACAAGACACCTTCAACTTTATCCGCAAACAAAGGATCTCTCGCCTCTGGAATGCCGCTAAAGTATTGTCATCTTTTCACTTAACCAGATGGACAGGCAAGCCTATTCAATGGGGAACGCCGATCACAATCTCGGTGGAACCAACCACCGCCTGTAATCTTCGATGTCCTGAATGCCCTAGTGGCCTTCGATCATTTTCCCGTCCAACAGGTAACCTGAAAGAAGATTTTTTCCGCAAAACAATTGACGAACTCTATCGTGAGCTCATGTATCTTATCTTCTATTTTCAAGGTGAACCATATATCAATCCCAAGTTTCTCGACATGGTGAAGTATGCAAACGACAAAGGCATCTATACGATAACTTCTACTAATGGTCATTTTCTAAATGATAAAAATGCAGAGCAAACCATTCGATCTGGACTTGACCGATTGATTATTTCAGTAGATGGGACTACTCAGGAAGTTTATGAAAACTATAGAAAAGCTGGAAAGCTGGAAACAGTACTTCAGGGAGCGCGAAACGTTGTTAAGTGGAAGAAAAAACTTAAATCTGCAACTCCTCATATTGTATTTCAGTTTCTGGTGGTTAAGCCAAACGAACATCAGATTCCTGAAATATACAAACTAGCAAAAGAGATTGGTATTGATGAAGTCAAACTTAAATCTGCTCAAGTTTATGATTATGAAAATGGAAATCCACTAATTCCCACTATAGATAAGTACGCAAGATATCGCCAGAATGAAGAAGGTAAATATGAAGTAAAGAATGAATTACTGAACCAATGCTGGAAACTATGGCACTCTTGTGTTATTACCTGGGATGGGATGGTAGTCCCCTGCTGCTTTGATAAAGATGCTATTCACCGCTTAGGAGATCTGAAAAAGAATTCCTTCAAAGAATTGTGGCAAGGCGAGCTATATCATCAATTCAGAAGTCAATTACTTCAAGGGCGTGACAAAATCGAAATCTGCACCAACTGTACTGAAGGATGTAAAGTGTGGGTTTGATGCTTAAAACAATAGCGATTATACCCAAAACATGTCAATATATACCCATATAATGGCGGTTAAGCACCAGTCATTAACATATATTAAAAATAAAATTTATTTAAAAGGGGCACAACATCACCCTTTTTATTGACATTTCCAAAATTTTTAACTATTTTTGTATCTTACTTATTTCTGAATAGTAAAGAGTGACAATCCCATCAACTAAAGCCCTTTTCAAGGGTGTATATGTAACAATTTGATCTATGAGAGAACTACGCGTATGAATGTTGCGTAACATTAGCTGGTAACGGCATGTGTTACCTTGTAATTCACACATTTATTTGAAGGGCTAGTTAACAACCTGCCGAACGAAAAACAGTATTTACAAAGCAATTTTTTTTGAGGAACTACGCTCAGTTGAGAAGCCTTAAACTTGTTTAAGGCCATCATTTTTTGCTTCTCTCTGAAACACTATTGACTTATTTTAAGACAAGATTTACTAAATTTTCCTCAAACAGCAGCAAGATGACTTACAAATCAATTTTCAAAGGCCGCCTTGAATTCGGCAATGCAAGGAGCTACGACAAAGTGCTTAAGATGTATCAACATCGGGTAGAAAATTACTACAAATCCGATGTCCTCCTCGTTGAAGAAGAAATCTTCGATGGAGACTCCTATTCATTATCTGTTCCACGTTTTATTACGCAAGGCTCTAAGAAGAGCTGGAAGAACACCATGAGCTTAGTTGAGTATGTTGCTCAATTTGCTGTATCTGGTAACTTTGGTGGATGGATGACGGAAGAAGGTAAAATTCTGCATCATGGTATCGTAGAACCTAAAAGTGAACGACAAGCTGTCCAAGCTTTCTTAAAGGGGCGCAAGTTAAGTGAATCTAAAGGCAAAGAAATAGAAGCCGTCGAAGCACTCACTCAAGCTATAGAAAAGCACGAAGGTCACGCTCAAGCTTATGAGCGAAGAGGCCACGTCAATTTTATGCTTAAGAATTATGAAGACGCACATTACGACTTCTCTAAAAGTATCGACCTATCCAACACACATCCAGAAGCGTACTATGGACGCGCTATGGTGAAATTGGCAATTAATAAAAAAGACCTAAAAGGAGCAGTAGCTGATTTGGAGCAAACAGTAAAAACTTCTATTCCGCTACAGTCAATCTACTGGACTGCCCGTAGAAAAAAAGGAGCCTACCTTGTTAAACTAGGTGAATTTGAAGAAGCTGCTAAAGATTTCAAATTCTTTAGCAACCGTAAATTCAAGCCAGACAATCCAGAATTCAATTGGAGAAGAAGTGTATTATTCCAATATGGAAAAACACTTATTGAACTTGAAAAATACCTAGAAGCAGCTGCTGCTTTCGAAGCCTCTTCAAGCCTTCAAGAAGGTAACGACAAAATTCCAAACTGTGATAAACTTTACTTCCGAGCTGTAGCACTACACAAAGCGGGAAAAAGAGGTTACCGCAAGAACTTTCAGGAAGCTGCAGAAAACGGTTCGAAAGATGCAACTAAATATCTAGCTGATTTAAAAGTAAAGAAATAATTCTTCTAGATTTAAACTTAATAAGGCAAATGGTCATTAGCTATAATAGCTGGTGACCATTTTCTATTTTTGCGCCCTTATTTAGGTTTTGAAATGCTTAACTTTTGAAATGAATACGATTAACATAAAAGATTGGGGATTAAACATTAATTCCGACAACACTCCTCTAATTATTGCTGGACCTTGCAGTGCAGAAACAGAAGA
>CAKZUK010000254.1 GCA_937921775.1 uncultured Saprospiraceae bacterium
CCTACTCCACAGTTATACTATAGTAGGACGCTGACTGCCCTCCCCAAATTCCAACTCCTCCATCTATGTTTGAGTTTATCCGAGTGTATGAGCCAAAGGGGCCTTGATTAATGATGTTAAACTCAAGTGTTTCCCAAAAGCTAAAATGCTCTGCATCAATGTTAAGCCATTTTATAATCACTTCGTCGCCTTCATTATACAAACCAGAAACTCGAGAATTATCTGGATTAGGTGGTTCTTGATTATCAAAATTAGTCTCAAATTTATCATTGGTTCGGGCCAACGGAAATTCAAAACTCTGCCCATTAAAAAATTTGTCGTCCACCACGGAGCTGAAAGCAGCAGAAAGTAAACTTCCATTGGTACTTGTGAAGTAGCGATAGAAATCTGCATATTCTTCTGGGTCTGACATATATCCTCGTAGCTCGAAATACTCATCGCCAAAGTCACCTGGAGCGGGAATGAATTTCAAAGAGTCTATAAGCGTATGCGGCGGAATAGTAGTACTAGAAGTTAGGCGTTTGCCATCAGCTTCTATGACTAGATCATAGCTTTTGCCAATCTCAGCAATTAATTCAAAGCTGGAGTCGAGATAAAGACAGACGTTTACCGGAATGCTGTCAAGTCCCTCGGGGAGCAAGTCAACCACCAC
The DNA here is from genome assembly GCA_937921775.1 of uncultured Saprospiraceae bacterium. GTDB lineage: Bacteria > Bacteroidota > Bacteroidia > Chitinophagales > Saprospiraceae > CALGLS01. The sequence goes on from CAKZUK010000254.1 coordinate 653, forward strand.
CTCTTTTAATTCATCAGGAATGTCTTCCCAACAGACTTCTGTCAGCTCAACGGTGTTGTCTCCATCGCTAACCGTGACAAGAGCATCATGCACAAAGAGTTGAGCTATTTCTTCGGCTGTGATGACAGATCGGAAAGGAATTGTTCGAGTCAATATAACATAAGCTGGCAAGGGTGTTTCTGGTTCAGAAACCGCTTCGATATGACCTTCTACTACAATTTGAATTTCTGCTACTTCTGAAACTAGTGTAAACTCTTCTTCGCAAGCCGTAAGAAAAAAAACAAGGGGAATTAGAAATAGGATTAATTTTTTCATTCTTTATCTTTTGGTTTCCATTTGAAATTCCAAGTGACCGAAGGGATAATCGGAAACATTGAAATCTTATATGCAGTGGCTCGAGCCTCGCCTGTATCTGCGTTGGTGGAAAATGTTGGAAAAATAAATAAAGGGTTAAATCGATTGTAAACGTTGTAGATGGAGAAAGTCCAACTGGAATCGAAATGGTTTGCCTTTCGTTTGTTGGGTGTGAAAGTTGCCGCTAAATCAACTCGATGATAAGGATCAATCCTGTCGCTATTTCTTGGTCCGTAGTTGACATTCAAAGCTTGTTCTATAAAAAACAAACTTTCAATAGGTGTGTAAGCATTCCCCGTTCCATAAACGAAAACAAGACCAAAGTCCCATTTCTTATTCAAGGCATAATTCATTACAACTGAAATGTCATGAGTTCGATCATAGCGTGTTGGATAAGCATCGCCTTGTTGTATTTCTGCAAAGAATCGCTCTGTTCTTGACAAAGTGTACCCGATCCATCCATTTAGTCGTCCTGTTCGTTTCTTTAGAAAGAATTCGGCGCCATAAGCTCGTCCTCTTCCAAATACAAACTGACTCTCCACATCGACGGCAGGGTCAGGAACGTTACTTTCTCCGTAGTCAATTTGATTTTTTAGATCTTTATAATAAACTTCTAAAGATGTTTCGTAGTCGTTATTTCTAAAGTTATGAAAAATGCCAGTTGTGTATTGAATGCCTTGTTGTGGTTTGACCAAAGGGCTTGAAGGTACCCAAACATCAGTTGGAAGTGTTGAAGAAGAATTACTTACAAGGTGTAAATATTGTTTCGTCGCAACGATAGCCGCTTTGACGGAGGTTTGTTTACTAAACCGATACTTCCCACTAATCCGTGGTTCAATACCAAAGTAATTTTGAACCACTTCCCCCTTTTTATAGGTTTTGTCATCTGTCAGTGAATCGTATGGTCCCAATTGAGTAAAGCTCGAAAAACGAACACCGAAGTTGAGTTTCAATTGGTCATTTACCTTGAAGTCATCCTGAACGTAAATTCCTCCTTCGATGGCATATTTTACTTTTAAATCATTACCAAATATTTCATCACCAGAAGCTGCTTGAATAATATTTGGCGTAAGTCTATGATGAGTGGCATGAATCCCAAACTTGATATGATGTGGCTCACTGTGGTAATAATCAAAGTCTAGTTTTGCATTATAATCTCTGACTCCAGAAAATACATCCACTCTGAATTGGTCCTGCTCTCCTTTAAATGAAAAATCATAATCATTAATGATTGCCGACATGTTCATGAAAAGTTTATCGGAAAAAAGGTGATTCCATCTCAAGGTAGCTGTTGCATTCCCATAAGGCATCAGGAAGTTAAAGCCTCTGTCCTGACTATTGAATTTGAACACATCTCTACCATAGTAAGCACTAAGGTATAAGTGGTCTTTATCAGAAAAACGATAGTTGGCTTTTGCGTTTATGTCATAAAAATAATAATTGGTACCTGCAAAGCTAGTTTCGTCAAGAACAGGTTGAGCTAGATCAAAAACATAGGTTCTTCTACCTGAGATAATGAATGAACTTTTATTTTTGACAATTGGACCTTCAATGGCAATTCGGGAAGCGATTAAGCCAACGCCTCCTTGCACTTGCAAGTGTTTGTTGTTGCCTTCTTTCATTTGCACATCAACGACGGAGGAAAGTCGACCACCATACATTGGCGGCATACTTCCTTTTATTAGCGTCGTATTTTTGATCGCATCCGAATTGAATACGGAGAAGAAACCCAGCATGTGGCCGGTGTTGTAGACAACGGCCTCGTCTAGTTGAATCAAGTTTTGATCGGGACCTCCACCTCGGACATAAAAACCGGTATTACCTTCTGTTGACGAAAGTACGCCGGGTAATAGTTGTAGTGTTTTCAGTATGTCAACTTCCCCCATTAGTGAAGGGAGTTTTTTGATATTTTCCATGGGTAGATCAATTCGTCCCATTTCGGTGCTTTCAATGTTTTCGTCTTTTTGCTCGCCAGTTATCAGTATTTCATTAAAGAGCACACCTGATTCTAGTTCAATATTTAGTCGAGTGTCTTTTGTTAAATTGATTTGGTATTCTTGACTGTTGAAGCCGAGGTAAGAGTAAACAAAAGTGTAAGTACCTTCAGTTAAAGTAATCGAATAGAAACCGTAAGGATTGCTAAGCGTTCCGATAGAGAGACTGTCTTTTCTAAATACATTTGCATTGAGCAGAGCTTCGCCTGTTCCTGCATCTTTTATATACCCACTGAGGGTGTATTCACCTTGAGCAGAAAGCTGAATACATAGAAGGAAAAGTACTGGGAATATAAGTTTTTGTAAAATGGTAGTTTTAAAATACATAGCGATGGTTTGTGCTGTTATTCTGATAAAACAGCTTCGTTACGCAGTAATTTTACCGGAGATATTTTGAGTCCTTCTTTTTTTAATAACCTCAAAACACCTTTGCTTCCCGCCAAGTGAGCAGCACCAATTGCAACACAGATGGTCTGTTCATTAGCCATTGCGGCGATTCGTTTAGCCATGAGCGTATTGCGATCATATAGTAAGATTTTACGCAAACCTTGAAGCCCTTTTTTACTTGCTTTGTAAAGTTTGTTAATATCGGCAGCTTGGTAAAGTTTGGTCAACTTTTTTACCTGCTTACTATGGCCTTTCCAGTTTTTGACGGTATAATTCAAAGACTTTACCTGATAGTCAATTGATATTTTGTGAAGGATATCAATTTGTTCTTGATAGGTTTCTACACCGAGTACAATTTTCTCATTTTCGCGTGCATAGTTCCATAGGTCTTGATCAATTGAAACAGTTCGTTCAGAAGCCATGATCGTTTCTGTTAGGAGATTGCTGACGAGTAAAGGTAAGCTAGTATTGAAGTGCTTCAAGTCAATGCCTACTAATTTAGCGAGCAGCTTTTCGAGTTTACGATATTGCTTTTCAGAGAGCAGCTGGTCCAAGCTTTGTCCTTCTGGAAGGTCCATGGTGGTAGCTTGAGCTCCCGTTTGCATTTCTTCTAGATTAAATTCAGTAGCAAAAGTATCGCAGAGCTCAATCTTTTCATAAACTTGAGTTTGATAAAGAAAGGCTCTTTCATCACGGACATGCATTGTGCCGAATAAGTAAGAATCACCTGGAAGTTTATTTCCAGAGATTTTCCATAGCAAGGTGTTTTTCTTCTTCTTCATTCTTTTTCTGTTTTCCTTCTTGGATAGTAAGAGATGGTTGTATCTCCTTACTTAGAACTAAAAAAACCACAACTGGTTGTACAGAAGTGGTTTTTATTTGCAAAATGCAGTATATTTTTTCGATAAATTAGTCGTATTTGTACGGGAGTAATTTTTCGTCTTTTACAGTTGATAAGGTCATGAGTGTCTTAAGACGTTCAATCTCCTCAATTTGAGAAAGCGTTTTAAAGAGTAATTGCTCATAAGTTGGCAAATCTTTACAAACGATTTTGATCAAAAAGTCTGCTTCACCAGTAATGATGTAACATTCAGTGATTTCTTCGATTGACTTGATTTTATCAAGAAAGCTGTTGAGTGCATTCTCCTTTTGCCATGCTAGAGAAACCAAAACAAAGGTTTTGACACTAAGTCCAACGCTTTGAGGGTTCACCTGAGCGTGATAGCTTTCAATGACACCAGTTTGCTCCAGTTTTTTCACTCTTTCCAAAGTTGGAGCTGGTGATAAACCTATCTTTTTAGAAAGATCAAGGTTTGTTATTTTACTGTTTTCTTGTAGAATTTTTAAGATTTTGAGATCTACTTTATCCATTTTCATATCTGCCATTCTTGTATATAAATAAATATCCGCATTGGGAAAATTTTAATCGCTCGCAATATATCCACAAAAAATGAAATTTCAAAGAATTGCTGTATTACCTTCGTTAATTTTTTATTAAAGTGTATTCTACTAACCAAAACCAATATAATTTTGCTGCTACTAAGGTTGATCAGACTATGTATAATTAGAAAAGCCACATAAATGATACAAAGATCACCTATGTGGCTTTCAGCTAGTCGACTCTAGCTAGTTAAGTCAGACTAAGCTGTTATTTCTAGTCGTTTCACAAAATCTACTATGGGAAAATACCCAAAGCAAGGTAATCGCTACTGATTTTATTAAGTGCACTTAAAAATGCAGCTGTTCTAAGATCTTTAACGTCTTTCTTTTTCTTGTAAATTTCACGAATGTTTTGATACGCAGTTACCATAGTGTCTTCCAAACCTGAACGAACCAAATCAACTTCCTCGGCTCCTCTGGTTAAGAAATCCTTTTCTTTATTACCAATTCGTTTCCCAGTTTGTTTTTCAACTAGGTTTACGAAATTTAGGTAAGTATTGTGGTCAAAACGCTTTTCCATACGACCAAAGCGCATGTGAGATAGGTTCTTCAACCATTCAAAGTAAGAAACAGTCACACCACCTGCATTGATATACATGTCAGGAATGATCATGATGCCTTTCTTTAGTAAAATCTCCTCAGCACCAGCAGTAACTGGTCCGTTAGCAGCTTCAGCTATGATTTTAGCTTTTACGTTTTTAGCGTTACCAACATGAATTTGGCTTTCCAGTGCAGCAGGAATTAAGATATCACATTCAATTTCAAGTACGTCCTTACGACTCTTCATTTTCTTGGTTCCAGGGAAACCAATGATAGAGCCATTCTTTTTACGATACTTCAATAATGATTTGATATCAATTCCATCGTTATTGTAAATAGATCCTTCATATTCTGCTACACAGATGATTTTAGAATCCCCCTCTTCCTGACAGATTTGAGCAGCATACGAACCTACGTTTCCAAGTCCCTGAACAGCAATGCGTTTGCCTGCCATACCAGTTTCAAGGCCAAGAGCTTTCATATCATCCTTGTAGCTAGTTGCTTCAACTAGTGCATAGTATACACCACGTCCAGTTGCTTCCGTTCTACCTCGTATACCGCTTTGATTAACTGGCTTACCAGTTACACAACCAGCAGCATCAATATCACCACCTTTGAAGGTCATGTAAGTATCTAAGATCCAAGCCATTTCACGAGAGCCTGTTCCGTAATCCGGTGCAGGAACATCGATACCAGGACCAATAAAGTTTTTGCGAATTAATTCAGCAGTATATCTTCTTGTGATTTTCTGCAGTTGGGCAGTTGTGTAATCTCTTGGAGAGATACGTACACCTCCTTTAGCTCCACCAAAAGGTACATCAACGATGGCACATTTATAAGTCATCAAAGAAGCTAGTGCCATTACTTCGTCCTGATTTACTTTAGAACTGTAACGGATACCACCTTTAGTAGGAAGTCGATGATGTGAGTGTTGTACTCTGTACGCTTCAATTACCTGGTATTCAGAGCCAATTTTGACAGGGAAGCGGATTTGGTAAACGGAGTTACAAGCTTTAATTTGTGCGAGTAGCCCTGCGGGTAGACCAGAGTGAACGGCAGCTTTGTCGAAGTTACGATTTACACTATCCAAAAAGCTCACATGATCAACGGCAGATTTTGGTTTTGATTTGCTTTTAGCCATTTTTTTCGATTTGTTTTTCCAACCTACTTATTTTTCGATCGAGATAAATTAAAAAAAGAATAATCCCTGCAAAGATGGTCAAAATAACAGCTACGACTACGTAAATCTTACCGATGCTACGCATGAAATCTGTTCTTTCAGCCTGCGCCATCAATGATGGAACGATCAGGGTCATTAAAATCAGAAAATTTAATACACGTTTTTTCATACCGAAGTTTTTTAGAGTTGTTTCATTTTCGATGAAAAAGTTCTTGCTCCCAAAGACTTCTTAATGGGGCTCAAAACTCGTTTATTTTTTACACTCTGACAACTAAAAATTGTACTTTATTTTCCATATAGTGAAAAAGTACTTAGTCAGTGTATGGTTTTTACTTTTTCAAGGCTTTAAAAGTCTTTTGCGGATGCATAAATCAACTACTGATTATCAATTAATTAGGCTATGTAAATGTATTTTAAAAGATAACTAAAACTTGTAAAAGATTAACGACTCAAAACTTTGTCTTTTAAAGCTAATGCACGATACATGATGGAACCAATCCAGACGCCTAGCAAGGTCCATCCAAT
>CAKZUK010000255.1 GCA_937921775.1 uncultured Saprospiraceae bacterium
CTCCTCCTTCAAACCTTACTACTATTAAACGTTCCAAAAATCCAAAGAATTCCAGATGGATCATGCAAAAACAATTCTCTTCCCCAATCTTGAGTTTTTATTTCGGAAATCCTAACATATTTATACTTTCCTAGGAAAAGAGTCCGCAAACAACACTTCTCACAATCCCAAAGACTCCAAGGTCTCCACATCCATCTGCCCCATCGGCAATCCATACGCTTGCTGATACTTATACAAAGCTGCTCTTGCTTCCTTAGTTAATATCGTAACTGGTTTCTCCTTTTCCAAATAACCTTTTTCCATCAAGGCAAGTTGAACATTGATAAACAAATCTGGACCAAGCTTATCTCCACAGACCACTTCTTTCCATTCCAATCCTCCCTCCTTGATCAAACGCTTGTAAGCAATCGTTTCCTCTACGTAGTCTGTCATTCCTTCTTCATTCACTAGAAAAACAATTTTTTCAAAATCGCCTTTCAGCTCAACTTGCGCAGCATTTAAATCATTTTCAAAACCTACATAAATCCAATTCCCTTCATCGTTTATACGAAAGTATACTGAATCCAATGCTACTCCAGTGTTCATTCCTGTATATATTTTAAAGATCTCTTCCTCTTCTTCATACAAATCCGGGAGCTGACATTTGGCGTAGCACTTTCCGGGTTCCTGATTCATAGGCATATCACCTGGCTGGGCGTATAGATGTGTGACTAGGAAAACGAACAGAAGAGCGATTATGTATTTTTGCATGTTTTAGATTTTATTTCAACAATCATTTCACTTCTTCATAAATTTACTAATTTTAAAAACAAATGTAACTATTCAATGTACTACAACAAACTGGGGCGGTGCGCTGCACCTTGATGTTAGTTCAAACTTAGTCTGCGAGTAGAAGAATTAAAGTGGATTTGCAATAACAATGGCCATGAAGATTCTGCTAGTTTAATTATAGGTAGAGTGCTGAGCTGCTTTGAGCTAGATCGGCGTTTCGTTTTACAAAATTTACTTATGGTCAGATTGAAAATGACACCAGTCTAGGGAAAACACATACGGAATAGATGAAACAAAACAAGAATCTTTAACAAAGTCTATTTTCAATAAAAAGTTCATAGCCTCCTACACGCCCCTCTCCATCCTCTCCCTTAAGTATAAAAAATGTTAAATATCTGTCAGAATTCCTTCCTTCAAAAGCTCCATCGCCAATAAAATCTAGCTACTTTTAGGGTGTAAAATATCCAAAGTTTTCACTTTCTTTTCGCCCTTATGAATAACAAAAGAAAAATACTCATTTGTCTTTTCTTCCTATCTATTCCTTTATTGGTAAAACTACCGATGAAGATTTCTGCAAAAGCAGCTCCTTTCCACACTAAACTAGAATTAACATACTTTCAAAGTTTGACAGATTCTCTTTTGCCGACAGGCTTTAATGGACTATTTGCTGGATCGGGAGAATGCATCCAATGCCACGGATTTGACACCGCAGGGATTGCTAGCGTGAACATACTCGGCGAAGACATCAACTTGGTGGATGACTGGCGAGCTAGCATGATGGCCAACTCTGCAAAAGACCCATTCTGGAGAGCGAAGGTCAGCCACGAAGTAATTTTATACCCGCAGCATCAACAAGTTATTGAAACTAAGTGCACCTCTTGCCATGCACCTATGGGGCATTTCGCAGCAATGCATAATGGCCAGCAATATTACTCGATGGCTGAGGCACTAACTGATTCGTTTGCACTTGATGGTATTTCTTGCTTAGCTTGTCATCAACAAGGACTTGAAGACTTAGGAGACCTTAACTCTGGACATTTAAACTTTGATACGACCAAAGTTGCTTATGGCCCTTACATCAGCCCTCTAGCTAGCCCAATGGTGATGGCGTCACAATACACTCCCGTTTACAGTGAACACATCAGTGACGCCGGAGTTTGTGCAGGTTGTCATACACTAATTACCGAAACACTGGATTACGATGGCAACTTCACGGGAAACAAATTTGTGGAACAAGCGACTTATCATGAATGGCTCAACTCTACTTACGAAGTAGGCAATGTTACTTGTCAATCTTGCCACATGGAAGCCATCTCCAAAGGAGAAATTCTAATCGCAGCTGGTTTTGAAACCGAACCGCGAAGCCCCTTTTACTTACACAACCTTTCTGGCGCCAATGTTTTTATGCTCAAGTTATTTAGAGACAACATAGAAGAACTTGGATTGGCCGCAACCGAACAACAATTCAATGAATCAATATGGGCCACGGAAGACATGCTCTACAATAAAAGTATTAACATCGACCTCAGCTTTTTAGAACGAACTGCGGATACCGCTTTTTTCGAAATGAACATTGCTAATCTAGCAGGACACAAATTCCCTTCAGGTTATCCTTCTCGTAGGGTCTTTGTTGAATTTTTGGTTGAGAATGAATTTGGTGATACGATTTTTATTTCTGGAAAAACGGATGATACCTTTGAAGTCATTGGACACAACTCAGATTACGAACCACACTACGATATCATTCGTGCAGAAGATGAAATTCAAATTTATGAAATGGTAGTAGCGGATGCCAATGATAATGTAACGACCGTATTGGTGAGAGGTGAATATGCTTTTAAAGATAACCGAATTCCTCCTCTAGGATTTGAATCAACACATGCTACTTATGACACGGTGGCTGTTTTTGGTTTAGCAAACGAAGATTTAAATTTCAACAAAGACAACAGCGGACTGGAAGGAACAGGCGCAGATAAAATCCAATATCATGTTCCTCTTAATGGAGAATTCAGCATGCTAGAAGTTAGTGCCAAAGTATATTATCAAACAGCTCCTCCAAAATGGATGGCAGAATTATTTGCAGAAGAGTCGGATGAGATTGATAAATTCAGAGCCTTATTCGATGCGGCAGATCGCCAACCTATTTTGCTAAAAGAAGCATCCGTAGAAGTCGAATCTTTTGTTAGTTCAACGACACAGGTCGAAGCCACTATCTTTGCAAAAGTAATGGCAACTATTGCAGACAACAAAACCATTCGAGTTCAATCCAATCAAGAACACAGTTATTCCATTTATGATTATAATGGATCATTGATAAAGAACAACACCACTAATTCTGGCAACTATGCCATCTCATTAAATACTGAAAGTGGTATTTACATCATCCGCTTTGTTAATAATGACGGAGATTCAATCACTGAAAAAATCTTTATTCCTTAAAATTTAAAATATGAAAAACCTTAACAAAATTCTTTATGCTTGCCTATTGGTACTACTCTGCTCGGTCGGAGTTTCAGCCCAAGTGAGCTTCACCAACATGGGAGGGGAACTCGGTTCCATTCCTGGCTTTACCTACGAAGACTGTGCCGTTGACATGAACGGAGATCACCTCGATGATGTCGTTCGAGTCACAGGTGACGGACTTTACATTGACTACCAACAGCCTGATGGTTCGTTTACACAAAATGTATTCCCTATGAATTTCCAAACGCTTCCTTCTTGGAGTATGTGTGCAGGAGATATTGATGGCAATGGCTATAATGATCTCCTTTTTGGAGGTGGATCTACCGTTTCATTTATTTATGCAAATGATGATGGCTCGGCTTATACGGAAGACTACCACGAGGAATACATCTTTTCTCAACGTTCTACCTTCGCGGATATCGACAACGACGGCAACCTTGATGCCTTTGTTTGTCACGATGTCGACCAAAGTCATCCTTACCGGAATGATGGCTCTGGCGTTCTTACTGAAGATCAGTCTTTGATTGAAACGCTAGACCTTGCGGGTAACTATGCCGCTATCTGGGTGGACTACGATAATGACTGGGACACTGACCTTTATATTACAAAGTGCCGTCAGGGATCTTCTGCAGGAGACATCGAACGTACCAACGCCATGTATCGCAATAATGGTGACGGATCGTATACCGAAGTGGGTGCTGAAATTGGATTGGATGACAACGCTCAATCATGGGCTACTGTTTTTGAAGACTTTGATAATGATGGCGACTTTGATGCTTTCATTGTAAACCACGATGAGCAAAATCGCTTCATGGTCAACGATGGTACAGGTAATTTTACAGAGAGCATTATGACTTCAGGCATTACTCCTAACGATCTTGGCGCTTGGGAAAATGCATCTGGTGATTTTAACAATGATGGCTTTGTTGATATCTTTTCTGAACTAGGAAATGAATTGTATATCAACAATGGTGACATGACCTTTACTGGCATGAACCTTCCTTTTGATGATGGTGGAATTGGAGATTTTAATAACGACGGATTCTTAGATGTAGTACAAGGCAATGCGCTATACATTAATGACACCAACGATAACAACTGGTTTAAAGTAAACACACTAGGTATTATTAGTAACAAAAATGGTATCGGTGCTAGAATAGAAATCTATGGCGACTGGGGTATTCAAATTCGTGAAGTACGATCTGGAGAAAGCTTTAGCCCGATGAGTTCATTAACAGTACATTTTGGTTTAGGAACGGCAACTGAGGTTGATTCTATGGTCATCAAATGGCCTTCTGGAATTCTTACCACCTTGAGTGATCTAGACATCAATACAACTTACAATATTCCAGAAGCGGATTGTTTATTAGCCGGTTCTACTTTGACCGTAAATGGTGTTACAGAATTCTGTGCAGGTGAATCAGTTGAACTTTCAGCTCCAGCTGGATTTGACAGCTACATTTGGTCAAACGGTGCTACTACTCAAAGTATCATTGTTACAGAAGCGGGTAATTACAGCGCTAACTTAGCTGAGGCAGATGGCTGCCTTTCTTTAACCAACTCAGTGGTGGTTTCCATTATTGCAGATGAAGTTCCAACGATTGCTTTAGAAGGAGATGAGATATTTTGTGCTGGAGGTTCTGCCGTTTTAAATACTACGAGTACGGCTAATCCTGTTTGGTCAAACAATGAATCAGGACAAACGATTACTGTTACTGAAACTGGTACTTACTATGTACAAGCGGAGAGTGTTTGCTCCAATGACTTGTTAAGCTCAGAGGAGATTAGCATTGTCGTTTTGGAAGCACAAGATCCAGTTGCTCAGGATGTGGCAATTACTCAGCCGGGCCCTGCCACGATTACTGCTACAGGAGATAACTTGGAGTGGTATGACGATCCAGTTGGAGGGAATCTAATTGGAACAGGCAATAGCTTTGAATTTACGAACTTGATTTCGGATACATCCGTATACGTTGAATCACATTTAATTGAAGGAGGTGCCTTACAAAACGGAGGAAAGCTTGACAACTCTGGAGGTGGAGGTTTACCAAGTACAGGAGCTCATAGTTTCTTTAATGTTGTAGAGCCATTCACGCTTTTAAGTGTTACTGTTTACCTTCCGGATAATGCTCCAGCTGGTGACAGAGTGATCCAGTTAGTTGATGTGAATGATGTTATTTTGACTTCAACAACTGTGAATCTTTCCGCTCCTGGACAGTATGTAGTTGACCTAAATTTTGAAGTACCTGTAGGTAATGACTTCTCACTACGTTGTCCTCAAAATAATTTATTTAGAAACGACAGTGGCGTGAACTACCCATATGCAATTGGTGATGTTGGAACGCTTACTACCTCTGTTTATGGTGTAGGTTATTACTACTACTTCTACGATTGGAAGATTGAGAAAGAAAAAGTAGAATGTATTTCGGATCGGGTAATTGCGAATGCTTCACTGGTAGTTTCTACCGATGAGATTCCTGGTGTACTCACTGATTTTGCGGTTTATCCTAACCCTGCTCATGACGAAGTGAATATTAGCTTCGAAGCTTTAGAGCAAATGGATTTATCTATTCAACTTTACGATATGACTGGCCGTGAGGTAATTTCTATCGAGGAATTTTCTGTAAACTCCGGTGTGCAGACCAAGCAATTAAATGTTGCTGATCTTGCAAAGGGAATCTATCAGATGCAATTGATTAGTGATGGTAAGTCGGTTAATCGACGACTTGTGGTACAGTAAATTAGGTTTGTAGTTGAACTTGCAATCACCCTTTCAGTTTTCTCACGATCCTGTGAATGCGATTGCAACTGACACTGACATTCTAAATAGAACCCCGACTCGGCAACTGCTGAGTCGGGGTTTTGTTTTTTTTATTTCTAGGAGAGCCATTCCAAAGAATCAAGGAATCACCTTTTCCAAAAGGAATATTTAAACCTCAAACTAAAGGTGTCGATAAAATCTCTTTTATAAACTAAACCGATATCAAATTCATTTACTGCTATACCTAGGTTTAGATCTATTCTTCCATATGTTCTAACTGAAAGAATATTGGGTGAATATTTCCCAATCTTCTAAGATGAATTTTATTCCCTCTTGATAAATCGTCACTTTTAAACTAGGAAATCGTTTTTTAAAATTTTGAAGAATCAAAACATTACCCATCCTCATTCCTTACCCTTTCAACCAATCATAAAACTTATTCATCTGCTCTTCATGCTCCTCTATCCATTTCACTTCAAGCTCGCTGTTCGTTTGAGTGACAAAATAGCAGTATGCTTCCATATTGCCTGAGTCTATGAGTGAGGCATAAAAGTTTACATACAAATCCCACCAGATTCCTTTTTTGTCTTCTTTTAATTCTTTTAGAATGGTAAAAATAGATTCGGTATTTTCATTAAACAATTCCTGGCTTGACTTATCTTTATTTTCATCTAAATGTTTTGAAGCAGCGACTAGAGAGAGTATCAAATTAGTAGCTGCAAAATCATTATCATCATCCAGATCAGATAAAGTAATTTCTACATTATTATCATCTTTTTGCTCTACCCCCTCCCCCATCAATTCCTTTAGTATAGCAAGCGCACTTTTTGAACGATCGGAATCTGGCTCTATCAGTAGAAAGAAATGTAAACCTAAAAGTGCCTCTACTTTTTTCCCTTGTTCCGATTTAATGATGGCTAATAAATAATTACTGGTACCATGCATTGGGTTTAGGGAAATGCCGTCTATTAGATTCGTCTCAGCCTCACCCTTCTCACCCAAGTTGTATTGAGTAAGGGCCAGATTATAATGCAACAGGTAGTCGTCCGGAAACTCTTTAATGGCTTCTTTATAAATTTTGATGGCATCTTTTGGCTTCCCCATAACATCTAAAGAGGAGCCCTTCGTCATATAAGCACCTTTCAAATGCTTATCTCCTTTTTTTATAACTTTATCCATATGCTTGATAGCCTTCTTATAGTCACCTTTTGCAAAATATGAAAAGCCTATTTCGTAATGCACCAGACTGGATTTCTTATCAACCTTCAATGCTTTTTCATAAACGGTAATGGCTTCCTCGTATTTCCCTGCATCGTGGAGGGCGATCCCTTCTTTTACGATTGTTTCTATGTCGCTTTGTGCAAAAAAAGTCATCGGAATGAGTAGTATTGCTAGCAGTATAATTCTTTTCATGGTACTATAGTTTTTCAGGCTTGTATTCTTATTGTTTTATTTCGACCAAGTAATTACTCAAATATAGTAAAAAGAAATGCTTACTGTATATTACAAGGACATAAGATTGTTTTACTAAGCTGTCGTATTTAACAAAGCTTCCTCTAGCCTAGTCCTCAAGTCCATCCGCTCAAAGGTCAAGGTACTAGAATGACTAGCAGCTAAATTAATCAATCGAATTGCCCCCTGATAATATTTAACTGCAAGTTGCTCATTCGTTTTGGATTGCCCCACATCGAAGAGGTATTCTGCGAGCATATCGATATGTACATCTGTGAAATTTTTCGGTTCCAGATAAATCTCTAGTTCCTCAGCATTTAAGTCAACTAACTTTTCAATATCAATATCCAATTCCGATTGCAGTTGCTCATTGGCAATTTCTATCCCAGTCGTTATTGTACCATCCGTTTTATAGCCCAGAAAACCTGCCATGATTTTACCTAGTGTTCGTCCGACTTGTTCTATTTGTTCTTTTATAAAATCTCTTTGTTGCATAGTTTGTGTAATAGTTGTTTGAAGCTGTTAATCGATAGGAACAATTTCGAAATCTACCAAATCTTTCCATTGATTAACCCAGATTGGAAACAATTGTTCATCGTTCGTCTCCATTAGTTGATAACAAATACTTTGTTCGCGGTTGACCCATGAATTTAGATAATTGAGTCCTGCGGGTAGCAACCTACCTTTTTCATTGAAGCGCTGATATATTCTATCGTAACAATTGAGCTTGTATTTTTCTATAACCATGTATTTTTTCATAATGAAGAGATTTATAAACAGCTTCAAAACAAGGTCTTTTTTAATTTCTATCCTTTATTTTTCGACAAATCTTTTTATTTGTTCTACTGTTTTATGATGAAAGCATCATAGAACGCTCGACTAGATAAAAAAACACATAACCAATCAAAAGATCGAGCTATGTGTTTTATCCTATCCATTCTATGTATTAACACAAGTTGGAAGAAATCAAAGAATCACAAACTAAGCTACTCTATTCCTTCTATCCCTCCTGTTTTCCTATCAGGTA
>CAKZUK010000256.1 GCA_937921775.1 uncultured Saprospiraceae bacterium
AAATGCACAACCTAGGCTTCGACGCCAAACGATTATTCAACAATACTACAGGACTAGGTAATTACAGCCGCACCCTGTTGCACAATCTATCCGAATACTTCCCCGACGAGCATTACTTTTTGTTTTCTCCCAAAATCAAAAAACATCCGCTCACCATTCCTTTTTCTAAAGATCCTGCTTTTAGTTCTGTATTCCCAAATACTCGTTTTAAAAATTATTGGCGCTCGTATGGGATGCTAAAAGATTTAAATCAAAAGGAAATTGAATTGTATCATGGATTAAGTCATGAACTACCAATTGGTATTGAAAAGACAACTATAAAAACGGTAGTGACCATTCACGATTTGGTTATTAAAACATGGCCAAAGACATTTCCTTGGTTTGACCGAAAGATCTATGATCGTAAGTTTTCAAGTAGCTGTAAAAGAGCGGATCAAATAATTGCCATTAGCGAAAGCACCAAAAAAGACATTGTCAATTATTATCAGGTTGACCCAAAAGGGATTAAGGTTATTTATCAAACTTGCAATGAAAGTTTCAAACTTGTCATGAGTAAAACCTTAATCAATCAGGTTTTAGAAAGATATCAATTACCTGCTTCCTATTTACTTTATGTGGGCTCGGTGACGGAGCGAAAGAATTTACTGGGATTATTAGAAGCAATTCGCCTAGTCCCTAAGTCCTTGAAAATTCCATTAGTAGTGATTGGTAATGGAAGTACTTATCTAAAGAAGGTGCAGGCTTTCATCGCACAGCATAACATGCAACAACAAGTTTTCTTTCCAAAAAACATTAGTACCGAAGAACTTTCCGCTATTTACCAAGGGGCTGAAATATTTTGCTACCCATCTTTTTATGAAGGATTTGGGATTCCAATTATTGAAGCACTTTTTAGTAAGACTGCGGTATTAACTTCTAATATTTCGTCTCTTCCTGAAGCTGCTGGACCTGGAGCTTTTTACGCTGATCCAAACCAGGCGGAAAGCATCTCGGAAGGAATTCAGAAGATCCTTTCTGATAGTGCTTATCGTCAACAATTGATTGAGGATGGTTATGCTCATGCTCAAAAATTTAATGCTGCCGATTTGACTGGACAGATGATGAACGTTTACCGACGGTTGTTGGATTGAGATTTTGAAGTAGGCCCCTTCTACTCTATCTGGCTGCGCCGATTAGATAGATTCACTCAGAGTGACAAAGTGGGAAGTTGGAAGTTTTCCCGTTAACGTAATTTTTGAACGCTGAGATGCAGAGACGCAGAGTTATCCGATATTGTAGTGAGGCATGGGAGGCCGCTGAACTTGTTTTGCTGACGCAAAACGGGGAAATAAATTGGAAATTTCTTTTGCTTAGAATTGATGCCCATTTTATAATTCAAACCCACCTCAGCTCTAAGTAAAAAGATTCTTGACAAAAACACTATGACTGGCATACGTTTGTGCTTTAGATGCATAACCACTTCAATTTGAACAGCCATTGCACTGAAACTGCCACTTCAATTGCAAGTTCTCATTGCTTCATCATCGTCATTAGAATTGGGTCTCCATTTTCAAGCATTCGTAATTCTAGCTTCTTTTTATCCAAAGATATGATATCAACAGGAATATCATTAGGTGAGTCAGGATCAATGATTTTGCTGTCTTTAAGCTCATAGCGACCTGTTTCAGATTTTCCATCTGGAGTTGTAAATGTCGCCGTTCCATCTTTTGTAAAAATAAAAACAACCTTTCCTCCCAACATTGCGGCAGGTATTGTTGTTCCATTCACCGATGCTGATTCAAGAGCCCAGGTACCTATTATTAATTTCTTCTGCCCGGACAGTCCTTTAGTGGCAGAACAGGCGTTAAAACCGAAAACTAAGCTTATCATAGCCAAAATAGAGAAAAGTCGTAATGAAATATTCATGATAAATCGATTTTTGAACAAGCAGTTAATTAAGATAAATTGCAAATATTACTGGCAAATAAGTGGCCAAGTTAAACAAATAGCGTCTAACCAATGTATTTTTCAAATATACCAGCTGTGTAATATGTCTTCTTTAACAATGTTGTAAAAATATTATTTGAATAGTACCGCAGTAAATCGTAATTTCGCACTCAATTTCATAACAAATTAAAAAAAATAATATGCCTACTGTAGAACCTAATGTAAGCTATAAGGTAAAAGACATCTCGCTAGCCGATTGGGGCCGCCGCGAATTGGAACTTGCTGAAGCTGAAATGCCAGGCCTAATGGCTTTACGCGAGCAATACGGAGAAAGCAAGCCTCTTAAAGGTGCTAGAATTGCAGGTTGTCTTCACATGACGATCCAAACTGGTGTACTAATCGAGACGCTAGTTGCACTTGGTGCTGAAGTTAGCTGGTCTTCATGTAACATCTTTTCTACTCAAGATCACGCTGCTGCTGCAATTGCTGCTACAGGTGTACCTGTTTATGCTTGGAAAGGTATGAACGAAGAAGAGTTTGAATGGTGTATTGCACAAACACTAACTGCATTCGAAGGTGGTAAGCCATTGAATATGATTCTTGATGATGGTGGAGACCTTACCAACATGGTATTGGACGAGAACCCTGACTTAGTAGCTGGAATCAAAGGCTTGAGTGAAGAAACAACAACTGGTGTTCACCGTCTTTACGAAAGAATGAAGAACGGAACACTAGCACTTCCTGCTATTAATATCAACGACTCTGTTACTAAATCAAAGTTTGATAACAAGTACGGTTGTAAAGAATCTTTGGTTGACTCGATCCGTCGTGCAACTGATTTGATGTTAGCTGGTAAAGTAGCTGTAGTCGCTGGATACGGTGATGTAGGAAAAGGTTCTGCCGCTTCATTGGCAGGTGCAGGTTGTCGTGTAATCGTTACAGAAATTGATCCTATTTGTGCGCTTCAGGCTGCAATGGATGGTTTTGCTGTAAAGAAAATGGACAACGCAATTAAAGAAGCAAACATCATTGTTACTGCTACAGGTAATAAAGATATTCTTGCGGAGCGTCACTTCCGAGCTATGAAGGACAAAGCTATCGTTTGTAACATTGGTCACTTCGATAATGAAATCGACATGACTTGGTTGAACGATACATATGGTTCTACAAAAGTAGAGATCAAGCCTCAAGTTGATAAGTACACAATTGATGGTAGCGATGTAATTGTATTAGCTGAGGGCCGTTTGGTAAACCTTGGTTGTGGTACAGGTCACCCATCATTTGTAATGTCTAACTCTTTCACCAATCAAGTATTGGCACAGTTGGAACTTTGGCAAAATACGGATAAGTATGAAAACAAAGTTTACATGTTGCCTAAGCACTTGGATGAGCAGGTTGCTCGTTTGCACTTAGAAAAAATTGGTGTTGAATTGGAAGAACTAAACCAAGATCAGGCTGATTACATCGGTGTGAAAGTGGAAGGACCTTTCAAGCCAGAATACTACAGGTACTAGAACTGATAATGTCAGTCTAAGTGACAGTGGCAGTTGCAATAACATTATGGTTTAGCTTTTTTTAAAACTATAATGCATTGTAACTGCCACTCAAACTTACTACGTCCACTTTATCCAACGATGTGTCCTACATCGATTCTACTCGTTTCCATTTATTTTTTTCAATTTCCTTAAACTCGGAAGGTACAAGTATCCTAACGGTAATGTCTTCATAGACATCTTTTTTAGCACCTTTGACAATTACACTTTGTTGTTTCTTTTGATTTCCTTTCAAAATCAGTGCTCCCCCATCGATAGAAGTCAAGGGCTCGTATCGCCCAGATTTCTCAAAGTAACTAAACAAAGCTTGAGAACTGTTGTGAATAACAACATTTACTTCGACCATGATTAAGTTGCCCTCCCATGTTACGATTTCTACATTTTCATTTTCATAATAAACACAAATTTCTTCTATCTCATCTGTGTCAATCGTTTTATGAAAAGTTCTTGTCAGTTGACCTTCCTTTGTTGGTAAATGGAAGAATAATAAGATGTTTGCAAAAAGTAAAAACTTCATTTTTGTATATAGTTTATAAGTTAAACGGCTTCTTAACAAAAAGAGGGAAGTCAATAAAAAAAGGGGAAGTATGAAAGGGAAAAGAATTACTACAATAAAAGCAAATATTATTCCAGTTTAGACTGTCACATATCCAAAAACGACTAGCTTGACAATACAAAAAGTCATTTACTGTAGTATACTTACTGGCTATTTTCAAATTTGATCCCGTAATTATGTAGTAAAAACAATCCATATTGGAGATAAATATTATTTATATCTTAGCCCATCCAAAAAAAAGAGAATCGTCTAAAAAAATAACCTGTTAATACTTTCTAAGTTAATTACTTAATAATGCTAAAGCGGACTTTACTTATTGGCTGTTTGACATATGTCACACTTGGCATTTTAGCCCTTGTGTTTTATAAGGAACGTATGGCATTTCTAGACTCTAGTTACATTTTGTTTTCTATTTTGAGAGACGGAGACTTTGCTATTCAGGTTAATCGCTTTGGGGCTTGTCTCACACAGATGTTTCCTTTGATTAGTTCAAAGTTAGGCCTTTCCCTAGACAGTATTATGAAAGTCTATTCACTAGGTTTTATCATATACTATTTCAGTTTGTTTTATTTATGCGTTGGTATTCTAAAAAAGTACCGTTTTGGTCTCTGCTTACTTTTATTTAACATCTTAATGGTAGCGGACACCTTTTACTGGGTTATGAATGAGTTCATTCAAGGCATCGCTTTGATGATTGTATTTTTTGCATTTCTTTCGCGAGCAAATGATATAAATCTAAAAGATCGGTTTTGGTATTTTCCACTAATAACATTGTTCCTTTTTACATTAGCCTTCATCCATCCATTGCTGATTATTCCTTTTGCTTTCGCAACAGCTTACTTTTACTATTTCAAACACATTGACAGAAGATCACTGGTCAATATTTTTTTGACCCTGTTCATGTTTGTTCTCGCAAAAAATATATTCTTCAGGTCCGCTTATGATTCTTCATCAATGGGTGGGCTCAAAAATTTCCGATCCTTATTCCCAGATTATTTCTCAATAGCCTCCAACAAAAACTTTTTGACTTATCTGATTTATGATTACTATCTACTAATCCCATTCTTTGGTATTATCATCTATTGCTTTATTAAGGAAAATCTAAAGCTACCATTAGGCTTTATCATTGCATTCTTTTTCGGCTATCTCTTATTGATCAATGTTTCTTTTAAAGATGGGCCCGATCAGTTTTATATCGAAAGTCTTTATTTACCATTAAGCTTATTTTTGATTATTCCTTTTGTTTTTGAAATTCTTCCAAAGTTCAAATTGAATCAAGCAGTTATTGCAATCTCAATCATTTGCCTGATACGAATTGCGCACATATATACTAGCCACCAACCATATACTGACAGAGTGCAATACATCAACAATGTTTTGGATGAAACTGCAAATAATGCTAATAAAAAAATGATTCTGGCTACTAAAGATATAGCTATGGACACCCTAATGATGAACTGGGGTAGTCCCTATGAATTCTGGTTATTATCCACCATCAACACAGGTGAATCAAGATCTATCCTTATCATTGAAAATCCTTCTAATTATAACTGGGCGCTTAACCGCAAAGATGAGTTCTTCACCGATTGGGGTCTTTTTAGATATGATCAACTTCCTAAACAGTATTTTAACTTTCGAGATACCAGTCAATATCAAATTCAGCAGTAGTAATGAACTCTACCATTAGAAAGATAGGAATGGAACGAATTCTGATATCACGGAGCCTTTTTAACGCGAGATAAACTTTGTTGCTCCCTGCCGCCGGTAAAGTCGACTTCGGGTGAACTTCCCAGTTCCATACTCCTACTTCCATGGTCTTTCTCTTCTCACTTTTTCCTATATTTGCATAGCATGAATACCTTCGACTTTTATTTCAATTTTGGATTCGATCACATTCTCGATATGGATGCAAAAGATCATATTGCATTCCTAGTAGCATTATGTGCTATTTACCAACTGGGAGAATGGAAGAAGGTTTTAATCTTGGTTACAGCTTTTACCATTGGACATTCCATCACCTTAGGATTGGCAGCCATGGATCTGCTTAAGGTAAATAAAGCCCTTATCGAATTATTGATTCCAATTACCATATTAATCACCAGCTTGTACAATGTATTAAAGAAAGACATTGCAGAGGCCAAATCACTTTTTGGTCGCCACCTCAATATCAATTATGTATTTGCATTGACATTTGGTTTTATCCACGGCATGGGTTTTTCAAATACCCTCAAATCTATGTTAATGCCTGGAGAAGAAAGCTTATTCATCCAACAGCTACTGGCCTTTAACATTGGCGTAGAACTAGGTCAACTTATTATCGTAGCTGCCATATTATTTTTAGCTTATATAGCGTTAAATCTATTGAAAATACGCCAGCGTGAATGGAATCTGTTTATTTCGGGCGCGGCAGCTGGAATTTCCGTAATTTTGATTTTGGAACAGCTTAACTAAGTGCTGAGTTTTAAGGAGCGAAGCTTACACCATCGAAGGCCCGCACATCACATGTACTTCAAAGCTTATTACCTTCAATCCGTAATATTACTTATACTTAAAATTGCTCGAATAAAATTTAATAATGGCATTACCTATACTCACATTCTTTCTCAGTTTATTCGTTAGCTTCACTGCTAAGGTGCCTCCTAATTCCCTACACGAATTTCATATCAGCAAGTGTCAGATCGAGTATAGCGAACCTGACTCTGCACTACAAATCACCTTACATCTTTTCATTGATGACTTAGAAGAAGCTTTGCGCAAACAAGGAAAGGACAAATTATTTATTGCCACAGAGAAAGAAGACAAGCAGGCAGAAGCTTATCTTTTTGAATACCTTAAAGAAAGGCTAGAATTGGATGTCAATGAAGAAAGAGCAAGCTATACATTCATTGGAAAGGAGCCATCTGAAGATCTTCAGGCAATTTGGTGTTACCTTGAAATACCAAATTTAAAAATGGTATCTGACTTATCTGTCAGCAATACTTTATTATTGGAAGTTTTTGAGGATCAAAAAAATATTGTCTCTGTCATGGGACCAAATAAAAAACAAGGATATTTTCTTTTCCAGCAAGGAAGTAGCACTGAGCAAATGCAGTTTTAATTCTTGACTTTACGAAGTTATTCTAATCAGCTTCAAAATAAAAAACAGAATAAATTGAACGAACTTATTAAGAAACTTTTCATCTTACCCATTCGATTTTATCAAACTGCTATCTCTCCTTTGCTTGGCCCTAAATGTCGTTTCCAGCCAACCTGCTCACACTACATGGTTCAGTCCATCAATGAATGGGGCGTCATCAGAGGTATTTGGATGGGACTAAAACGTATTTTTAAATGCCATCCTTGGGGACCTCATGGACATGATCCAGTTCCAAAGAATCCAAAGAATAAACACCAATAAATTTCAATTTCAGTGTCAGTTTCAATAGTAGTCTACCTATAGAACCCCAGTACATTCAAACAATATCAGCACTATCTATAGATTTTTTAGTAAAAGGCTGTGTATGAAATTTGCAAAAAATTATAAAAGAAAAACATGTTACGACGACCGAGGAGAAATAGAAGTTCCGCAGCTATTCGCGGAATGATTAGAGAAACACATCTGAGCACCGATCATTTGATCTACCCTTTTTTCATTGTGGACGGGAAAAATATTTCTGAGGAAATTCACTCCTTGCCTGGCAATTTTCGTTGGTCTCTCGACCTACTTCTGCCAGAGATGGAAGCTTGTATTAAGCTGGGGCTAAAAACCTTTATTCTTTTTCCAGGTGTTGCCGAACAATTAAAAAACAAAACAGGCACTTACGGTTACGCTAAAGATAATTTCTACTTAAAAGCTGCCACCGAAATAAAAAAACGATTCCCTCAAATATGTCTCATCAGCGATGTAGCAATGGATCCGTACAGCTCAGATGGCCATGATGGTTTAGTTGCTGATGGAAGAATTCTAAATGATGAAACGCTTCCTATTCTGGCAAAGATGGCGATTGCTCAAGCTGAAGCAGGTTTTGATTTGCTAGGTCCATCTGATATGATGGATGGCCGAATTGGTTATATGCGTGAAGCATTAGATGAGCAAGGTTTTACTAAAACAGGAATTATGGCTTATTCTGTAAAATATGCCTCTGCCTTTTATGGGCCATTCCGTGATGCATTGGATAGCGCACCAAAAGATGAAGTTGGTATTCCAAAAGATAAAAAAACATATCAGATGGATCCTGCCAATAAACAGGAGGCTTTGATTGAAGCAGAATTAGATTTGACGGAAGGTGCTGATTTTCTAATGGTCAAACCGGCTTTGCACTACCTTGATGTCATTCATATGTTGAAAGAAAATTTCGAATTGCCGATTGCTGCATATCATGTGAGTGGAGAATGTGCGATGCTTACAGCTGCTTGTCAAAATGGCTGGTTGGAGTTTGATAAGGCTATGCCGGAAGCTTTGTTGAGCATACATCGTGCTGGGGCTGATGCTATTATTACTTACTTTGCTAAGGACTATGCTTTATTGACCAATAAGTAGTTTTTTTTACCACATAGTTTTTGTTTTTTTACCATGCTTTTTTTGAACCACAAAAGGAACAAAAGAAAACAAAAGAGCTAACGTGTTTACTTAGGTGTGTACTTTTATTTTGTGGGTTTAAACTTTAATCTGGTAAGTCTCTGAATAGTTCACTTACATATGTCTTTTGCCCTTCATTATATAAGTTGATAACATTAAAATTTATTATCACTCCTTTAGGTGATTGTAATAAATTCATATAGGTGAGTAATTGAGCTTCATGAATTGGCTTGATTTTTTTCACAGATTTTAATTCTACCGTCAATATGTTTTCAATAAACAAATCACACCTCAACTCTGTTTCAACATCCAATCCTTTGTATTCAACCGGAACAATTAATTCAGATACAAATTCAATTCCTCTTAAGCTTAATTCATGTTTTAAACATTTATGATAAAGACTTTCAAGTAGTCCTGGTCCAAGTGTTTTGTGTACTTCAATTGCTGCCCCAGTTAATTGATAGGTTAAATCTGTTAGGTAGGATTTAGTAATTCTCATAAGTCATTTTAATTGGTAACAAATCAATTCCCTTAACTAAATGTACCAAATTAAAATGAAAAGCTCGTCATCTTCTACGACTAAGTATTGTTTTAAATACTGTCGAGTGCCCTAAAATACAAAAGAAGAGAAAATAAACAGGAGTAACTTTTGTGTCCTTTTGTTTCTTTTGTGGTTCAAAAAAAATCATGGCTCAAAAGAAATCAAAAAAGAAAAAAGGTGCTGCAACCGAATCGGTCGCAGCACCTTTAGCCTATTTTAAAAGGCACATAAACAAGTTACGCAAATCCTTTATTACTACACGAAAAAATAAATTCAATCATTTGTACACTCATTCGTTTGACCTAAGCTTCTCATCTCTTGGCTGCTTCAGTTATATCAAACGAATGCAAATGCATAAGTTAATTTTTTGTTGTAGCATAGCTGGGAATTATTGAAGAGTTACTTCTCTTTCTTCTACCATCTTGCGGATATTGATCAAAGCATATCGCATTCTACCCAAAGCAGTATTGATACTTACTCGAGTTAGTTGAGCGATTTCTTTGAAGCTCATATCAGCATAGTGACGAAGAATTACCACTTCACGTTGCTCTGGAGGAAGCATATCCACTAAACGGCGAATCTTATCGTGCGTCTGAGATCGGATAATTGTTTGCTCCGCGTTATCTTCCTTAACAGGAAGCACGTCAAAGATGTCAAAGGTTTCTGTAGGAGACACCTTCGGTCGGCGCTTATTTCTGCGAAAATAATCTACACACATGTTGTAGGAAATTCGCATGGCCCACTGCACAAATTTGCCTTCGTGGTTGTATTTACCCTGTCGTAGGGTATCAATGATTTTAATGAAAACTTCTTGGAAAATGTCTTCGGCTAGTGCCGTGTCTTTCACAAACAGATAAATTGATGTGTAAATCTTTTGCTTGTGTCTTTTCAGTAGTTCTTCAAAAGCCTTCTCGTTTCCGTCGAGGTATTGTACGATCAATTGCTGATCGTTAAGCGTTGTAACTTGCATAACTGTCCTATTTTTTTTACTTAGTCTGAAAAAAATAATTTAGTGTAGAAGTTTGACGCTTATAGATTATTACTTTTAAAGTGAAAAAATTAGAATATCAAATTGACTTGATGACTTCAATGTCTGACTATTTATCTTCAAAGTCAAGTCCAATTTACAACAAGTCTTCTCAGATAGTATGAAATTAACTGATATTAACATAAAATTAACTGCCTTGTTAAGAAATGAGCTTAAGCCTTAATATTCTCTTATTCCCCTGTGTCCCAGCGGCTTTTCATATAATGATTTCTCTTAAAAAAGACGTATTTTTGCCTTTTGGCCAAGTTATTCTAAAGAAAAACATTTTTTACAAAATAATTAAAAAAAATCTTTTTTTCATCAGAAAAAAAACTTTCTGGCCATAAAATCCTTACTACTTTAGACTAACAGACTTAGAGAAACCGCATAAACAACCTTTATATATGCCAGCAAAGAAAGCGACAGCGAAAGCTAAAAGCGAGAAAAACACTAAAATCAGCGACAAAAACACCATCAGAATCAAAGGAGCAAGAGGAAATAATCTCAAAAACGTCTCCCTTTCTATTCCGAAAAACAAACTGGTAGTAGTCACCGGAGTATCCGGATCAGGAAAATCTTCTATTACTATGGATACCCTTTATGCGGAGGGACAACGTAGATATGTAGAAAGTCTCTCCTCTTATGCCCGTCAATTTCTCATGCGAATGAAGAAGCCGGATGTGGATTATATCAAAGGAATTTGTCCAGCTATTGCCATAGAGCAAAAAACCAGTACCAGTAATGCCCGCTCTACGGTAGGATCCTTGACGGAAATTTATGATTACCTCCGCTTACTTTTTGCCCGTATTGGAAAAACTTACTCCCCTATTTCTGGTAAGCCGGTAAAAAGACATGAAGTCAGTGATGTGGTCAAGTTTGTGATGAGTAACAAAGAAGGCAGCAAAGTCCAGCTCTTTATTCCGATACAGAATAAGTACGAACGTAAACTGGAGCATGAGCTCAAACATCTTTTACAGAAAGGATACACGCGTATATTGTATAAGAAAGAAATGCAACGAATTGAAGATGTTCTAGAAAGCAAATCAAAGGATCTAGATAAAAACGTAACAGAACTCGTTAAAAAAGATATTCGTGTTTTAATTGATCGAACGGTTGTCAACAAGAAAGACGAAGAGAACACCAAACGAATTGCAGATTCTGTTCAAACTGCTTTCAACGAAAGTGAAGGTTCCTGTATAGTAGATGTCATTGATGGAAAAACGCAACTGTTCAACAATCGCTTCGAGCTAGACGGCATGGAGTTTTTGGATCCCAGTCCACAACTTTTTAACTATAACAATCCGTATGGCGCTTGTCGACAATGTGAGGGCTATGGACGTACCATGGGGATTGATGAAGCGAAGGTTATTCCCAATTCTTCCAAGTCGGTATTTGAAGGAGCAGTTGCTTGTTGGCGGGGTGAGAAATCGGGTAGATGGCTCGAACGTTTTTTGAAGCAGGCACACAAATTTGATTTTCCTGTACACCGCCCTTGGCAAGACCTAAGTCGCAAAGAGCAGAAGCTAATGTGGACAGGCAACAGCCATTTTAATGGCATCCAGGATTACTTTGACGAGCTAGAAGAGAAGACTTATAAAATTCAAAATAGAGTGATGCTAGCGCGTTATCGCGGCCGCACCATATGTAATGTATGTGATGGCGGACGCCTGCGTGAAGAAGCTACTTATGTTTTAATTGATGGAAAAAATATTCCTGATTTAGTTCTAATTCCAATTGATGAATTGCTACCATTTTTTGAAAAAATAAAACTTAGTGAACACGATAAAACAATTGCTAAGCGAATCATTTTAGAAATAAATAATCGATTGCAGTTCATGTGTAAGGTTGGTTTAGGATACCTAAATATCAATAGAGTATCTTCCACACTGAGTGGTGGAGAAACACAACGTATCAACCTGACTAGAACACTGGGATCCAATTTAACCAGTTCGATGTATCTACTGGATGAACCTAGTGTTGGTTTGCATCCCCGTGATACCAATCGATTGGTTGAAGTTTTAAAATCCTTGCGTGATCTCGGTAATACAGTGATCGTAGTGGAGCACGAGGAGGATGTAATTAGCAATGCCGATTACCTCATTGATATGGGACCTCATGCAGGCATCCACGGAGGTGAAGTAGTTTTTGCTGGCCCTTATGAGCAAATCTACGATGACGCCTCTGACAGCCTTACTGCGCTTTATATGAGTGGCCGTATGTCCATTCCCTTACCGAAAAGGCGGCGCAAGTTTACCCGTTCACTTCATCTAAAAGGCAACAAGCAACACAATTTAAAAAACTTTGATGTAGAATTTCCACTGAATACATTGACGGTGGTTAGTGGTGTTTCTGGTTCAGGTAAAACGACTTTGGTCAAACAAATTCTGTACCCTGCTATCTTGAAAGAATTAGGAGAGTCCTATAATAAGGCTGCAGGAATACACGACGAATTGAGTGGTGATGTCAAGACAGTTACTCAAGTAGAGATGATCAATCAAAGCCCGATTGGAAAATCATCTCGCTCGAATCCAGTCACATATGTAAAAGCTTATGATGCGATTCGGAAGTTGATGTCGGATCAGCAAGCGTCTAAGATTCGTGGTTACAAACCAGGTTATTTTTCATTTAATGTGGAAGGTGGTCGTTGTGAAACTTGTAAAGGTGAAGGCGAACAAGTTGTAGAGATGCAATTTTTGGCAGATGTTCGTTTGGAGTGTGAAGATTGTAAAGGCCATCGTTTCCGACAAGAGGTTTTGGAAGTGCGTTACAAAGACAAAAACATTTTTGACATTCTCAATTTAAGTATTGAAGAAGCACTCGATTTTTTTGCTGACGAGCGTGATATTATTCAAAAAATTCAGCCGCTCTTTAATGTTGGTTTGGGATATATTAAACTGGGACAATCTTCCAGTACTTTATCTGGAGGTGAAGCACAGCGGGTTAAACTAGCTTCTTTTCTTGGGAAAGTAAATAGCCGAGAACACATCCTTTTCATTTTTGATGAGCCCACTACCGGTTTGCATTTTCATGATATTCAAAAGTTGTTGGATGCCTTGAATGCTTTGGTGGAGAAAGGTCATACTGTGATTGTGGTAGAACATAATATGGAAGTCATAAAGTCTGCAGACTGGGTGATTGACTTGGGCCCTGAGGGTGGAAAAGGTGGCGGCGATTTGTTGTACCAAGGAGTTCCGGAAGGTTTGGTGAAAGTTAAAAAGTCTTATACTGGAAAGTATTTGAAGGAGAAATTGAAAGCTTAACTTGGACTAAACTAAGTACAAGCCAATGCCCTATTTTTCCTGTACCAACACATACAAGACACAAAAAGCCCGATCAGAAACAAATCTGATCGAGCTTTTTTTTATTTATCTAATTCGAAAATTACTTTCCGAACATTCCACCGATACCTCCTAGAAGGTCACCAGCTTTATCTTTTAATGCATCTGCAGCAGATTCTGCTCCATCAGTAGCTCCTCCTGTAAGTCCGCCAAGCATCCCAGCTGCCTTACCCAACAATCCACCAGATTCCATACCCAATGCACCCATGATTCCATTCTCGTCTACATTACCATCAGCATCTGCAGCAGAACCAGAGATTTTGCTCATGATCATTGGTAAAACAGTTGAAGAAATAGTACCAGCGATTCCAGAATCAACTCCTAAACCACCAGTCAACTTACCGATGAAGTTTTGAGCGATACCTTGGTAAACCATATTTTGCATCATACCTCCTCCGCCACCGGAGAACATACCCATGATACCAGACATGTCGCCACCTCCTACAGCGCCCATCACACCTTCCATAATACTTTCCTTAGCCATAGGCATTGCTTGCTCAGCTTTTCCTGCGTCTAATCCAGTCTTTTCGCTAATAGCGCTTACTACTTGTCCTTTAAGTCCGTCTAAAATGTTGTCTAACATTATTTTTTAATTTAGTTGGGTGAAAGATTACCTTATGTTCAAGGTCTTAGTTACTTTATTTAAACGTGGGTTTATACTGCTAGTCACAATTGAATTAAAATATATGTCAATTATTTTTACCAGCAAAAACGTTTCTATTACATTTTACTAAGGAAAAACGAATTTGTTTCATCTACTGTTTTGCAGTGATATGTTAAATTTGTTCAATGTCTAGGTAAGAATTTTTCAACTTATAGCTGTCTCAGGAAGCGTCAATAAACTCTAGGTATTATTTTTTCAACCGTTTCCAACAAGTATCTAATTCTAGGATAATACCGATACTAAAACGCTGATCATTGAAATAAAACCGTTCGAGACCGTCTGAATAATTGGTCCAGTTTCCTTCGACATATACTTTGCCGTATTCTGGTCCTGCATTTAATCTTAAGGCAGTTCTGGAAGCTAGACGAAATGGTTTTTTACTCAAATTTTCTGCGAGTACCAGGTCATCTTTAAATATATTTCCAATAAAATGGAATTCTTTAAAGTCTGTGCCGATAAGTCTTTGCACCAGATCAACTCCAACTTTACCATTTCTCCAGTGTACACCTCCTTGTATATAATAGAGATTAAAATCTATTTCTTTATTTCCGACGATGGAGTAGTTTGTTGACAAGTGTCCTTTGCCCCCTCCTACGTAGACATCAAAAAGCCATTCATTGGTGTGATCAAAAAGAACACTATTCTTTTTTTCCAAATAAGATCCGTTGGTCGTTTTTTTCCAATACCTGCCTACAGCGATATCTGCCAGATATCCAAAATAAGCATTTGTGGTATCACTATCTATTCTGACATTAGGCCCAACCACTCCTCCGTTTATATCGATATTTCCGAAAGCTGATCGTAGGATATAGTTGGGACGAAAAAAATTAGCGATAACCCCCAATCCTTCGATTGGACTGTAGCCAAGTTGAGCGCCGTAGGAATAGCGTTGGAGTGGAGCAGGGTAATCCTTTACTTCACCTTTTAGGTAAGTGTCGTAAAATCCACCAGCCAGTTGTAATGATCCCTTTTTGTTGGGGCTGACGATTTGATGGTGATTGTTTGGAGCAAAGATCTTAGCGCAGGAGCTGCAAAATATCAACAAACTCAATACAAGTAGTTCACAGGAAAAAATCTTCATTTTATTAATACTTGACACCAATGATTAGTCCATCTTTTTTGGCATCTCTACTTTTTTATAAAATTCATCAATATCGATGATCAGTCCTATACCCCCTATTTTTTCATAAAAATAAAAGTCACGCATGTTGTCAGGTAGGTTATTAAAATTCATGTCAACGTAGAACTGCGCGTGACGTGGTCCCATTTGCATACGGAGGGATGAGGATCTATAAATATTAGGATTGTCATCGGAAAGTTTTTCAACCGCATCAAAATTTTCTTGCGTGATATCTCCAGTTAAATCAATTTTGGTATAGTTCAATCCCATCACTCTGTAAGTATAAGATAGCTTCACAATTTTCCAGTTAAAGTGAAGCCCCGCTTGGACAGAGAGTCTGTTAAATTCTAAATTTTGCTCTGCTGTTTTACCATATATAGATTGGAACCGTCCTTTACCATAACCGATATAGAGATCACCAGTCAATCCCATAGGCATGAGCAGTTTATTAGGAGAATCTTCTACTCTAAACTTAAGGTCCGGCCCAAAATAACCTCCAACTGCCAATTCTATAAAGTCTCCATCAATCTCTTTTGAATTGTCATTGAAAACATTATTAGAACCTTCCAGTAATTCTTTATAACTAAAATACTTAGCTGAGATTCCTACATGCTTAATGGGGCTGTAACTAATTTGTCCATTATAAAAAGGAGAGTCATCTACGGTCTCTGATTTATTAACGCTACCTGTTACTTTTAAATCATTCTTTTCTGTTACTGTTAGTAACATATCCTGATGTGCTTGAAAAGCAGTGCTACAACTACTGAGCATCATCACTAAGCTTGCACAGGATAATGCCAGAAGAAAACGGGAGTATCTTAAAATCATGGTTAAATCTTTAGAAAGGCAATTAACTTAGAATAATAAAAAAAGGGGCAAGGGTGTGTTAAACGCCTGCCCCTTTTTATGGTTTGTTATAAAAACAATATTTCGTTTTATTATTGCTTAAATGGATCGCTGTATTTAACAGTAGTAGTGTACTCTTCGTCTGAGGTTGTTTGCAAGAACGCGAGTAAAGCTTCTTTATCTGCTTGAGAGTAATTAAAACCATCTACTGTAAGTCCAAAGTCAAGGTTTGGATGAGCTGCAATTCCACTACTGTAGTGTTCAATTACTTCTTCCAAAGTTGCAAGACTACCATCGTGCATGTAAGGAGCAGAAAGTGCAACATTTCTTAATGTTGGGACTTTAAACATACCCATATCTTGGGAAGATCCAGTTAATTTTCCGATGCCGTTATCTACATAACTCACTGCCAAACCGTTGTTAGAACGAGTTCTTGATGGAGCAGATACCACCGGACTGTGGCAACCCGCACAATCATTTTGGTAAATTGCTTTACCTACATTTTCTATATTAGTAAAATTAGGAAAATCCTCTCGAGCTAAAGATGTAGTATTACCTCCTCCAGAAGCTTTCATACTAAGACCTTTATCAAATTTAGAATCAAAGCTTCCCATACTGTTGACAAATTCAGTGATTGCCTCTAATACATTATCTTGAGTCACCTCAGAAGTTCTTCCATATGCCGCAGCAAATAAAGGAGCGTAATAAGGTTGTTCATTTACACGGCCAACTACTTCATGCATCTCCATTCCCATTTCAAGAGGATTAGTAAAAGAACCCGTTGCTTGTTCTGCAACAGTCGTAGCTCTATTATCCCAGAAAAATGGAATTCGTCCAAAACTTTCAGATCCATAATATTCGCTAAAGCTAAATACAGAACCAAGTGCTAAACTGTTTCTAGCAGTCTCGTTGTTGGCGATACCTCTACTGAATGCCACATCATCTGAGAATCCAATTGCTTGCTTGTGGCAAGATGCACAAGAGATGGTACGGTCTTCCGATAGGTTCTCATCATAAAATAAGACACGACCTAAAGTTGCCAAGTCCTTATCATATAAAGTAAAGTCAGTATTATAATAATCTGGGAAGTCCAATTTGTATTCCATTGGAGATTCAGGAATGTTCAAGTACTCACTTATCACAGCAAAACCTTCAGGGGTATAATAACTATGAGATACAACATCTTCGTTAGTACCATCCTTTTGACATGAAGTCATAAAGAGACAAACGGCGAATAAAGCGATCGGAAGGGAAAATTTAATCATTTTCATAGCAAAGAGTTTTAGTGATTGATAATAATACAACCTTTTCTTAATATGTTCAAACAATAAAATTACTTTAACATACAAAGTGCGGTAAGCTGTCAAAAGCAATTAGTAACTTTTCTGAATTTAGGCTGTTAATACATAAAAGGAGGTTAGCAAGTAAGAAACTAAATCTTGAAAGCAGAATTAAAACCGATCAAGAGCCTGTTTACCCTCTTCATTACGTATTACGTAGCTATTTCAGGAAGGGTTGGGTCTGATAGACAATTAAATTGTTTTTTCTACAAAAAAAGTGTCATTAAGGTGTAATATTCAGCTATCAAGTACAAATCTAAGCTTTTCTTCCATGTTTTTTTGAAGGTAATTCGATAAATACACCTATTTTTTTATTGAATATCAATTAATTATAATGGTTTTAATTATTCATTTTTCCTATTTCTAAGCATTCAAGTATCTAAAAAAATCATTATATTAGCTACAGAATTTTCCCAAAAACTCCTTAGTGCAGAATTATATAAGCACTCCTATGACCGATTTTCACTAAAAGAGTTCGAGTTACAGTAGGTAGCGTTTTTAAAACCTCTACCTACCTTATTAGATAGAAAAAGCCGGTAGTTTGTGAAAACCACCGGCTTTTAATATTTAGCGTATATCTGTTAGGGATTGCTTAAATCTACTCCTTAATAAACTTCATACTCTTCACCCGATCACCTGAGCGAACAGAAAGAATATAAATACCTGCTTGAAAAGCTGACAAATCAAAGTTTACGTTCTGTCGACCAGCCATCATTTCGCCCTTATCTTCCAGATAGACACTTTGCCCTAAAAGATCATTAATTTCTATTTGAATATCATCTGACTTAGTTAAATCAAATTCAAGCAAGGCTAGATCTGAAACTGGATTAGGATAGAAGCTAATGTTCCCAAGCGTTAATTCTTTTACAGCAATAATCTCTTCTCCAAATAACTGGAAGAAATAATTCCCTGGTGTATCATAAGTAAATGCAGTCGAAATACGAATGTAATACTGACCATGTGATTCTGGAATATTGGTAATGGTATCCTGAAAGAAAGTACTTCCATTGTCTCCATCAAAGAAAAAACAATCATCCATAATAGGTGCATAGCCCAAACTATCACAATCCTCCCATATTCCAAAATAGTAAGATGCTCCCTCGGTTTCACTACTAAATCGAACTCCTATTTCTGTTCGCCCTCCTGGCTCAAAAGTAAACCAAGCATCTCCAAACTCTCCACTTGTAGGAGTAAAACATTTAGGAAATAAAAAAGCATCCGGCTCAATTCCAGCTGCTATTGTTGAGCCCGGAAAAGTATACACAAAATTGTCAGCTTCCTCTTCTGTCATTACGAAAGGTGTATTATCTGCCATTGAACATAAATCATTCACAGGTGGCTCAGGAGGTACAATCTCTATAAGATCCATTGTTCCGCTACCTTCCTCTGCATTAAAACCTCCTAACCTTAGCAAATAAGTATCACCATTTACCACATCAAAATATAGCTCAGAAGAATAGTCCATACAGCCTCCTCCATCATCATTACAAGCATATAGATCTCCATCCTCAAATGGGCAACCAGAACCTGAATTAGCTTGGTAAACAGCTAGACGTGTGTCAAATGTTACTGTATTGCATGTAGACCAAAGAACAGTCCCTGTAAAATCAGCGGTATAAGAATACCATACATCTGCCTGAACGGTATTATCTCCAAATCCAAAACAAGGGTTATTCGGATGCTCAGGTCCATCAATATTAGCTGTTACATTAGAACATGCTTGTCCTAGACCAAGCATAACTACTGCTGCATCTGAACAGTTGTCATTATCTGGTCCTACAGGTGGAACGTATTCACCAAGGTTGAAGGCTCCTCCTCCAGTTGTCCCTGGTCCCCCATCACCAAAGCTACCAACACGAAGCAAGTAAATTTCTCCCATTGTAACTGGAAAAACAGCTGTTGAAGTTGAATTAGCACAACCAGCACCATCTTCATTGCAACCAACAATATCAGCATCTCCAGGAGGACAGGCCGCGGTACCATTGTAAACAAAAATCTTAGTATCAAAGTCTGCTAAGCCACAGAATGACCATTCAGCTTCTCCTGTAAAAGTGGCAGTGTATGAATACCAAACATCTAAATAAGTACTGTCTGGCGTAGTTCCACTAGAGACACAGTCATTCGCATGTGCAGCACCATCAGTAGTCGCTTCTACTGTTGTAAAAGCCTGATTGTCACCATCCGTAATCACGGTGGCGTCGGCACAGTTGTCATTGGCAGGCTGGGCATATATCCATGTGCTCGACAAGACCAAAACAAGGGTGCATAAAAGTTGTAATAATTTTTTCATAAAAATTGAATTGAGTGAGTGATAAATATTTTGAAGCTATTTAAATAGCTGAAATAGAATATCCATCTACACTTTTTTCAGTGTAAATCGGACAAATTATTCCACAGTTCTTTTAACTATTCTATTACTATTTATTGAAAGGGGCTATTCTGATAAGTTGCAAATCAAGTTGCAAAAATATGGCTTGGATCTTTAAATGATTTAAATTCTAAGGCATTTCCACTGGGGTCTAAGAAGAACATAGTGCCTTGCTCTCCTGTCTCTCCTTTAAATCGAATATAGGGCTCAATGATAAAGTCAATACTATTCTTTCTTAGTTTTTCTGAAAGGTGATTCCAGTCTTCCCATTTGAGTATCGCTCCGAAATGTTTGATAGGAACTTGCTTACCGTCTACAGGGTTTGCTGGAGGTTCAGTGATTGGTGCCTCTGTAAGATGAGCACTTAACTGGTGGCCCCAAAAATCAAAATCAATCCATCGCTCAGAAGTGCGACCGACCTTGCAACCTAAAAGGTGCTCGTAAAAGCTACGGGTTTCTTCCAGGTTTTTAACTGGAAAGGCAAGATGAAACGGTGTCATGTGTTTTATTTAAATTGTAGGCTTAAGTAGAACAAGTTTAAATAAATTAGCTGGAATTAACGAATATTCTTAGCATAAAAGTCAGATGTCCGATAAACAATTTTGGGAGGAGTTCTTAAAACAAGAAAGCGCTACTGTTATATAACAATAGCGCTTTCTTTATGTCTTGACTAAGTAGTTAAAAGAAATACTAGCTTGTTACCAGCTCTTTCTCTTCGCTAAGTTTTCCATAAACAGCTGACACGATTGGTCCATTTAAGAACTCCGTTGTATTTAACTGACTCTGCAAAACAACTCCTTTCCAACGACCAGTCAAAAGAATACGGGCACACTCTGCAAGTGGCGCTGCAGTAGTTGACTGAATCGCACGTAAAGTTTGTGTTCCTACTTTCATAGGGTTCACGGTGTATGACTTTTCAATAGATTTTAGGACGCCATTTTTATCTTTTCCAGTTACACAAGAATAAACAATCACTACGTCGTCTTCTACAGACGGAATATCCCTTAGCATTTTATTTTCTAATACTTCTATCTTGTTATCCCATTCTGGAATAGCTTCTAAAATATTAGCTACCCAATCATAATGACCAGGATAACGCAAGGTTTTATAATCTAAGTCTTTTACTTTTCCAGCCAAAGCCTCTGGCAAATCAGCTGCACCACCTGAAGTCAAATTGTCTTCGTAAGTGATGTTATCAATTATGATGGTTTCTTTTTCAGAAAGCGCTCTGATATTTGTGATCTTATAATCACGAACCGCAATTGCATCTTTCACGTATTCTGTCGCTACACCAATTGGACTCCAAGTAAAACCATAAAAGTGAGGAGCAACTGCATGACGAGTCAAGGCACCTACCTTCATTGTAATTTTATCCACCTTCTCCACACTATTATCTTCGCAAAATTGCTGAAAAAGATGATTGGCCAATACATTGATAAATCCAGGAGCCAAGCCAGTTTGAAGTACAAAACCTGTATCTGCACCTTTCGCAATTTCCATTACGTCATTGGTTTCCTGTACGTATTCGGTCAGGTTGGCATAATGCAAGGCATGATCTCTACACAAGCGAGCAATTCGTGGAGCTTCGCTTCCTGGTAGGCAGTCTAAAACCACTTCACCATTTTTGAAGATTTCAATCATTTCATCGCTAGCTCCTTCTTTTGGCATTTGAAAAGAAGTAGCTACCCCTTCGCGTTGCAAACCTTCATGGATCCAATCACAAGCAGATTGGGCAGATTCCATATACAAATCACCCATGAATAATTCAATATTCAGATCTTTATTATCAGCCAGAATAAGGCCTACTGCTCGGCCGATTCCGCCAGAGCCACAAACTATAATTTTTCTCGTTTCAGACATATTTCAGTAAATTTTTAAACGTTCATTTAGAAATAAGTATAAAGCAAACGCTACTAATAGGATACCTATTATAATAGACGCTCAATCAGAGTCCAATGTGCAAAGTTTATTCCTAATTCGTAAAATTAATAATTTGACTTTTTTGGGTATGTATCAACAAATGGCAGGCTGCAAGATTTAACCTTTAGGTTTTTGCAATTTAAGTAATTTTTCAGTTTGGTTGGTTCTTCGGTAGATATCTTCCAATGCTCCTATTACTTTTGTGTCGCTAGATTTCAAAAGCATAGTAATTTCAAGGGTCTTTTCCGCACGTTGGATCATTTGGGCATATTCTCCAGTTTCTTTCGTAAGTGGTTCGTTTTGATTTAAATCAAGTATCAAGGCCTTATTGTAATACAAAGCGGCCAAATTGTAGGCATAATCAAAGGAGGCTGGTGATATGCTAAGTGCTTTTCGATAAGCTTCTTCGGAATTCTTGAAATATAAGCTTGCGTCTCTTTGATGGCTAGCCATGGCTTCATCGTATAAGCGATTCCAGGCAATACCTTTGATAAAGTATAATTTAGCATCAAGGCCTGACATCAGCCCTAAATGTTCATCGACAAATGTAATGGCCTCTTGATAACGTTCATTCGTGGTCAGCCAATGGAGCATATACATCACCAGCTCCCTCGATTGGGAGTATTTGGCTAATCCTTGTTTTAAAAGAGATTCTGCTTCTTTTGTTTTTTCAAGTCCAACCAACATCATGAAATTATGAACGAACATCTCTTCCTCGGTCACACCTCGGAGGCTAAGTTCTTCGTACATGGATCTGGATTCATAATTTCTATTGGTCAATTCTCCAGTGTAAATGGTAAGATAGATGAGCATGGTGTCCATTTCATAAGCAACATTTCCATCTACATATTTTTCAACAAATTTATCACAATTACGTGCCCAGCGAAGATTGAGGTAAGAACGTTCGGTATCTCCCTGCTCAAAATATCTGAGACCAATTCTTTTGAGAAAACGATGCAAACCTCCCAATTGGCGGTATGACATATCCCGATAGCTTTCATCAGTTCCTTGGCAAGTATTCTGGAAAGCAGCAATAGCTTCTAACAATATGTAGGAACGATTCAAATAATCCGTCATTTCTTCTTCTACAGCGTTTGCTTTTTCAAAATACATTTGACTTAAGAGCTTAGCTCTGTAGTACCATAAAGCATTCTTATTTATAGTAAGATCTGTCTTAGATTTTTCCAATCCTAAGCTTATGAGATCGTTCGCCTTTTTGTATTGTTTGTGAATGATGTAAGACTTGACCTTGTCAATCGTATTGCTTTGCGCAAAAGCGACAAAAGGTAAAAGCGATATGATTGAGATTAAAAGGTATTTCATGAGAAGTAGCAATGTCAGTTGCAATGGCAATGGCAGTTTGCTCTATTTTGGTTATCTATGGATTTGAAACTTTGCTTTCTACCTATGTCAAGCAGGCCTAATTGTGAAAGGAACTACCTAAGGGTAGAAGTAGAATAGGTTATGCCTATCTTCTTATAAGCACAAGTTATATTATAGAAATATAAAAATGATATGTTCAGGGATTATAAAGTCAACTTTTTGAATCGGTTTTTGGCTGTAAGCAATGTTAAGTTGACATGTTGTAGTATAAAAGCATCACTTACTTATGAAACAAATATAACATATTTTAAACACTGTTGGACAATCTTTTGATCTTTTTTAGCAATAAATTATTCATAAGTAAATCGTAAGAATAAACATATTTCATATTTCATTGATTTACGATACTTAGTCCCCCTTATTTGACTGAATAAACTATTTAGAGCCTTTTGCAAATAGCTTCAATAAGCGCTCAGCTGCCAAAAAAGGTGAGGTTTTGCCTTCCATTATACACTTCTCTTCTTTTGCCAATTCTTCCTGCAAAGAAGGCTGATCAAAAAAGGAAGCAATAAGGGCTGATTCGATAGATTGGCGCAACCAGTATTTGTCTTGTTTTAATCGCTTGTGGTGGATGACATCTGTTTGTTTTGTATAAGCTTCTAAGGCATCTATTACATCCGGAACTCCTTTCCCACTGATAGCAGAACAAGTATAAACATCTGGGCGATTGTCTTTATTTTTTAATGGGAATAATCGCAAAGCATTTACATAAGATCTTCTAGTCAGTTCGGCCAGTTTTTCGCGATCACCATCTGACTTGTTTACGATTAATAGATCAGCCATTTCTACGACTCCTTTTTTTATACCCTGTAGCTCATCACCTGCTCCTGGCAAGAGCAGCAAAAGAAATAAATCTGTCATATAATGTACCGCAATTTCTGACTGCCCCACCCCTACTGTTTCTACAAAA
Source organism: uncultured Saprospiraceae bacterium (assembly GCA_937921775.1). GTDB lineage: Bacteria > Bacteroidota > Bacteroidia > Chitinophagales > Saprospiraceae > CALGLS01. Next base: position 24,051 of record CAKZUK010000256.1, read on the forward strand.
ACCATATCATATCCTGCTGCTTCGCAAAGTATAATTGTTTCTCTTGTATTGCGCGCTACTCCTCCCAATGTTCCACTAGAAGGAGAAGGTCTGACAAATGCATTTTCGCTAGCAGACAAAATATTCATTCGGGTCTTATCGCCCAAAATACTTCCCTTAGTCACTTGACTACTTGGATCAATGGTAAGTACCGCAATACGATGTCCTCGTTCAATCAGATTACTACCCAACTTTTCTATAAAGGTACTTTTCCCAACTCCGGGACTTCCCGTTATTCCAACTCGAAAGGAAGTCTGGCTGTTATCTTGACATTTAGTCAATATCTCTTGAGCCAACTGCCGATGCTCCGCTTTATTACTTTCAATCAAAGTAATTGCCCTGCTGAGTATAAACCGATCGCCGGATTTTATACCATCAACATATTCGTCTGCGCTTAGGACTTGCTTCTTTTTCAAAATGATTGGTCATTTGTTGAGATTACAAAAGTAATTGAATTAGAATTAGAATGGGAATTAGAGTTAGAATAAACTACGTTTGGGACTTAGTGATTTTTTATTCTTCCTAAGGAGCGCTCTCCGATCGCGAGACATTCTAATTCTAATTTCGATCAGTCTAGGACCCGACATGTTCCCATTCCTTCCCATTTAACAAGAGTTAAAGTTTTTAAGGCGGTTTTTAGGCGAATGTTAAAAAGTGTACAAATTACTGTAAATCAGTTGCTTAAAAATAAAAAACATTAACAACAGAAGCTTAATAAATGCCTCACAAGTTAAAGATGCTTAATATCCTAAAATCGGCTTTACAAGCGCTTCTCAGCTATAGATTTCAGGAGAATTATTGATTAGATTGCAACATAGTCAGTCCACACTCAGCTTATTCGTAAGGTGTCCGGTAGCGCTCATTTAATTAATTGTAACAACAAGTAATTAGTCTGCATCTCTCTTACAACTACCGGCACCTTTTCGAATAATTTCATTAATTCGCTCACCTAAATGCTAGGTCAAGTTTCTTTCGTATCTGAATTAATCGAAAATGGTGCTTAGCTAAAACATCGTTTTGATAAAAAAAACATGACTAAAGCTTGATTTTTTTTAAAAAAATGACTTTTCATAAAACAAATACTTTTTTAATGTGTTTGCTTTATTGTTTATAACCCCAGTTAAATATCTCATATAATTTTTTACTTTTCCGGGAAATTTAAATTTCCTCATCAAACCAGCGATTCGAGCAATCGAAGCGTTACTTATTTGGTATAACTTATACTTAACTTTTATCATAATTCATTTAATACAAAACATTTAGAACGATGAAAAAATTATCTCTTTATGCTTACCTTTTGCTGTTTGCGATGAGCACATTAATGTTCACTTCTTGTGGTGACGACGACTCTACTGATCCAGAGCCAGAACCAGAATTAAACATTATCGAATGGGCTGAAGCTCAAGGTGACTACACACTTTTATTAGCTGCTGCTGAAAAAGCTGGCTTAACTGAAACACTTGCTGATCCATTAGCTGATTACACTATTTTTGGCCCTAAAGATCCAACTTTTCAGGCTTTTCTTGATCTTGCTGCTGGCGGATCACTTGATAATGTAGATGCAGCTACTGCAGGTGCTATTCTTAGCGGTCATGCGCTATTGGGTTCACGTAGTAGTACTGAAATTACAACAGGTTTCACTACAAGTCTTGGTCGTTTGGCTCTAGATCCTGATGGCACTAACTTTACTTCTAGCATGTTTCTTAATGCAGATGGTGGTGTTGCTATCAATGGTGGTACTGCTGCTACTGGTGGTGCTACAGTTGTTGAAGCTGATCTTAAAGCATCTAACGGTACTATCCACGTAATTGACAATGTAATTGCTCCTGCTAAGATTGTTACTTTTGTTGCTGTTGATCCTGACTTGTCTATGACGCTTGAGGCAGTTTCTAGAGGTGACTTAGGTATTGACTTTGCTGGTGCTGCAGGTGGTGATGACATCCTTACTGTATTTGCTCCAAACAATGCAGCTTGGGAAGCATTCCTAACAGCTAACAACTTTGCTAGTATTGCTGACATTCCTGCATCTGCACTTGCACTTGCACTTGGAAAGCACATCATTAGCAGCGATATCAATGTACGTTCTACAGATATCACTGATGGTATGACAGCTGCTAACCTTGCTGCTGGTACAATCACATTAGGTACTACTAATGGTGTAACTGTAAACGCTGGAGGTGCAACAACTGCTACAGTTGTTGAAGCTGATATCCAAGCGCACAACGGTGTTATTCACAAGATTGACGCTATCCTTGACTAATAACTGATATTAATCAAGATACCTGATTCAATTTATTTTCTTTAGTTAAAAAATTGAATCTAAAAGTTGTCCCGAATCTACCTAACTGGTGGTTTCGGGATTTCTTATTTAGTCCCTACCCGCATATTCTCCTTGTTACATATCACTTTCCTCTTCGTCTAAGAAGAGAAACACCGAGGGTTTTCAATAACAAAATGCCAAGAAAGAAGTGTGGCACGTATTTTTCTTAACAAAACTTTCATACTTTTGCACGAATTTTATAGCCCTAGGGAGCCAACATAAAGTGATCTTCATACGTTTCTTCAAATGTCTTTAGGGTTTTTAAATTATTTAATCCTTTTATCCATTAACCAGTAAGTAGTGATTATTACAATTATAATCATTACCGAAAAACTAAATCATATTTAATATGAAAAATCTTTCTTTATTTAAAGTACTATTTTTGGCACTAGCCGTTTTCGCAATTTCTTCATGTGGTGAAGATGACCCAGCTGATTCTGCTTTATCTCCAAATGTAAGTTTCCTTGACGGAGTAGGTATTATCTCTGATGATGCTAACGTAGCTCCTGGCGCGGAATTCACAGTAAATATCAGCGCTGGTACTGGCGACAATGAATTAAGTAGTCTTACTATCTATCAAGATGATGTTCAGATAGATGCAAGTAGAATTACTTTTGCACATACTGCTCCTGCTAATAACCCTCAGTTGATCGTAGATACTGATGTAAATGGCTTGGATTGGACGATTACTGTAGCTGCTCATACAGATGCACTTGATGCGGTTTACGATTTTGAAATCACTGACAAAGGTGGAAATAAGACTAGCGCTATTTTGAATATCAATACAGTTGCTAATACAGTATTTGCAGTTAGCCACTCTGTTTCTATGGGTTGCTTTACTACTGATAATACAGTAGATGCAGTGACTAACTTCTGTTTGTCTATCGACGCTACTAGTGGTTTGGATGCACTTTCTACGGTTACTGTTTACGAAAACAATGATGTAATTGATGTTAGTCGTTTGGACTGGGCTGAAAACCCATATACACTAGTTGATGGTGAAACAGCTGCTATCACTGATTTCTCAGTAAGCATTGAATCTCACTCTGTAGGTACTGCTGAGTACCGTATGGTCGTAACTGATGCTAGTGGTGCTTCTATGGAAGCTGGTGTTTTTGTTACTGTTGGTGCGCCAACTGAGTTAATTACTGGTGTATTATTGAACAAATCTGGACCTTCTGGCCAAGGAGGATGTGATCTAAACACAGGAAATGGTAATATTAATTCAACTGATTTATCAGCTGAGATTAAAGATGAAGGTATTGACTCTTCTCTTCCTATAGATGCTAACTGGATTCAAAGAATTTCTGGCGCTAACGGTTCTGAAATTCGTGCAGCGAATAACTTACCTGAAGGCTTCAAATTTGATAATATTGCAATCCAAGAAGAAATTATTGGTGCATTTGATCAAAGTGAGACACTTGCTTCAAACATTACAGCAGTTGTAGGTATCAGCGATCAATTTGTAATCAGAAACAGTGCTGGTGAGTACTTCTTTATTAAGATTACTAACGTTACTGAGACAGACACTGATAATGCTGACCAATACACGTTCGACATTAAGAAATAATTTTTTATAACTGAGTTTTCTCAGTTTTCTTTCAAAGCAGAATTTGGCAATAGCCGGATTCTGCTTTGTTGTTTTTTATTGCGTTGCATTAGACAATCTTCTATTGCCTCTCTAAAACAACAATCCCTTCTTCATGCTCTTGAAGAAGGGATTGTCTATTCTAAATAGTTTTATTAATCAAATCAACTTTAAATAACCACCTTCCTTTTCAATTTCTTGAAAGCGTGTCCAACACTTCTTTCCAATATACTGAGTCAAATGCTCTATATAATAAGAACCCGCAGCAGGATCAATTACCCGATCCAAGTAAGTCTCCATTTTGAAAAGATGTTGCAAATTACGTGCAACTCTTCGGGTGAAATCTGTGGCAGCTTCTTTGGTCGCATTTGCAGGTAAAATCGTCAAACGGTTGATGCCGCCGATGACTGCTGACATGCCCATGGCGGTGCCTCGGATCATGTTACTGTATTGATCATCTGCGTAAGCTGAGGCAGATAATCTGGCATTTATAAAAGCCGTTCCTTTTAGTCCGTAAGCTTCTAAAATTTGTACCCACATCAATTGGAAGGCACGCACTTTTGCGATCTCAACTAAGTAGCTATTTCCGATTTCAATATCGAATTTTATTTGCTCTTGGATCATGCTTTTGGGCAAACCAAGATTGCTTAAAGACGCTAGATATTCAGAACCTTTTGCCAGAGTCATGGCCATAGTTTCTATTTGTCCATTCAGATCACTTTCGTAAATATTGAAGGAAACATTTAGGAAATTAAAATTTGGAAAAGTGCCCGCCTGCTCTAGCAAACTTTTAATGATGCCCAAGTCTGTTGGTTCGTCTGCTTCGAAAAAATCAGTTGAGATACCTCCAGAGATTTCGGCAGGATCGGCTCCGCTTTCTTGGATATAAGTCGTCCAGTAATTTACCAAGTCTGTCACCCCACTTGCATTCATCAATTTGAAATAAACCGAGATAAAAGTTGGTTCGATATTTTGCATCAGCGTTTGCATTTCCTCTAATGACTTGAGGCCTTCTGGCAAAACGAAACAGATGGATTCTACGCCATTTTTCAATGCTTGTAAAGCATCTTTATTGGCTTGCTCTAGCTCCGCTACCCAAATATCTTCGCCGATTTCCCAGTTGTTATTTTCCTTTTGGAAAACCATTGGTCCGGCAGAAGCTATATTTTCTTCGCGGTGGAAAAATGGTGGTAGGCTGAGATCGGGAGAGGCCTGCCAATCGAGTGATTCTTTTGGTTTGCCTTTAAGTTCCTTTAGGACTTGGGCTACCCACTGTTCTTTTGTAGCTGGTTGGAATTCTTCGAATAGATTTTTATAATTGGTCATGTAAAATGATGTCTTATGATTTAGTTAAACGTCCACTGCTCAACTTCTGCTTTGCATTGTTATTGCGCTTCTTTCCTAGGCAAGCTTATTTCATTCCCTTGTAGGCTCAGGACTGAAGTCCTTTGACCGAAAACCAGAGGCGCTCGATTTTGTGGATGCATTCGGTTTGAATTAGTGGGTAAGATATTAAGAATTTTAGTTTTTGAATGGAAATTTTGGGTGCTCATATTTCTTAGGCAAGGTCATTCCATTCCCTTGTAAGCCCAGTCTAAAGTCCTTTGACCTAAAATCTGGGCACGCTCTAAATCCTCTTTTTACCAAATATTATATGTTTTCTTTAGATTGATTTTGCGCCCTAAAAGAGCTTATTTGCCTTAACTGACCCAAAATCAGTCATTTTATCTCTTAAAAGCGTGAAGTTCTGGCAATTAGGACAACTTTATTAAGGCTAAAATGTTTATATTTGTGGTTGGAACAAATTCTTTAGACTGAATCTAAATAGACTATAAATTAATGGATAATAAAAAACTAATTTATCTGGATAATAACTCGACTACTCCTACTGATCCTAGAGTAGTGGATGCTATGCTACCATTCTTCTATTCTCACCCTGGAAATGCGGCGAGTCGTAACCACCCTTTTGGATGGGCAGCGGAGGAAGCTGTGGATTATGCACGTGATACGATTGCGAAGCTGATTGGTGTAGATGGAAAAGAAATTATCTTCACTTCTGGTGCTACAGAATCTGACAACCTCGCGTTGAAAGGTGTTTACGAGATGTACCAACGTAAGGGAGACCACATTATCACTTTGAAGACAGAGCACAAAGCGGTTCTGGATTCTTGTAAGAAAATTGAGAAGATGGGTGGCAAGGTCACTTACCTTGATGTAAATAGTGAAGGCCTGGTTGACTTGAAGGAATTGGAAGCTGCAATTACTGATAAAACCATTTTGGTGTCTATCATGTGGGCAAACAATGAAACAGGTCTTATCCAACCAATGAAAGAAATTGGTGCAATTTGCGAAAAGCATGGTGTACTATTCATGAGTGATGCAACACAGGCTGTTGGAAAGATTCCGGTCAATCCAAAAGAGGTAGGTGTTCACTTGATGGCTTTTACTGGTCACAAAATGTACGGACCAAAAGGAGTAGGTGTTCTTTTCGTTAACCGAAAAAATCCACGAGTTAAAGTAACTGCTCAACTAGATGGTGGAGGACATGAGCGCGGTATGCGTTCTGGAACTTTAAATGTTCCTGGTATTGTTGGAATGGGTAAGGCTGCTGAGATTGCGATCAACGAAATGGCTGAAGAGGCTGAACGTCTGAGCAAACTACGTGACCGATTGGAAGCAGGTTTAATGAAAATGGAAGAAACCTATATCAACGGATCTGTAGCGCATAGAATGCCGCACGTAACCAACATTTCATTCAAGCATGTGGAAGGAGAAGGATTGATGATGACGTTCAACCAAAACATTGGTGTATCATCTGGTTCTGCTTGTACTTCTGCTTCTTTGGAACCATCATATGTTTTGGTGGCACTTGGACTTGGCGATGATCTAGCGCACTCTTCTATCCGATTTAGCCTTGGTCGATTCTCTACTGATGAAGATGTTGATTTTGCAATAGATGCTGTTAGCAAAGGGGTACAACACATGCGTGACCTTAGCCCGATTTGGGAAATGTATAAAGAAGGGGTTGACTTGGAGAGCATTGAGTGGTCGGAGCACTAGGGTTTAATGAAGACGGGAGACCGAAGTCCGAAGACGGAAGTTCTCTTCTAACGGTTATACGATCGCAGAAAACTTCGGACTTAAATTCGTACAATTAATTTAAAATAATTTAGAAAAAAAATAATAGTTATGGCTTATTCAGAAAAATTATTGGAACACTTTAAGCATCCAAAAAATGTTGGTACACTTGACAAGAGTCAAAAGAATGTAGGAACTGGACTTGTTGGTGCACCTGAGTGTGGTGACGTTATGCGTCTTCAAATTGAAGTAGATGACGAAACTGGCGTAATCAAAGATGCGAAGTTCAAAACATTCGGTTGTGGTTCAGCAATCGCGTCTTCTTCATTAGCTACAGAATGGTTGAAAGGAAAAACCGTTAACGAAGCTTTAGAAATTGACAACATGGCGATTGTAGAAGAATTAGCATTGCCTCCTGTAAAGATTCACTGTTCAGTACTTGCTGAAGATGCAATCAAAGGAGCAATCGAAGATTACAAATCTAAAAATCAGTAAGATCATGTTATTCGTAGCAGATAGTGCAAAATCAAAAGTAGTAGAACTCATGTCTGGTGAGCAACTCAGCGACGATTACTTCGTGCGAGTTTCTGTAACCAGTGGTGGCTGTTCTGGCTTATCATACAAGATGGATTTTGACAATGAGGAACAACCTAATGATCAGGTCTTTGAAGACAATGGCGTAAAGGTCGTTACTGATTTGAAAAGTTTCTTGTATCTCTGCAATACAACACTAGAGTTTTCTGGTGGCTTGAATGGCAAAGGTTTTTACTTTAACAATCCGAACGCTGCACGTGAGTGTGGTTGTGGGGAGAGTTTTGCGGTTTAATCAGATCGCTTTTCTGAGAGAGGAGAAACCGTGGCGGCGTTGTCACCACTGAGAGATTACCGCTTAGGCGGTTGAGAGACTTCCCTTCTACGTGTATTAAAATGAATCCCGAATTTGCTTTTGCAGGTTCGGGATTTTTTTTGTGGCACCATAGTTAAACTCGTTCAATCGCTTGTTTGAACCACAAAAGTAACAAAAGGGAACAAAAGTTCGCGACCGCAATTAGTACGTTCGAGCTTTTGTTTTCTTTTGATTCTTTTGTTGTTCAAAAAGATACGGAAGTTATTTTATGTTATTTCATCAAAGTTGCAGAGCTACATTAGAAGAAAAGTCTGACAGTGTAACGGTCTCTCGTCACACCTGAGGTATGAACGATCTCTCAGCAAAGCGGTCTGACAGCGTAGCGGTCTCATTATCTCGTAGGTAAAAACAAGGTCTTCTGCCGCCCAGGAAATTTATACGCAATTCCAAAATCAATCGCCTCCCCTACTCCAGCATCAACTCCAAAATTATCGCTGTAACTTATGTTAATTACAAATTTTCTGCGGTTACCAATTTCAAGACCTCCTGTCATTATCCAACTTTTCAAAAATCGGTTTTCTCTATTGCTCCAAGTGATTGATGCCTGTGGAGAAAAGTAACAACTAAAGCGATCCGATAAATGCCAAGAAGTATAAATTGGAATAATTGATCGATAAGATGCGCTTGGTCCGATAAACCCAGTAGCTCCCAAACCAAGTCCGGTAGCGAGTGAAAATGGACTAAGATTAGATCCTACAATTCTTAATTTCAGATCTCCATAGACTCCTGCACCTGAACTAAAATAGGTTCCATAATCGATTCGTTTGGTTAATCCTTTTCGGCGAGCAACTACGAAAACAGGTGTCACGATTGTTTTATTCGCTAACGAATCCCGTTGTATTTCTACCGATTGGTAACTGGTTCCGATCATCCATGCACGTTCGCCCATAGGTGTGATCCGCGCATTTTCGTAACCCGGAAGAGTGACGCAACTGTTAATACTCAACAAGACTATTGCGTAGAAGATAAATATGATGATTTGTTTGCTGCTCAATTTTAAATAGTAGTTTTGTCTTTTAGCTTCAACTTCAAACCCAATTTTGTCCAAGCACTTACTTGACTCGCTTTTTGTTGACTTTCAATTTAAAAACATCTGGTCGTTGATAATGACCACTCACCGCTAAATTCATTCGTTCTTTGATTAATGTTTTTAGTGGTGGCAAATCGAAATAGATAGTTTCTTCTTTTTCGTATTGTGGTTTCAAAAGAAATTTTCCATCAGGACCAATGATGCAGCTACCTCCGTTGAGGACGTACTTTTTGGGTTTTCCTTTTAGTGATTTTGGTAATTTTAAGCCTTTCGGCAAATCGCCAACTTGAAGTATTTGACCAATTGAAAAAACAAAAAAACAACAGTTTGTCCAATGCCGCATTACGGCAGGCACTCCAACGCGAGGCCATGGATGGGCAGATACGACCCGATGACCGTGTGGGTCGTAGTGATCAAATGTGACCACGTATTATTGTAATTACAAATTTCCTTATAATGGAATTCATAGCAGGTAGATGGTATGAAATGAAATCAGCCCAAATCACGGCAGTGAAAGCCTGAACTCGATGCCTCATTGGAAATGATCAACATCGTATGTGTAACCCAGCGGGTCAACCCGGCATCCAAATTTCAACTGTGTAGGAGCGAAAGGCTACGGAGTCATGCCAAAGTGAATGGAGTGCATCTCGGTATGGAGTGCATGGAGTGTGTCGTCGTCAGATGCAGTATACGCAAATCACATCAATTTCAGATAGAATTGGATGTACTGGTACAAAAGGAGTTGTCTCCTCTCCAGAATCAGACCGACTCTAGGTAGTCTGTGCAGTAATAAAACATGGAGGCGTAGCTCGATGTGATGTCTGACCAGCGAGGTAATCGATGCCACCCCAGTTGATCTGACTGGTCTGGTCAGTGTATGTGATGCAAGAAAGTGGTTGCATCCTTTGATTGGCTAATCATCAGCCAGCCTCGTACCTTAGTAGGTTATCGGCCTGATGCTGGTCTTGGATATGATATGCATCGCTCGAGCTGCCTCCTTGAACTTGCCTGTGTAGATTCTCGCACAACCTGCAAGCGTACACAGCAGCTTGTTGGACACTAGACGAGCTATGTCGACTCTAATTCCAGTGAATATGACGTTGGGCCTTTGTATGGTTTAGAAGGCTTCTCTAGCTATCGGTTCGCTGAGCAAACCAGCTGATCCTGAGCTACTGCGAAGCGCGGGGATAACATCCGCGTCCCTTTGTCTCTGGCTATGCTCGACATGTTCACCACAAAGCTGAACTCTGGCTATGCTTGACATGTTCACCATAAAGCTGAACAGATATGCCCCGTTTGAACGGGTTCAAGTTCAGACTGAGAGCATATGAGCACACGTCCAAGTGTGGATACAGCTTCCCAAACACAGTTGCGAACGGATTTGTGGTCTAGCCGTCCGTGTGAAGTTAGGATAGGGTAATTGTAGACCCGTGTACCCGTACCATTCAGTGACTCTTCTGTGATAGTCATCGATAACCCCCGATAGTGGTGTATCAGTAGGGGTAACTCCCCTCGCGGGATGTAGTCCGGCTCTATGGAGTTCTGGTATATCAAGTTGACCTGACAGACGCTTACTGATCTCCAATCAGTCTTTACCGTTGGAACTCTGATCATGGTACCGGTAATAGAAATGCTTGCTTCGTCGCAGCGTGCAACCAATACTGTGTGCATCCAAGAAACTGAGACTGTATGCTGTTGTAACATCATGGTACATGTATGTTGCATGACACCCGTGAGGCCTCTGGTCGCGCTATGCCTTCCGTGCAGGTAGGGTCTATCTATACAACACTGTGAAGCGTTGTGACCTCCTCAAATCCCCCTCGTGAGACGTGTTATGTCCTGGTTGGTCTGGCATTGTCAACAGGACTAATGACCAATGATTTATCCGGTATCAGAAATAACCTCATGCGCTCCCTCCGTCAGAAGGTGAAACTGTCGTCAACAAGACTAACAATCACGTCTGTTTTCCCAGCACGTGGGTTGACATATTGGGTCGGGGTAGAGAGTGATAGATCCCTGGGTGGTCATAGCGATAGATAGGTTGTCGACAATGGTCGGACCTAAATGACCGGTAGAAAGCCTTGTAGTGGTTCGCGAACCTCATGTCCTCATATCTGGTCATCGTGACGTGTGCAGACATCGGTCCAACCGCGTTCGAGGACAATGCGTCAAATCGAAGTGCATATTATATGGCGACTCTCGTGAATGGGGATCAAGAGATCGCTGCATGTCCATCATGCTGCAGAGTGTACTGATACTTGGTACACCAATCAGAATAGTTCCATCATGGAGCTGTGGTAGGTAGGAGCTGTGAGAACCCCGATTTCAGCTCAACCAACTAGAGTCGTTCCTCGTAGTTCAGATGCGAATTGAGCAAGCCACATGGCCCACTTTTTGGGTTCCACCAACCAAAGAGATATCGGTAGGCCTCTTGTCCACCAATGTGGCAGGTACCAACTGCAAACGTGTGCCTATGTTCCGTATTCACTTGGAACAGGGCAAGCTCAGTTGGTCGGTATGAGGTGTCCGGAACTTGATTCTGTAGCTATTTCTGTCTCAGAGATAACAAATGGGTCCGAACTTTGGCATCGCCATCATCGGATCAGATATCCTCGGTAGTCGTCTCCAATGTGTTGTCTCCTGAAGGCCTATGGGAGGGCCTGCTCACCTCTAACTTGGGTCCCGTCGCGCGTGGAGGTTCTCCTTGCCCATTTGGGAGTGGAGCTTGTTGCTTCAGCTGACTGCAGGCAGCAGCGAAGAGAGGTAGGAGGTGCCGTGTGATCGATCAACGATCAGGTTTGTTGATGAGATCGCATGTTTGTCTCTCAACCTGCACCGGTGGCACATGTGCGTTGTAGGTCCCGTGTGGTCTCTTCGAGCCATCGAACATGGGGGGAAGCATTGAGTAGAGTAGCAAGCAGAGCGATGATAGTCACCACCTGTGGAGGAATCTTTCATATTCCACGTCTTCTCTCTGATACTCTGAGCGACTCCCTCGAGGTCCTCTGATTCGGACAGTTCGGCTCCATGCAGTAGAGGCCTCGTCCGTTTCCACATCAACCTCGAGGGTTGATGGGCGGGCTGGGATCAACGTGCATCGCACTACCGCCAGGTCCCGAGCAGCGCTGTGACCATCGGTCAGGCTGGCCTTGTCGACTGGTTCGTGTCTAGGATCATCTGTGGGATGGGGTCATCGTGCACTTTGCACTACCGCCAGATCCTGGAGCAACAGTGTTGTTCTGTGGTGACCGTCGGTCCCATAGACCTATGGTCGGTCCGTTGACTTTGTTCGACATATTCGTCGGTCGATGATGTTTGATGACCTGAAACATAGGTATAGAACCTGTTCCGTCCGTCTCTTTCTTTCTGCTCGTAGGGCGAGCATTAGACAGGACGGAAAGTAATCATCAAACAAGATAGTAATACAATACAAGATCAAGTTCCTCGCCTGGATCCTTCCGTCTTCCGTCCTCCAGCAGGCAGCAAGTAGTAGTTTAGTTAGTTCGTTGAACGAAGTGAAAGCACGACCGCCCCGCGGCCTTGCAAAAATCGAAGTGATTGCTAGCGGAAATCGTATCTCTATTAGCCTGTTAATTTCCCGTTTTACAGGGAAGGATAAAATTGCAAATTCATAGCATATAATTGCAAATTCGTAGCATATGACTCCAAATTCGTAGCATATAATTGCAAATTCATAGGTATGTGGCAGTTATGGGCCACGGTAGGTCGGGACACGGTTCATGTTCCGCAATCGGCTGCTCAATGTAACGCGAAAGCGTTCGCTCAAGTTATACTGCAACACAATTATTCGATTTCAGAGGAAAGACAAAA
>CAKZUK010000257.1 GCA_937921775.1 uncultured Saprospiraceae bacterium
TCTATACGCTTTTTGGACGGCTAAAGGTACATATTTTTGGGAAAACAGGGGTGGAATGGCAGTTTCAGTTGTAGTGGCAATGGGGTTTCAGTTTCAATGGCAGTGGTAATGGAGTTTCAGTTAAAGTGGCAGTGGCAATGGGGTTTCAGTTTCAATGGCAGTGGCAATGGAGTTTCAGTTAAAGTGGCAATGGCAATGGCAATGGCAATGGCAATGGTAATGGAGTTTCAGTTTCAATGGCAGTGGCAATGGGGTTTCAGTTTCAATGGCAGTGGCAATGGAGTTCAGTTAAAATTACAATCATTTTGCAGTGGAGAGGCAGTGACAATTTCAGTGGTGCTCCACTCCCACTGACATTTCTATCGACATTTGCGGCTTTGCCACATAGAATTTGATTCATAAAGACATACTTTTACCACTCAATATGACAAAACACGTTTTTCAACCAAAAATAAGCATCATCACCATCGTCTACAATGGCGCAAGCCTATTGGAAGGCACCATCAAAAGTGTGATCAATCAGAGCTATTCTAACATAGAATACTTGATTATTGATGGTGGTTCTACTGATGGCACCTTGGAATTGATTCAGAAGTATGAGCACGACATTAGCATATGGCTAAGTGAAGCAGACAATGGACTTTACGATGCTATGAACAAGGGTTTGAGAATGGCCACTGGTGATTTTGTTTGGTTCATGAATGCTGGTGACCATATTCTAAAAGCAGATACAGTTGAAAAAATGGTGGCAGCTTGTCAGCCAAATACGGATGTCATCTACGGAGAGGTTATGCTTGTAAATGATGAACGAGCGCACCAAGGTACTAGAAGCGAACTAACGACTCAAAAACTCCCCGCTCAACTCAACTGGAAAAGCTTAAACAAAGGAATGGTGGTTTGTCACCAAGGCTTTCTCCCAAAAAGAAGTTTAGCTCCCAGCTATATGCTTGATAATTTGAGCGCCGATATTGATTGGGTTATTCAATGCTTGAAGCAGGCAAAGGTGGTGACGAATACCAATATAGTAGTGGCTGAATATTTAATGGGCGGCATTTCTAAAAAGCATCATAAGCAAAGTTTGAAGGATCGATATGCTATTTTGGCTAAGCATTATGGCTTTGTCCCTAATTTGTGGAACCACTTTATGATTGTATTGCGGTCTTTGTTTAGTCGGCAGAAGTACTAAGGATTGAAATTTTACCCGCTAGAAGGAGCAGCGATCCCCATTTGTATACATTCTTCGAATTCCCTAACTTGGTCATCCATTAAAAACACAAAACATTGGTTCAATTTATACTTAACAACCAAGAAGTCCAGCCTAAGCTAGCGGTAGGTACGACCATTCTCGACTTTATTAGATATCACAAGCATCTGAAAGGAACCAAGATTGGTTGTCGAGAAGGTGACTGTGGGGCCTGCACCGTTTTGGTGGGCGAGTTGATCGAAGGTGACTTACGCTACCAATCCATGACTTCTTGCCTAATGCCACTCGAGAATGCACATGGCAAACACATTGTCAGTGTAGAAGGAATTAATCAAAATACTTTATCTCCGATACAACAAGCGATCGTGGAAGAAGGTGGTACACAATGTGGTTTTTGCACGATTGGTTTTGTAATGTCTCTGACAGGCTTTGCTATGAATTCGGAAACGGCCAACTCGGAAAATGCCATTGCAGCAATTGATGGCAACATTTGTCGATGCACCGGATACAAATCATTGGAGCGAGCGGCAGCCCGTATCTCAGAAATGAAAAAAGGAAAACCAGAAGCAGCTGATTTTAATTGGTTAGTGCAAGAAGGTTTTTTACCTGCTTATTTTAAGGATATCAAAGCTAGGTTGGAAGCCTTTTCCGCTAAGGATAAAATAACTATTGGTACTAAAAAAATTGTTGGCGGCGGAACGGATCTGTATGTACAGCGTCCTGAAGAAATGGCAAAAACCGAATTGCATTCTTTCCTGAACGATGCTGGACTGCGAACGATTAATGAACAAAATGGTCATGTTTATATTGGTGCAGCAGCTACGGCTGAAGACATTCGGAGTAATCCGCTGATGCAAAAAATATTTCCTAACCTTCGCGAACACATGAAGTTGGTTTCGTCTACTCCCATTAGAAATATGGCTACGATTGGTGGCAACTTTGTCAACGCTTCTCCTATTGGCGATATGACGATTTTCTTTTTGGCGCTTGACGCAACATTGCTTTTAACAAAAGATGATAATAGTAGGATCGTCAAGCTTCGTCATTTTTATAAGGCTTACAAGCAATTGGATTTGGAAGCTGATGAGCATGTAGAGCAACTTTATTTTAAAACACCACCTGCCAATGCCCTTTTCAATTTTGAGAAAGTTTGCAAACGAACGCATCTAGATATTGCCTCCGTTAATTCTGCTTGTTTGATTTTTACAAAAGGTGATATCATAACTGGTGCACACTTATCTGCTGGTGGTTTAGCAGCTACGCCAAAATATTTAGCCCAAACAGCCCTCTTCTTAGCAGGCAAGCAAATCAATGCTGAAGTACTTTTTGCGGCAAGCCAACTTATTCAAACGGAAGTTTCACCAATCAGTGATGCACGTGGTTCTGCCGAATACAAACGCTTACTCTTGCGCCAATTGTTCTATGCACATTTTCTCAAATTATTCCCAGGAAAAGTAAGTCTTGCTTCTCTAACTCAAGCTAAAAATTCATGATCAAAAATATAACAAAAGGGAAGGTGGATACCTCGCGAAACATTGATTCCCACAATCATGTGACTGGTCGTTCAATCTATGTAGATGATTTACCAGAATTGCAAGGTACCTTATATCTTGCCGTATTTGGGTCGCCAGTTGCGCATGGACATTTGCGATCAGTTGATCTCTCTGCTGCAGAAAAATTACCGGGTGTGTTTCGCATTTTTACTGCAAAGGATATTCCTGGTGCAAATCAAATCGGAGGTATTATTCCTGATGAACCTTTGTTGGCAGATAAGGAAGTTCATTTTCATGAAATGCCCATTGCTTTGGTAGCTGCAGAATCAGAAGCGATTGCCATGGAAGCAGCTAAATTGATCACTGCTGAGATTGATCCATTGCCAGTCATCATCGATCCGAGAGAGGCTTTTGCAAAAGGTCATATTAGCGGTTCTCCGAGAACATTTCAATTGGGTGATTCCAATAAAGCGTTTGCCGAATGCGCGCATATATTTGAAGGAAAAGCAGATTCTGGTGGACAAGAACATTTGTATATTGAGACACAAGGTGCTTATGCCATTCCTATGGAAAATGGGAGTTTGCGTATTGCTTCTTCAACGCAGGGACCAACTGCAGTACAACGAACAATTGCTGGTGTGCTTGGTATTCCAATGCATAAAATTGAGGTAGATGTCACCCGACTTGGAGGCGGATTTGGAGGTAAGGAAGATCAGGCTTCTGCATGGGGTGCGATGGTCGCACTCGTTGCCCATCTGACCAATAAGCCAGCAAAGTTTGTACTACATCGTATGGACGATATGCGGATGACTGGTAAGCGAAACCCTTACTCCTCTGATTATAAAATAGGCTTAGATAAGGATTATAAAATCATAGCTTACGAAGCCACTTTCTATCAGAACTCAGGTGCTGCTGCTGACTTATCTCCAGCAATTCTAGAGCGTACATTATTTCATTTAAACAACAGTTATTATATTCCAAATGTGCTGGCTACCGCTTATAGCTGCCGCACAAATTTGCCTCCAAACACTGCCTTTCGTGGCTTTGGCGGACCTCAAGGAATGTTTGTAATAGAATCCGCTATTCATCAAGCAGCCAATACTTTAGGTATTGATCCTATTGTAATTCAAGAAGCGAATTTATTGAAAGATGGTGATGTTTTTCCTTATGGCCAAATTGCAAAAGAAGCAGAAGCGATTAGCTGTTGGGAAGAAAGTAAGGAGCGATTTGATTTGAAAAAAATACGTGAGGAAGTCGCTAACTTTAACGCCAATAATGAGGCTTTGAAAAAAGGACTTGCCCTGATGCCAATCTGCTTTGGAATTTCATTTACCAATACGATGATGAATAATGCCCGAGCTTTGGTTCATGTCTATTCAGACGGTAGTATTGGTGTGAGTACGGGTGCGGTGGAAATGGGACAAGGAGTAAATACTAAAATGCTACAGGTTGCTGCGCATTACTTTGCGGTTGCACCTGAGCGTATCAAAATTGAATCGACGAATACGACTCGTGTGGCCAACACCTCTCCTACTGCTGCGAGTTCTACTGCCGATTTGAATGGGAAGGCTTTGGCGCATGCTTGTACACAAATTCTGGATCGACTGAAGGAAGTTGCGGCAAGTAGTTTGGATACCTCTGCTGATAAAATTACTTTAAAAAACGAGACGGTTTATGTTGACGATATTGCGAGTGATTTGCAATGGGAACAATTGATCCTTAGTGCTTTCCAACAACGTGTTAACTTAAGTGCGAAGGGGCACTACTCTACTCCTACTATTCACTTTGATAAGACGACGGAGAAGGGGCATCCTTTTGCTTACCACGTTTATGGAACTGCCATTTTTGTTAGTACGGTTGATTGTATTCGTGGAACTTATACCTTTGACGCAGTGAAGATTGTCCATGATTTTGGAGCAAGCATGAACAGAATGATAGACCTTGGGCAAACAGAAGGTGGTTTGGTCCAAGGTATTGGATGGATGACGATGGAAGAAGTTATTTATGATGAGACTGGTCGCTTACGCTCTGATGCATTGTCAACTTATAAGATACCGGATATTTATGCTGTACCGAAAGAAATTGATGTTCACTTTTTGAAAACGGATGGTTCGGACATGGCGCTTTTTAAATCTAAGGCTGTGGGTGAACCGCCATTGTTGTATGGTGTTGGTGCTTACTTTTCGGTGATAAATGCGGTTCGTGCTTTTAATCCGAATTGGATGCCTGAATTTTATGATGCTCCTATTACTCCGGAGAAGGTTTTGATGGGGCTTTATGCGATATAAGGGGTTCCTCGATTCGCAAGCTCACTCGGAATGACAATCCCTCTAAACAGAAGGATTACCCCAAAAAAGCAAGTCGTCTAGATTCAAAATCCATCAGAATTTATTGTAAACACAATTTTGAACACCTGCTTACTTAAGCAGGTACTCAGCTAATTTTTTTGAGAAGCTCGTCCATTCGATTTTTTGATTCTAAACCAATTTCTACTTCGTCCCCTATCCATACATGTATGTCGCCCAGATATAGCATTCCCAAATAATCTGCGCTGAGTTTGAATGGCATTTCAAAACCTTCATGCCGCTCATCATCGCCGCTGCAACTGATCATGGCCATTGATTTTGTGCGTAATTTTCGTCCGAGCTCTTTTTCTATTTTTAATAGATCTGAGATACGATCAAAAAATGTTTTCATGATAGCGCTCATGCTGTACCAATAGATGGGGGTTGCGAAGATGTAGATATCGTAATTGGCAATGATTTTTTCCATTAAGGGAATGAAGTCATCGTCTTTATTTTTGTGATCGTAATCAAAATAGGAAATCTTGTAATCTTGAAGATTAATAATGTCGATATCTTCTTTGGTGCGGAGGTAGTTGGTAATCTTGCGGGTGTTACCGTCGCCTCGGGAAGAGCCTAGTATGATTAGTTTTTTCATTTTTTATTACTAGATAGGGCTGTGCCCTTGTTAAATTATATATCCCTTTTAGGCAATACCATATTAGGTATTCTTCGGCTCACAAACCTAGCCTGTGGATCTCTCTAACTAGCCAGACAAAGCAGACCAGTTCGCTCGACTAGCACAATTGTAAATTTACAATCCCTCCTTCAATACACGAACGGTAAAAATATCCTCACCCGGAATTCGAATTTTTAAAAAGTAAATTCCCGCAGGAAAATCAGCTAAGTCAATTTGCATTTCGTACGACCCTGGTTCCATTTGCTTTCGCATTCGAGAGCGACCAAAGGAATCAAACACTTCTAATAAAATTACTTTTTTACAGACCTCATCAAAGGCTATCTTAACCAAAGAAGTCGTCAAGGTTGGGCTAACAACAAATAAGTTCTGACTAAGAATTGGCACATTTACGATTGGTGTGTATTCAAAATTTTCATCAAAATCGACTTGCTTCAAACGGTAATAATTGTCACCGCTCTTGGCATCCCGATGGATAAAATGATATTGGAGAGCTGTACTCGTCGTTCCGGCACCAGCCACCTTAGCTACACTTTCAAAATCAGCACCATCTCGCGAATATTCAATCTCATAATAATCGTTATTTTCTTCAGATACACTTAGCCATTCCAAACGCGCATTGCTTCCTTCGGCCTTTCCACGAAAATAAAGTAAGTCAACCGGAAGCGGTACTGATACATCTCGTAAAAAAGATGGGGTACTCGTTATCTTAATTTCCTCTCCACCGTCCGTTCGCACTTGTTCATTCTCTGAATAGTTCCAATATCTGATTTCAACATTCGTTATTTCCATATTCGCAGGAAAAGAATAAACAGTGGTTGCATCCTCACTTTCATCAACCGATGTTTTTCCCCAAAGGACATAAGTATGCTCTCCATTCCCATCCAAAAAAGCGCCACCATCAACATCAGAAGGTAGAGCCATCAAAGCAGTTTGCGCTGGATCATATACGTAGCCAGACAACAGATCAGAAGTCGTTTTGTAAGCTATACCACTTGACAATTTCACTTGATCATAGGGACCATTACTGTATAATTCTTCATAGAGTCCCATTAACTCAAATTCATTATTAGCCCCCTCATAAGTACCGAACTCAGCTAGGTTATAAACATAAAACTGTAGAATATTTTCCTTCATGGAAGTGACTAAAGCCTTAATGAGATAGTTTAGCTGTGCAAGATCCGATCCGATATAGTTTCCAAATTTCTTTCTTGGAATATTACTTTCGGTATTGATCACTACTTTTTTTGGATAGACATTCCCATCATAATCGTAATTTCCCAACACCGTTTCAAACTCATCTCTCAACGCCAGATAACCATCTACTGCGGCATCAGAGTGACGGAAATAATCAAACATTTGAGTGTCATTATTCCACTCTCGTAAACTACCATCAATATGCGGATAGGAATGATAACTGAGGCAATCAAAATAGGCGCCTCCCTTCAAGGGATAGTCAGGTGTTTCATCACCTCCATTCGGATTATCTGTATTTCTCAAAACCGCATCCAAAAAACTTGGATAGCCTAAACCACCTATTGCAACATAAGCATCTGGATCAGCAGACTTGATCACATCATAACTAATCCGCAGCATTCGAACATAAGACTCTACGGGTGCATGCAAGGCGTAATCGCAAGGATCTGGATCATTATCCCACCAGTTACCAGGCGTCCCCGGAGGTAACCAAGCATGGCTAGAATAATCAAAATCCGGTTCATTCCAAATTTCATAAAACTGAATATAGTCTTTGTAAATATCAACCAAGCGATACATGTAAAGTGCATAATAGTTGGTATCGTTGACGGGGGTTCCATTTTCACCATTATCCCAGATTGGGGAGTACATATTTTTAAAAACATCCGAGATTATTCCTTCTGTACAGTAGGCCGTACTATCCCGATGTTCTTCAGATGGGTAGCCAACGAATACAGTATTATCTCCTATTCCCAATGATTCATAATGTTGAAAAGTAGGGACTCTATATGTGTAACCGTATTGTTCCAAGAAGTGTTCGGGTAGAGCAGGACGCAAGGTTTTCACTCCGGCTCCAGTGAGATCTAGTGCAATCGATCCGGCTGCAATATCGGCTAATTGTTCATCATCCCAGAGCGGATAATAGCCCATATTGGAGCCAAAACGGAATTCTCCGCTATAGCTGGGCACATCATCATTGGCAGTGTAAGATACTTGTGCGCTAAGGAATTGCACACAGAAAAGCGTGAGGATAGTTAATGGTGTCAATCTCATGTTTACGGGTCTTTATGCGAAGATAAGTTTTTGTGTGAACTTTCTTGGCATCTTTCGCCTGATTGTGTTTGAGAGTACTAATGGCTAGGTGTAATTACCTAGCTGAGTCGAAGAACCAAGTTCGTGTACACTTGAATGAGAATGGGACACGGACTTTACGATCCCTGTCCCATCTTTATCTAGCTGGAAGTTGAAATTACCAAAAATGTTGAATTGCCACTACAGTTCCTCCTCTCCTACTTTCAAAATCAACTTCCCAAGTTTGTCACCATTAAATAATCGCAATAATGCCGTTGGGAAATTTTCGATTCCGTCAACGATAAATTCTTTAGTTTTCAATTTCCCTTCGGCCATCCAAGTCCCCATTTCGCGAGCAGCCGTTCCGTATTCTTTGGTGTAATCAATGACTACAAATCCTTCCATCGATGCACGATTAACGAGCAATGATAAATAATTAGCAGGGCCTTTTATCTCCGTACTATTGTATTGAGAAATTGCACCACATATTGCAACTCGTGCTCCGAAAGCAAGACGACCAAGTGCTGCTTCTAGAATTTCTCCACCTACGTTATCGAAGTAAACATTGATTCCTTTGGGGCAAGTTCGCTTGATGGCCTCTACTATGTTTTCATTTTTGTAATCAATGGCTTCATCAAAACCTAGAGTTTCTTTTATGTATTTACATTTTTCTGGTCCGCCTGCGATACCAACGACGCGACATCCTTTTAGTTTTGCAATCTGTCCTACTACTGAACCAACAGCCCCTGCAGCTCCTGAGACCAATACGGTATCACCTTCTACTGGCTTACCAACTCGTAGCAAACCGAAAAAAGCAGTGAAGCCTGGCATCCCCAAAGTACTTAAGTAAGTAGGCATTGGAGCTAATCCCTTCTGCACTTTATATAGCATAGATCCATCTGAAATAGCATATTGTTGGACCCCAGTCCAACCGTTCACATAATCACCTTCTGCAAAGTCAGGATGCTTAGAAGCCACTACTTGACCAACTGCTCCAGCTCGCATCACCTCACCGATCTGTACTGGTGGCAAATACGAACGAACATCACGCAACCAACCACGCATCGCAGGGTCGAGTGAAATATAGATACTTCGAATCAATAATTGTCCGTCTTGCAATTCAGGTACTTCTGTTTCAACAATGTTCCAGGTGCTTGCATCTGGTAGTCCTGTAGGACGTTGGGCGAGTAATATTTGAGTGTTTGTCATTTCTATTGTTTTATTTTTGCAAATATAACGAAGTACTTTGACTTAAGTTTAAATACTCTGTAACATTAATTAGTTAAGAAATTGAATCCATTGTTTTTTAGTGAGAACGATTCCAATATTGTTAAGAATAGCCTAAGCTATTGGTATAAATCATTAATCAAAACGGAATAAACATCTAAAATCTCTTCTTCTACTTTTATTGTTGAATGATTGGTTAAACCCAATTTCTTTAGGAGCTTGATGGAGCTAATGTTTTCTTGGTTGGTGATGCCACATATACCAGAGACCTTTGACTGTTGGGCGATTTCATCTAAAACTATTTTTGATCCTTCAAATGCATATCCTTTTTTACAAAACTGAGGTAAGAATGCAAATCCGATGTCCACATCATCCAGATAATCTCGTTTGATTAAAGTAATGAGTCCTATCGGCAAATCATTTTCCAAAAGGCTAACCTTCCAAAATTTACAGTTGGGATTTTGTTCTATTTTTTCAATATAATTTTCAGTTCCTGAAATAGTGGCAGTGCCTCTGTCGCCAATAAACTTCAACCAAGCCTTTGTATTGGTCAGCTCTTGAACGAATGCAACATCACTATTGGATAAGAGATTTAGTCTCAGCCTTTCTGTTTGAAAAATATCTTGAATAATTAATTCTGCGATGTTTACCATTAATAAGTAGTTTGACGGAATTATTTGAATTAAAATTCTTTCTTGTTTATGTAAATATACATAACGAAAACTTAGAAGTTGTTTAATGCCTAGCAAAGCATGCACATACTAGTTTTATTCATTTATCCAATCTATCAATTTAGATATGTTTACAATCGACCAGCTATGAGGATGTCTTTCTCCGTTTGCCCTGTAACCTTTATTTTGGATTTCAATCAATTCAAGGCTATTCCATTTTTTTTCTTTTAATTGCTTAGTTAATTCTTGAATACTAAAAGCATTGGTGCTTTCAAAGTCTGTTTGTCTATTCTCTTTCCACCATAATGCATCCGGCTCTGTATACATCCTCACTTTAATACCTTGAAGAAAAGGAACACTGTTTATTTTAGACTTAAACGTAAATGGTGACATGTTTTGAATGTTCTTTATTAAATCATCTTCTTTTCCAAACGATTCCTCAAAGGAATTGATAATCCACTTAGCTTCGGCAAGGCGTTCTTCAGAAAAGTCTGGATTTGCAACATCTTTTTCCGAACTTTCATATAGCGCATGCAAATCAACTGGAGAATCCACTATAAATACCCCTTTAGGAGCCAAGGTAGAATTGGTTTGATGTAGGTAGTTTGATAGTGTTAAGCTAACATTGCCTCCAATTGACATTCCCCCTATGTAGATTTTTTCTTTATTAAGGTGGTATTGTTGAGTGACAAATTCTAACTGTTGGGCTAGTAGATTCGCATCTTTTTCGTCTATCCATAAATGCCGGTTAAAATTCATAAGTAAGACTGAGATATTGTTTTCTGCCGCAGTAGAAAGAATGTCAAATTCTTCTTTGGTTTCTTTTGAAGTATTTCCGCCCGCTAGAAAAAGCACCAGTAATGCCTTCGTGTTTTTAACTTTGTGAACCCCATTATTATAGCTTAGGAAACATAAACAAGTTCCTCTAAAGTATTTTGATTTTCAACAAAACAAACGACTTGTCAAAAATAACCAAACACAGGCATATCCCATAGGCACCATAAAAGATATTACAATTGTCACTGAAACGGACACCTTCTCGATTAGTGTACCTCCCCCATCATCCGTCGAATAATCGGTGATAGTAGCAAGGCAAATACCCCGACAACAATCGCCATGAATCCACATAATGCATAGACAGTCACATAAGAATACAATTGCTGAAAGGCTTCACTCATTCCATTACTTGCAGTGGCCGACAGGCCCGTCACTCCATCCATAAGATTTGTCATAAAGCCTTGTGATATTTCATCAGTACTTCCCTCTTCAACAGAAGTTAGATTAGCAATTTTTCCTGCAAAGAAATGACCATAAAAGTTGGCGCAAAAATATACCCCCATTACAAAAGCTAAATATTTTCTGGGAGAGAGTTCAGTCATTTTGGAAAGGCCAATGGGTGATAAAAATAGCTCCCCAACCGTTAGTACAAAATAGCCCATTACCAAATAAGACATTGGAGTTTGTGCAAAGCTATCTGCTGCTGCTGCCGAACGTGCAAAAATTAAGAATCCTAGTCCTAGTAAAATTAGACCGACTCCAAACTTCACTGCTGAATTAGGGTTTGCTTTTCTCTTTGTCAGAAAAGTCCAAAGCATCGAAAACGGGATGGCCAGAAAAATAATAAAACCCGCATTAATACTATTTGTTTGTGCTGCATTCATCCCAATGAGGTGAACGTTGCGATCAGCAAAGAGCGTCAATGAGCTTCCACCTTGTTCAAAGATCGCCCAAAACAAGGTAGCTAAAACGGTGAAGTATACGATCACTCCTAATTGCTTGCGCTCTTGAACGCTCACCTGCTTTGCTATATAAATCAAAAAACCACCAACCAAAAATGTTACTAACCAAATCAGATAATGCTCATACTCATTAAATCGAACAATCAATGCAAACAAAGGAACGGACAACAAGGACAAGATTGTTATTTGCTGTCCTTGATTCATTCCAAAATATTTTTTGTGATAAGATTCAGGATCAGGAAGTTTACCTCTGTCTCCAAAAACATTTGTTGAAAGACCTCTATAAAAAAACACCAAGCCAAGTAGCATTCCAAAACCCGCTGCCATAAATCCATAATGCCATCCATAGGCAGCAGCAAGCCAGGCGCATAGCAAAGGCGCTATCGCTGCACCTAGATTTATTCCTAGATAAAAAATCGTAAAACCAGCATCCCGACGCTCGTCATCTTTTGCGTAAAGCAAACCGACGAAAGTAGATATATTGGGTTTAAAAAAACCGTTGCCAACAATAATCAAAGCCAAAGATCCGAAATAGAAAATCGGTGTTTCAATACTTAATAAAAAATGTCCTAAGGCCATAAATAAGCCGCCAAGAATAATTGACTTTCGATAACCTAGAACACGGTCAGCCAACATCCCTCCGATCAATGGTGTCATATACACCAGAGACATATAGGCGGCGTACACACCAAAGGACATCTTGTCGGTAAACATCAATTCCTGAGTCATATATAGAGTCAGCAATGCGCGCATTCCATAGAAGGAGAAGCGCTCCCATAGTTCTGCAAAGAAGAGATAAAATAGTCCTTTGGGCTGACCCATTAAGCTTGGTTCGCTCGAAGTTGTTGTTGAATTTTTCATGTTGAAATTTTAGTGAGTAGACGGAAGGCCGAAGGCGAAAAATTCCTACTAAACTATGATCCATCAATTATGTGATAAAGATTGGATTATAGCTTAAAAGGAGGCTTGAGACTTATGTCTTTATTAATTTTCCAACAAAGTGCGACTAGCCATTCAATACAACAAGGGCTGTATCAAATTATAGCAAAGGATTTCAAATTGTGGGGAATTGTGCCTAGGTAACAATTAGTTACAAAGCTTCGCATACGACTGATTATCAGTGCTTTTTGTAAATTCATTGAGGAGTCCCTCGTCGATACTGATGTTTTCGGGAATGATTCGAAGTCGGTACATTCCGTTGCCAATGAAGGTAAACATATCTCTTCTTTCGAGCTGATCAGTATCATCGTAACCGCAGATTGCATTGATGTTGTTGATGATACGGGTAAGGTAAGTTTGATTGGAGAGTTCACCACCATTTCCGACAAGGATAGACTGGTCATCACCTTGTCCATATTTACGGCGTATGGCAAATTTAAGGAGGTTTTTGTATTGAGTGGTTTTAGAACCAAAGTCGATAACTTGATTTTGTATCCCCTTTGAAGGAACCGTCAATTTAACGAGTGACCAATCCTGAAAATGTATGTTCATTTCATTGGGCTTTGGCATACTAGCCAATCGAATCACCCAAGATGTTGCTAAAACTAAACAGATGGCGATGAGTGAAGTTTTACTTACTATTTTGATCAGGTTGTTGGTCAATTCGGAACCTGACCATATGTCTGAAAAAACCTCTTGAAATTGTGAGACCATCATCATTGCAATGACAATAACAGATATGACTGCTACGATTTTCAAGCCGCGATGGACAAAAGTTTTGTAAAAGGAAATCATCAATAAACCGGATAAAAATACAGAGAGGATGAGGTCTGGAATATTTACAATTTTGAGTGAAGAAGCAGTACCCGAATCTCCATAAGATGCGTTCAAAAACAAGGTCAACAAGCTTACTGCGATGATAACTCCAACAATAATTTTGACATTTTTCTCATTATTATAAATGAAAGGTGGTGCGTAGTAAAAGTAAAAAAGTGAAAGCAACAAAAACAGATTATTGACAATGGAGAATAGTCGTTCTCCTACCTCTCCAAATCCTGTTTCTGCAAAACCATACTGATGTCCGAGCAATCCCCAAATCCCTGCAAATACCCAAGTAAACATGGCCAAACTCAAAAATAATAAACCTTTATCTACTCGTTTTTCATTCGCTCCTTCTTCCAGAATAGCTCGAAATCGCTGTCGGATATTATACCATATTGCCAGCAACAACATCCCACCGATCGCAGAGATAAAGATGTGAGCTAATAAATGGAATTTGGCTAATTCGGACATTTTATATTGTTTGTTTAGTTGGCGTAAAATAGGAATTACTAGATGAAAATTTCAATTAAAATGAAAACACTACAATCATATTCAACATATTCCGCTCATCACTAGCAAGTTACAAGTGGCATTTACATAAATACCAGTAATCTTTTCATTTTAGTTTTTATTTCGATTTTCATTGGCTAGTCTGTTAAACATTCGTTAAGAAGCAACCTTCCACCCAACCCTTACACCAAAAATAGTGTATTCATTATCAAAGGCAAGAAGATAGTTAGGTCACACTGTATTAAATCTAAAACCAAAAAGTATACATGGAAAGAGTTCAACACTAAATCAGTTAAGCAAATTTATTCACGTTTAAAATTATAGTGTCATGAAAAACAAGCTCATTATTTCTGCCCTACTTATGGTTGCCATGCTCTTCATCACCGAATCAGCATTCGCACAGCGAAGAGGAACTTCCAAACAACAAACGGAGAAAAAAGAACAATCCAAAAAGGAAACGAAAGAAGCAACGGGATTTGCCTCTCGACTTTGGTATGGAGGTGGCGTAGGCTTAGGTTTAAGCAATAGTTCTTTCAACTTTGGACTGTCACCTATGGTTGGATACAAACTCACCGAAAACTTCTCAGCGGGAGTTCGACTTCCATTGTCATACGATTATTTCAAAGTGAGAGGAACGGACAATTCTGTGGCAACTTATTCCAACATTGACTATGGTGCAGGTGCCTTTACTCGTTACAAATTTTTTCGAAATATTTTTGCACATGCTGAGTACGATCGAATTTGGTCAAAAACGCCTGCTACACAAAATGGATTTCTTTTAATCGATCCGGATAATCCAGGGAAATTATTAAAAGAAAAATTGCAAAAAGATGAATTCCATTTGGGACTGGGATATAGTAGTGGAGAACGGATTGGATATGAGATCTCCGTGCTTTACAACGTCTTAGAAGATCCTCAATCAAATAACATTCCCTGGTCTATTCGGGCTGGGTTCAATTATAAATTCTAAGTTTTTCATGATGCATAGATTCATTCTAAGAAACAACGATCTTGCATCAAATCGGTTTTAGAATGAGCGCTGTATCTTTTGATGCAGCGTTTTTTTTTTGTTTTAGAATGGAGCAATAATTTAATTTAAAAAATAAGGTTACCAGTCCTAATGTCTATTTCTTCAAAATGTTACAAGTAGTTTCACGGAATTATTTGGTATTTCCCTTTTGACATTTTTATAAATTTACACGCTTACTCCCTATCAGTCAACCGCTTTGTATATTTAGAAAAACAGTAAAACACCTAATAATTTTGTCCCCTTACTTAAGTCATAATCACAGCTTAAGTTCACACAATGAGCGCTAATCCTCTTTATAGTCATACTTAATCGCTAACAAAATACGTTTCATCGAGAATCCTTTGACTATTGCTCTGAATCCGGTACATTGTATATGGATTGAAGGTAAAATGAAAGTAAGACCGCGATCATGGTCTTTTGATCTTCATTTACATTTTAATTTCCACCGTACAATTCCTATTAGAAAACTTAAAGAAAACCAGCCTAGGAAAATGAAATTAATATTCCGTATTCTTTTTTGTCTTTTGTTTATCAACACTCTTCATGCTCAGCAAGAGTTTTTCGTTATTAAAAATTATGATGTTCAAATCGAAGTAAATAAAGACGCTTACTTTGATGTCATTGAAACGATTGAGGTCGAATTCAGTGAAAAGCGACGTGGTATTTTCAGGAATATCCCTTATCGCTTTACCAAAGATGGGCAAGAGGTCAAGATCAAAATCAAGCATGTAAAGGTAGACAACTGGAAATTCAAAAAATCGAATGACAATGGAATGATGAACATACGCATCGGCAGCAAAAGTAAGTACATCGAAGGTCGTCAGGAATATGTGATTCGTTACCGGGTTTACGATGCCTTTATCTGGGCAGAAGAGCATACCGAATTTTACTGGAACATGACAGGTAACCAATGGAATGTCCCTATTGAAAATTTTGCATATGCTATAACATTTCCGGAAGGA
The DNA here is from genome assembly GCA_937921775.1 of uncultured Saprospiraceae bacterium. Classification (GTDB taxonomy): domain Bacteria; phylum Bacteroidota; class Bacteroidia; order Chitinophagales; family Saprospiraceae; genus CALGLS01. The sequence goes on from CAKZUK010000257.1 coordinate 15,845, forward strand.
ATAAGTCTTCGACAAAATGATTATCGAGTATTTACTGGCGCGTTTGGAGAAGGTGGAGAAGACGCAACGGCTAGCTATCGTGGACAAAATTTATATGGTAAATCTAAACGTCAATTGAATCCCAAAGAAGGCGTTACCATTGCAACAAAATTGCCAAAAGGTTCCATCATAAATAAAGCTGGTGGAATGAAAGCAGACGGAACTCAAAAAAGCTTTTGGGAGAAAAATAACTTGCTAGGAATTCCTACTGCTTTAATTGTATTCTTTTCATGGTTTTGGTTTAAAATGGGTCGCAACCCAAAAATCAAATCCAGTGAAGAAGCCATTTACTATCCTCCACAGGGGTACAGCCCCGCAGAGATGGGAACACTGATTGACAATCAAGCCAACAATCATGACATTATTTCACTCCTCCCTTGGTGGGCAGAACAAGGCCATATCAGCATCCGTAACCGACCCACCGAATCGGAAGAAGGACTCAACATGCGTCTGGAGCGATTAAAAGATTTACCCGCCGATGCGCCAACTTATCAACAAACGGTTTTCAGAAAATTATTTAGAGAAAAGGATGTGGTTTATTTGAATGAATTCACCAACGTTTTTTATACTTCAATGGGTGAGGCCAAATCTCAGATCAAGAAAATTCTAAAAGAGCATGAATTGTACGATCGGTCTTCTTATCGCATTTTTCATTCAGGATGGATGATTGCTGCCTTTGTTGTTTGTGTTGGATTAGGTGTATTTTTGATGACTATTGGTGGCCAACCGCTAGCCGGAATCATTATGATGGTAATTGGCTTTCTCGCTTTCGTCAGTCATTTTTTGAGTCCAAAACTGAGCGACTATGGGCGTGACCTGATGAGTCAGTTACACAACTTTCGAGAAACAATAAAAAATCCGGACAGAGAGACTATTAGCGATATTTTGAAAAAGGATCCAAAGTATTTTGAATATATATTTCCATATGCTATTGCTTTCGGTTTGGAAAAAAATTGGTTAAAACAGACCGATGGCTTGTTTTCAGC
>CAKZUK010000258.1 GCA_937921775.1 uncultured Saprospiraceae bacterium
GGTGGCGGCGGTGGTGGCGGCGGTGGTGGCGGCGGTGGTGGTGGTGGTGGTGGTGGTGGTGGTGGCGGCGGTGGTGGTGGTGGTGGTGGTGGTGGTGGCGGTGGTGTTGCGTCGTCTATAAAACCTCCAGCCCCTTGAGTAAAAACGGTGGCAGTATTTCTACGAGGCTCGGGAGCATCATAGGAATAATTCAAATTGTCTACAAATAACATTTGATTAACCGTCATTCTTCCAGTTATTCCTGGCTCCATCAAATCATTTAGATTTTGAGTGGAGCGGCCACCGTTGATTGGTAAATAAGCGCTTTCTGTAGTATGACGTTGTTGCCAATCCCACCAAAGTTTATCAACAAAGCAATGGTGTAAGAAAAAGATTGGGTCATTAGGTGAGGTCATCGGGCCCATTGATCCACCAACCCATACATGCCCACGATTGTGAAACATAGCTCCGCTTCCTCCATACCATCCTTCGACTAGATTTCGGAAACCAGCTCTGGAACCTTGATTATAAGGAGCCACATCATAAGGTCCTACACGCAACAATCCTTCTATATCATCTTTGCTGGGTAAACTTGATAGTGGGTTTTGATTAAACAATCTTCTTAATGGTCCAGGTGGAATATTAATTCCCATTGCAGGGTTTTGATATCCTACACCAATCCAATCTTTAAACGGACCACGCTTCACTTCAAAATTATCTGTTGGACTTCCACTTGGTCCTAAAAAATCATCCGCCCAAATGCGATAAGCTTCCGCAGTTGTCTGTTCTGAATTCTCTCCCCAATGCCAATATGGAATACCTAGATTCGGATCTCCAGAAATATCTTGAAGTTCTTTTTCTAGTTCCCAAAGCAATTGTCGGTGCCAGGGTAAAAAAGCAGAGCAACGATGAATATTCATCATCATAGCACTTGCGTGTTGCAATACATAAAGGTCATATCTTCCGTTAGCTTTTAATGTATTTACAGCTCTAACAAAAGTTTCAATTTCTTGTGGAGTGAGATTAGCGGCGTTTTTTCGAATAGCCATGATGATGCTTGTTTAATCCTTTGATAAAAAATCAAAAGAGTTTTGGTTTTATAGATAGAGGGGCACAAATATAGAATGATAAATCAATTACCTCCAGATCCCAAATTGGGTAACTTGTCGATAATGTATTTTGCTAAATCAATTAGGTTATCAAATTCCTGGTAAGGAAAAGTTTCGGTGTGAAAATGACCATTTTCAAATGCGGTGAACTGGATCACTTGATCATTAATTTTAAGCTCGGCGGGCTTGTTTTCTTCTTCTGAGAGACTAATAGAATCGCCTTTATATGCTTCGGTGGTGAGTCCCATGAAGTATAGTTTTTTTTGGTTTTCTAAGATCGTTTGTCATTCAAACATAACGAATAGAATCGATATGTCCAAATTTTTGCTTTAGAGATCACTAACTAGAATTCTTCAATGAAACTAAAATAATCTTTTTCATGCTATACAAAATCTCCAATCATAAATTCTAATAAAAGAAAGGAGAAGCTGCACGACACAGCTTCTCCTTCTTTGTTTGACCGATTAGTTGAATACAAAATCAGTCCCGTTTATAGCATATAAAAATCATAACACTGTTGAGCTAGCACCCTAGGCGTAGCCGATCAGAGGCTATTAGTTTTCTTCAATCGTATCAAGTTGTGCTTTTCTATTCTTCTTGTTCTTCTTGTTCTTCTTTCCCTTTTTCATGTTACGCTTTTCTTTTGCGATTTGCTTCAGGCTAGCCATTTGGTCATCTGACAAAAATGAATTTAGATTTGCGGTGTGATCAGCTCTCAATTCCTTAAGTTGAGCCTTCTTCACTGCTTTACCTACTTTCGTTTTACGAGTAGCTTTTACTGCTTTTGAGTACTCAACATGAGCTACAACAAATCTTGCTCTTTGATCATCATTCATTTCTACCTTATCGGCAAGCTTATTTGCTCGCTTTTCCATCTTTTCTGTCTTGTCAGCGATCTTGTCTGTTTTTACGGTATTCGCTTTGCTATTTGCTCGTGAATTCTGAGCGTTCATATTGAATGATAAACAAAATGCGAAAAAAGAGAATGCTAAAAATTTAATTGACTGTTTCATAATAATTTTGATTTTTTCAACTTTGTTTTCTGACTTATAATTTTCATCGTTGGATTACAATTATTGTAATGCTTATAAAAGTTGAATTGTTAGATAATAATTAATAATAGTTGTTTGGTTTGTTTGTTATGCTTCTATGACTTCGAAAAGTCACGGAGGTTAAAAGTCGCTATCAATTTTAAGAAAACTATAACATTTTGGAATTAGAATTAGAACCTGCCAGGCTGGAAGACAGCTGGGTATTAGAAATAATAATCTCCTTTCTAAGGTAGAATAAGCATGTTTTTTCCCTCTAACGCTGACTAGTAAAACAAGGACAAGAAGTCAAGTTAAGGGCCATTGTACCAACACCTGTGTAGGAAGGCCATACTAATTCCAACGTCCGCAATCAGTATTCAAACCAATTGCGGACGTTCCCAATTATATATATAAATCGTTTTCGCTTAAAACTTAGGACAATTCACTTTAATTCGATCCTTCGCAGGATGCACATAAATCAATGAAAGCTCCAAGGCTCCACGAGAATTGTTTGATGTTTTCAAACTTGAAGTAGTCACATCATAACTTACACCCACGTTCCAGCTATTAATTTCAAGTATCATAGCTACTGTAACGGCATCCAGCGACAATTTAGATTCATCTGTAAAGCCTTCACCATCTACCTGGCTAACGATATGCCCCCATACTCCAGTTCGGATAGCAACCTCATTCCAATCATGACTGGTATATCGAAAGTTAGCACCGGCAGTTGTCGACAAAGACGGCCCCTGCCCCATTACTGCTACTGCTGGTAGTACACTCAAAAACTGGTTAATTGGAAACTCACCTCCCAAGTGTCCTACCCAACGTGTGTACAGAACTTCACGTTCACCTAAGAAAGAAACATTAGGTGAGTTGAGATGATTCATAGCTGCTCCAGCCCAAACGCTGGTGTTTTCACCAAAAATAGCATACCACATCAAACCAGCATTAAAATCAAGGTAGACGTTTGTCGTTTCGCTAGCACCTCCAATTCCTGGCTCTCCATTATTAAGATTCGTGTTAGGTGCAATGATACCATCGTCAAACTGTTGAGAAAACCAGAATTGATCCCAATTTACCGAGTTTTGACCGGCTCCTAGTTGACCTCCAAACACCAAGTATTGATCATTTGGACTATAGCGACCTCCTGACAATTGCTTCATATAGGAAAGATTCAAATAAGCTCTATCCGTTGTAAAAGCACCAACACCTGCTTCATCGTGAATCGCATTCACTCCTATTCCCATATAGTCGTCACCAACTATTTTGTAGCGCATATCAAAAGCCGCTCCTACTGTTCTAAATGGGTCATTGCCCAAAATACTTGCATATTGTTCGCGATAGTTCGCGTTGACACGAAAACGCCCTTCAAAGACACCTGTCATAGCAGGATTCAACTGTAAAGGCGCTGCATAAAACTGCGAAAACCTTGGATCTACTTGTGCTTCTGCCTCATGAGTACTCCCCATCAGGAAAAACAAAATCGCGAAAAAAGGTAAGTAACTGGAGCTAGTTATTTGGATTTTTCCGTTTTTAAAATAATCCCCTAAACGGTTGACTAATAGGGAATTAGTGTGGTAATCTTTTAAAACCACCAAAAGGAAAAATCTAAATAATTCAGTTAAACTACTTAGTATGTTTTTAAAATTCATATGATTTGTTTTATCTATTCGTAAGCAAATCTTTCTTAAATCCTTTTTTAAAGATAGCTACAAATTGTGTTCGTCGTTCTATTTTTAATTAAAGTGTTTATTATTTTACATTCGCCTCCTATCTCAACAAAGTCGTCTGACCTTTATAAATCTCCTCATATCCATCAATAAATAATGCTTCCAAATACCATACATAAACACCAGACTGCATTTGCTTTCCTTTAAATGTTCCATCCCAACCTGTATCTAAATCACCAACCATAAAATCTCTTCCTTCATATACCATGTTCCCCCAACGGTCGTAAACTCTAAATACTTTTACTTCAGTATCCTTTCGACCATGTACGATTAACAAACTATTGATGTTATCATTATTTGGGGTAAATCCAGTTGGCACAAAAACCTGACGTTCCTTTTCTACAAATACGGTAATGTTATCTACTGCATCACATCCATTTTCATCGATCACATATACTTCATAAGTAATGGTGCTCAACGTAATTGATTGTGGTGATGGACATATCTCTGTCGAATCCGGGCAGAAAAGTGTACCGGCATATGGCGCAGACCAACTCACTTCTACATTTCCTACAGCATTGGTAGTCGTTACTCCTAGGTCCGCCGTTTCTCCTAGCCCCAAAGTAATATCCGGACCTGCATCAGCTTCTACTTCTGGTGGGCCATCTACACTGGCAATGGACGACCAGCTACAACCATTGGCATCAACTATGGTCACTTCATAAGCTCCAGCTTCCAATCCGACCACATTGTTCACTCCATTAAATTCACTTTCATCAAAACTATATTCATATGGCAATGCCCCTCCATCGGCAAAGATCTGAACTGATCCATCCTGATCTCCAAAGCAAGTAACATCCTCACTTGTAAAAGAGGCGCTTATTTGACTTGGCTGGGTAATATCTACTGAAGATATTAGTTCACAACTATTAGCATCAGTCAAGGTGACATTATATGAACCAGTTTCTAGCCCAATCAGATCACCTGTTGTCATTCCATTAGACCAATTGAAATTATAATCCGGGACACCTCCAGCTGCTGTTGTCACTATCGTTCCGATGGTATCTCCTGAGCATAAATTATTGCTGGTCTCAAAAGATATTTCCAATGGTGTTGGTTCTTCAACTAGAATAGTTCCTTGAGTAGAGCAACCAACAGAATCCGTTATCACAACATTGTAAGAGCCTAGGGTCAAATCAGTTGCCGTAGCAGTCGTTTGGTTTGCAGCATTTGCATCCCATGCGTAGGATATCGGTGTGTTGATACTCCCTACATTCGTAATGTCAATCAATCCATCCGCTGAACCAAAACAAAGTGCATCTGTCACTGCGAAATCAAAACTCATTTCATCTGGTTGTCCCAAAAATGTTTCTTCTTCTGAAGAACAACCTTGTGCATCAGTCACTGTTACGGTATAAGATACATCTCCAACAATATTGTCGATATATGCGGTTGTTTGTGTTGGACTTGTGTTCCAAATATAATTGTAATTAGCTGGATCACCTCCTCCTCCTCCACCGCTTATGATATTAACTCCCAGTTGACCATTTGATTGATTAAAACACAAGGGCTCTACAAAGGCAACGTTAATAATTACTTCTTCCAATTCCGAAATACTTATTACTTCCTCAGCAGTACAACCTAAGGCATCTGTAACGGTCACGGTATAATCAATTGAATCTAAACCAACTGCTAGATCGGTATTAGCTCCATTACTCCAATCATACGTATAGCCTAATGTACCTCCATTCGCCACGACCAATGCTTCTCCCTCATTTGCTGCAAAGCAAGCTACCTGAGTCTGACTCACCGCCAATGTTATCCCAGTAGAAGGTTCCGACAATGAGACAGTCGTAAGTGCTGTACAACCATTATCATCCGTCACCGTCACACCATAAAATCCGGCAGTTAAGTCGGCGGCAGTTTCAGTAGTTTGGAAATCACTCCAAGCATAATTATAAGGCATAGTTCCTCCGGTTGGGCTTACTGTAGCCGATCCATTAGTACCTTGAAAACAAGTCACGTCAACCGTTGTAGTTGAGATAGTTAATGTATCTGGTTGAGTGACTTCTACAGATGCAATTTCTGTACAACCGTTTGCATCTGTTACTGTTACAGTATAAGTGTCTGCAGATAAAAATACCGCAGGATTTTGAAATTGTGCATTTGAATCATTCCAAACATACATATATGTTCCGACACCAGAACCACCAGATACGTTTACTAGTGCTTGTCCATCATTCTCACCAAAGCAAGATAAAGGCGTTTCAATTGCTGAATTAATAACTACTGGATCAGGTGATCCTATATCGATACAGCCATCAGCTGAGCAACCATTATTATCTACCACGGTTACGCAATAATTACCTGGGATTAGTGCGGTTACATTGTCTGTTGTTTGAGATCCTGTGCTCGCATCCCATTGATAAGCGAAGGAAGTACCTGTACCTCCAGATGCAAGCGCTAGAGCGCTACCATCATTTGTATTGGCACAGGAGGTCATAGTACTTGACAAATTTAAGACTACTGCTGGAGGCGTTCCTACCAAAATACTTTCTGAATTAGTACATCCATTGGCATCTGTAATAGTGATACCAACATTACCCGAAATCAAACCAGTTGCAGTCGCCGTAGTTTGCCCATCACCCCAAAGGTACTGATATGGAGTACTCCCTCCAGAAGGACTAATAGTTGCAGTACCTTCATCTGATCCTACACAAAATGGTGTCGTTGAAATTGGATTAGTCAAAGCTATTGGAGCCGGACTTCCTACATCAAAACATAAGGAATTGGTACAAGAATTTTCGTCTGTTACAGTCACGCAATAATTACCTGCTACGAGTCCTGAAATATTTTGATCAGTTGATGAGAATGCGCTAGGTCCGCTCCAATTGAATGTAGCCTGACCAACACCTCCGAGGTAATCTGCACTCATTTGTCCGTCGCTTGCCTCAAAGCAAGTAAGAGAATCTGCCGTAAGTGTTACAAATATTGGGGCAGGTTCGAGAACATCGATTTGTAGAATTTCTGTACAGCTGTTCGCATCAGAAACAGTTACTTCATATGCTCCCATCATTAAGTTGGATGCAGTGCTTGTTGTTTGTGTATTATCCCAGAGATAGGTATATGGTGCTACACCTCCGACTGGACTTACCGTAGCTGTTCCATTAGTACCAGCATTACAATCAACCGAGTCTTGGACTATTGTACTTGCCAATATAGATGGCTCAGCAATTTCCGCGACAGCGACAATAGAACAACCATTAGCATCTGAAGCAGTAACGGTATAAGAACCTACGGATAGATTTGCAAGGGCTGCGTCTGATGTCGACGGTATAGTGTTCCAGATATAATTGAACGTGCCTGTACCACCTGTTGCATTTGCTGTAGCTTGCCCGTCATTGAAACCGAAACAGTTGACAGAATCAATCTGTAGGTCCATCATAATAGTATCTGGCGAAGGCAAAATAAAGTTAATGGTATCTGTGCATCCTGCTGCATCAATTGCAACGACCGTATGCAAACCGGGAGCGAGTAAGTTAATATTAGATCCTGGTGCCGCACCGCCATCAACAAAGTACTGAACAGGTAAAGCTGCTCCTGATGTAGACATCAATGCAGAACCATCAGCAGTATTGTAACAAGAAGGAGGAACGGTAAAACTGGTATCTAATGCCATTGTACAATCGACTAACATACAAGAACTCGTTGCGACTTCGGGATCACAAGATCCTCCACCAGATGTTCCTCGTATCAAAATATCAACTGTAGCGCCATTCGGAATTCCAGTAATTAAATGCGATAAACTTCCATTTGCAGGAATCCAAGTCATTCCTCCGTCTATACTGATCTCGTAACCTGAAGCACCAGCTACATCGCCCCAAGTAAATAATAATTCTCCTGTTCCGTTTGGACCACAGTCCACTATAGGAGCGACTAAAGCATCAACAACTACAATATTTAAACTATCAGAAAAAGAACAGTTAAAATCATCTGTTGAGGTAACTACATAAGAAGTAGTTTGCGTAGGAGATACTTCCGGGTCAGGACAATTTGAACAAGACAAATCAATTGCTGGAGACCATTCATAGGAAATATTGTTTTCATTTTCGAAGGTGATGGTCCAGCCTAAGAAATTACCCGCGAAACCATTCTGGTCATCTGACACTTGAAGTATCCAACTACCTGCCACAGGTGTTCCATTAAGGTCTGTAAAATTCCCTTCTGGTAAAAAGTCTCCTGTAAAAGGCGCTGTACCTCCTGTGATTGGAAGTGTTGCCGTTGGTGTAAAACAAGTGTTGGTATAATTATCTCCTCCTCCACCATTGTCACTTGATAAAGTAAGGACTGTTCCATTTGGAGCCTCTAGATATAACTCTACATCTGAATCATAAGGATGTGTCAAATCTAGACAAACAGAAATAATTTGTGCCGTAGCATCTATAATTGTCCCCGGATTAATATTGGAAACATTAATGACTGACTCGTAAGGAGCACCGGGAGGATATATATTGTTATCAAAAGTAATGTTTGCGAAAGCTTCAAAAGTAACTTCTTGATTACTCAATTGGTTTGGTACTTCTGCATTTAGCATAACCATATCGCCAGTACAAAGGGTGGTATCTGTTAATTGCTGTAAAGTACCATCGCAGGAATGACAACTCGGATGAGTAGGTGGTAATACCTCTACTATGACTGTAGTATCGTAGGTACAACCAAAATCATTTGACACGAAGAAAGTATAACTAGCAGAACCAGCGTTCATAGGAGCAGCAGAGATGGAATCCTGTGTTTCAAAAAAGATAGATGGATTATCATTCCAACCCCAATCAATAATTTCTGGTGTAAAGGTTTCGATATTTGGATATAAATCGGAAGCAAAACTGATACTCCACTCGAAGAGCCAACCGTTATCAGACCCCCAGTTATCACAAATTTGGATGGTCCATTCTCCATTAAGTGGACAACCCAAAAAGGCATCTAGTGATTCAAAAGAATTATAATCTCCTTCTGGCAAAGTGTTGGGTGCATTGGCATTTGCATATTCCAACCAAGTACCCATTGTGGCATTCGGTGTCCAGCAATAGTCCCAACCTACACCCGGTTCTGGTGGGTCAGGCGTTCCAATGTCATCTAACTCGTATGGTACACCCAAAAATACTTCCCCACCTGCATTAGTTTGATCTTGTAGTATTACCTCGGTTCCATCAGGACAAGTCAATGTAATATACAAGTCCCTCATATAGGAATGTTCTACGTTTATACAAACACTCAATAAGTCGTTGATATCAGTCAAAACCTGACCAGGTGCAAAGTCAGCAAACAAAATGCTGGTTTCATAACAAGAACCTGTTCCATCAGGCAAAGGCAATGAATCAGATACAACACCGGTTGTTTGAAAAGTCCCTTCTGTGGAGCTTACGGAAACTTCATAAGTTGAATCAATGGTAGCTACCACTGCTGACAAGTTGATTGTATCATTAGCACAAAGGTTTGCAGGAATATCTCCCGCTAAGTCAAAGTCAGGGTAAGTTGAAACTCTTACTCGCTGGCTAATGAAGTTACTATTTCTACAACCAAATTGATCTTCTATAAGTAATTGGACGATGTAACCGCCAGGTTCATTGTAAGTATGGAAAGCTGTAGGTCCCTGACTGGTTGTCCCATCTCCAAAACTCCAAGTAAAAGAGCTTGTCAGGTCAGAGTGATTATAAACCGCTCCATCTTGTGGATACAAGCCAGCACCTTCAAAAGAAATACCCTCACCAGGGCAGATATCAATCCAACCAGTATCCGCCGGCATAGCTTCTGGAGAAGTCATGACTAAATCTGCAAGAATCGTTTGACAAGCTGGAATACAGTTAATATCTGCGCTCCAACCATCTCCTTGTAGTGTAGCATTCGAGTTAAATGTGATCGTCAAACATCCTCCAATATTTACAGCAGTAGCTTGGATAATGAAAGGAGATCCCGGATCAAAGTCGGCGGCACATGAAATTGGAGGAGCTGTAGCGTCATCCCCATCAAAGAAGCAAAGCATATCACCTGCTGCTAGGTCAACACCTGAGAATATGAGTTGAATGTGTGTCCCTGTTGTAAAATCGGGACAAATAGTAGTTGTCAGGTTTTCATTAGAATCATATGGCCCTGCATTCCCGCCACTGTCAGAGAAGAACCCACTACAATCGTTGATGGGTGTACCATCCATGATATAAGTCTGTGCAGAACACAGGCTAACCATCAACATAAAAATCGCCATTACTGGGAGTTTCCTTATCATCATTTATTTAATTATGTTCTTTAGCGAATTTTCTGATTACTAAGTTAGTATGCTAAAGAAGGTAAATCATTTAAAAATCGGTTCGATTAGCTCAGAAGTGCCTTAAAACACTTCTATATAAAAATGCGAAAGGGTGTATAGTAAAGCCTATACGCCACAATACCACATATGGTTATATATTTAATAATGGATGCTTCTAAAATATCAGGTCAGCTACTATGTGCCTAAGCAAACTCGAGGAGACCCTTAAAATACGGTTAATCTCAGCAAGCTGCACAATTATCTTTGTACTCAATTTTACTTTAATGACTTTTTGAAAAGTGCATTAAATTGTTTGCCTGACTTGTATACTAAAAGTTTATTGGTGTTGGAAATCCTGTAAACTGTAGGGTTTTCAAAATCGTGTGTAAGACCTTGCTCCTTTTCCAATAAAAGAATGTTGATATGTTTAAGATCGGGAATATTAACTGTTGGGTAATCTGTTGGTTTTGCATCCATCTCTTCAATCACGGTATAAGCATGATCCAAATAGTAGTTCCAACGCTGTATGAGGAATGGGTTTGAGCTTTGAATTTGCTCAATATAGCTGTTTTCGTATACATCATAGAGCCTGAGATCAGGATTTTGAGTATCGATTTTAGCTTGACTTTGAGCGCTTAAAACGAAGGCAAATATGCAGAAAAGTACGGTTGTGGAATATTTCATAAGCAAAACGATCAGATGTTTTCACAAAATTATTCTTTTCAATGAAAGAATGGCCTATTTAAAACTGATTTTTCTTTCTAATTTGCGACATATTATCTTTAATGAACGCGATATCCTCAATTACTTCAAAAGAATTCAGATTTAATTGGATTGATAGTGTTTATATATTTAAATTAAATTCTAAGTTTATTAATTCAAAATCAACATACAACCAGGCCTAGCATGCTGTTTATCAATTACTTACCACACATTATCGGAAGCCTAGCGGCACTTTATTTAATTACTGCGATAGTACTTTATCTAAATCAGGAAAAATTCATTTTTTTAGCTGCAAAATTGAGTCCAAATTATAAATTTTCACAATTCGATAATGCCCGTGAAGTCTACCTTACTCGCGAAAAGGGGCTCCGTTTGCATGCACTCTACTTCGCTGCCAAAAAACCGAAAGGAATTATCCTTTACTTCCATGGCAATAAGGGTGCTTTAGATGGTTGGGGACCCGCTGCTGCTGATCTCACTCCTTTAGGGTACGATGTGTTGATGCCCGATTATCGAGGATATGGTAAAAGTGAAGGAGCTCCCCGAAAAGGGATTTTGCATAAAGATGCGATGGCTTTTTATGAGATGCTGCTAAATGATCATGATCCAGCCAATATTGTTATCTATGGCCGATCATTGGGAACGGGTATAGCTTGCCGCTTGGCGACTAAGGTCAAAGCCAAGCTTTTGATTTTGGAGACGCCTTATCTAAGCCTTTTGGCTATGGCCAAAATGACGATGCCTTTCTTTCCTGCGAGTTGGATTATGAACTATCAGATGCGTTCCGACATTACGATAAAGCGAGTGAAATGTCCTATTCATATTTTTCATGGGACAGCGGATGAGCTGATTCCATATGAGCAGGCGCTTAAGTTGACGAAAATTTATGGAGATATGTCTGTGCTTACTACGATTGAAGGTGGCTTACATAGTGACTTGACGAAGTTTGATTTATTTCATGAGAAGCTTGCGGACTTGCTCGGGTGAAGTGAGCTCAAGTTTTTTTAAAAAAAAAACCGCAAAATGTAAAAGTCAAAATGTAAAAGTTTGCTCGCCTAGCGCGGAACCACGCTATCGAGCTACTTTTACATTTTGACTTTTGCGGTTTTACATTTCTAAAACTCTTCCAGCATAAAAGGTAAGCGAGCTTGCGGGCCTTTCATACTTTTCAATTTTTCCAAATATTTGTATTCTGGGAATACTGATTTCATTTCCTCTGTCAAGATTGCTTTCGCTTGTTTGTCCTGTCCAGTTAACTTCTCAATCAAAGCTGTCATTGGATCTTTCACTTTTGGATATTCTGAAAGACGGTAGCTTTCAAGACCTGCTTTATCGGCAGCAACGGCAAGTGCATCATCCAATCCTCCGAGTGCATCTACCAATCCAATTTCGAGTGCTTTTTCGCCCGTCCAAACACGTCCTTGAGCGACTTCGTGAACAGCTCCTTTTGTCATTCCTCTACCCTTAGCAACCTTGGTTAAAAACAAATCATAAATGTCATCTACGCTTTCTTGAATAACTTTTCCTTCAGCCTCGGTTATCGCAAAAAATGGCGAAATGCCGTGTGAATATGGGCCTGTTTTTACAGAATCAAAGGTGATCCCTGCTTTCTCATCCAGCATCGTTTGCACATTTGGAATCATCCCAAACACACCAATTGAACCGGTAATTGTATTTGGTTCTGCAAAGATTGTATCAGCCATACAGGAAATGTAATAGCCTCCGGATGCTGCTAAGTCACCCATTGAAACAATGATTGGCGTACCTGCTTCTTTTGCCAAAATGAGCTCTCTCCAAATCAAGTCAGAAGCGATTACGCTACCACCGGGAGAGTTGACACGAAGTACAATTGCTTTCACCTTTTTATCTTCACGAATCTTGCGAATAATTTTTGCATATTTATCGCCTCCGATGTTTCCTTCTTCTCCTTTCCCGTCTACCAAATCACCTTCTGCATAAACAACCGCAATCTTATCTTTAGCTTTAAAATTAGCTTTCTTCTTATTTCCTTTTTGGTAATCACCTAGTGCAATCATTTCCAACTTATCATCCGCATTCAAACCAATTCTTTCTTTCAAATTGGCGCGTACTTCATCGTGATAAACCAGTGCATCTACAAAGTTATAAGTCTTTGCGTCTTCCGCTTTTTTCAACTTATAACCATCTGCGACTGCACGTAATTCGCTTACTGGAATACCTCTTGATTCGGAGATATCCTCTAGATAGATCTTGTACATTCCTTCTAGATATTGGCGGGTTTGCAGACGATTTTGCTCACTCATTTCATTGCGCCGAAAAGGCTCTGTTGCACTCTTAAATTGCCCCGCATAGTAGACTTGCATTTTGACGCCAAGTCTATCCAACATGTCTTTAAAAAATGGAATTTGAGCAGAGAAACCAAGGAAATCAACTCCTCCTAGTGGATGCATTAAAACCTCATCTGCAACAGAAGCCATGTAATAGGTCCCTTGAGAGTAAGCAATACTGTAAGCCAAAATAAACTTACCGCTATCTTTGAAATCAACCAAGGCTTCACGAAGCACTGAAGAAGTGGCACGTCCACCTGGTGCAGCACTTAGGTCAAGGTAAATCCCTTTAATTTTATCATTTTCTTTTGCACTTTCGATGGCTGCAACCATATCATGTAAACCTAAAACACTTTCCGTGTCAAAAGCGAATGGATCGGTAGCTACATTATTTGTTTTTTCTGGAATAGGTTTCCCAAAATTGATTTCCAATATGGAATTCGCTTCTACTTTCTTGGCTGTATCTCCAGATGCAACTAAAGATCCTAAAACCATACTTCCAATGAGAAAAACAGCAAAGGAAGCTAATACAACGCCCAAACATGAGGCAAGAACTGTCTTAAAAAAATTCATTTATATCATTTTGATGATTAATAAGCTTTGGAGCTGAAAGTTGTTATAAAACAAGCTTCCTAACTCTTGACCGTAAAAATAGCTTTATGATAGCAAGATTTCATATGATATTCGATAAAACTCTTCTTATTAGGGACGTTTGCACCGTTTTAAGGCTACTGCATGATTTTGTACAAAAAAAATTGTACCTTATTATGTCTAAAATCAGGAAAGACCCTTAAATTCATAGTGGAAACTATATCCTATGACAAATAGCGATTTTACACATAAAGTAAAGGACAATTGGCTGATTTATTACAATCCCTTCTCATATTTATCAGTATAATTGCTCATACTTTACACTCAAATCAGACCTAGCTAGTATTTGCTCTAAACCGAGAATTGAAACTTACGACCAATCATGAAAATTATTTTACCTAAAAACCTCATCACCATATGGGTTTGTTGCACCTTATTATTAGGTGTAAATCACTTATCTGCACAAATTGAGGTGCAACCAACCGGAACCGTTTTTACTCCTGAGAGTTTGATCTCAAACGTATTTCTAGGAGATGGCGTAGAAGTCACCAATATCACTTACAATGGAGACGACCTCGCTGTTGGATATTTCACCAACGGACTAGATAATGTCGGTATCGATAGGGGTATTGTCATGTCCAGTGGATTTGCTGGTGATGTACCTGGAGGAGAAGGAGGTATCACTAGTGGTGATACTCAAGGAGTTACGGGTAATGACTATCTGGAAGAAATAACAGATGCAAGCTCTGTGAATGATGTGTCTCTCTACTCGATCACATTTGTTCCTACTAGTGACACCTTGCGCTTTAAATACACTTTTGCCTCTGAAGAATATCCAAACTTTGCCTGTTCTAATTTTAATGATGTTTTTGGTTTTTTCATTTATGGCCCTGGCATTAATGGTCCTAACCCTAATAATAGTGTCAATATTGCATTGGTTCCTGACCCTGCTGATCCAACGGGACTTACATTCACTGATATACCTGTTGCAATCAATAATGTGAACGCTGCTGGTACTGGTCCAGCATTGTGTGATTATGACTACAGCAATTACTACAATGACAATTCAGGTAGTTCAAGCATGATTCACGGTGCTTACCTTGATGTATTTATTGCACAAGCTATCGTTACCCCCTGTCTGGAATATACGATCGTACTTGCAATCGCAGATGGAGGTGACTCTGTTTACGATTCTGCAGTTTTCCTTGAAGCAAAAAGTTTTGGTACTGGAGCTATACAGGTGGAAACACAAACCGTTAGCTTAGATGGAACGATCACTGAAGGTTGTACCGAAGGGTTTTTATCATTTGCCGTTGGCGCTCCTGTTGAAGATGACTTGTCATTTGATTATACCATTTTCGGCACAGCGGAAAACGGTGTTGATTACACTTTCGTTCCAACTGATTTATTCATTCCTGCCGGTGACAGTGTAGTAAGCATGCCTATTACCGCTTGGGATGATGGTATCGTTGAAGGAATTGAAACAATCGGAATCGATATACAGGTAGACCCCTGTAACAGAGATACCTTCTATTTCTACATCCGTGACAACGAGATTGTACCACCCGACCTTGGTCCTGACACAACTATCTGTCAAACAACTTCGGTCCAACTTGATGGAACATTAGATATCCCTCTTCCTGTTCCACCAACCTTTACCAATGAGACGGACATGGCTATTGTCACCATCAATGACAATGATCCACCTATACCGCCACCGCCACCAACAAACTCTCCTATTCAGGTTTTTGGTGTTCAACCAACAACATTACAAGATGGCGTCATCAAACGAATTTGTATTGAAGTAGACCATATTTGGATTAGTGATGTAGATGTCTTTTTAATCTCACCAGGTGGGCAATTCCTGGAACTAACTACAGACAACGGTGGCTCAGGAGACGACTATACACAAACTTGCTTTACACCAGAATCAACAGACCCAATTACTTTTGGTCAGGTCGGAGCTCCTGCTTCTGAGGCACCATTTACAGGTGATTTCCAACCTGAAGGACTTTGGGATGATTTATATGATGGAGATAATCCAACCAATGGTACTTGGGAGTTATTGCTCAAAGATGATACTGGTGGATTAAATGGAACCTTATTGGGTTGGTCTATTTGTTTCAACCCTTCCTATCAAATAGATTATAGCTGGGAGCCGAGTGCTGGATTGAGTTGCGACAACTGCCCTGATCCTGTTGCTACTCCAGATACAACAACAACTTATGTTTTGACTGCTACCGATACTTATGGTTGTATGGTTTTTGATTCTATCATGATCAATGTACTTGAAGTACTTCCTGCTCCAGATGTAACTTGTAATGACATCACTTCTAACAGTATTGATTTTACCTGGCCTGATATTCCAGGTGCAACAGGGTATGAAGTTAGTGTAGATGGTGGACCATGGATGCTAGCAAGTCCAGGACCTCTAAACCAATTTGTAGATGGTCTTAATCTCAACACCGATGTGACCATCATGGTACGTGCAATCGCTTTTTGTGATGGCTTGATTGATACCTTGACTTGTACCACCATTGATTGTACGCCACCAAGTATCATTGTAAATAATTTTACTGAAGTAAGTTGTGCAGGGGCTAGTGATGCTTCTATCAGCGTTTCGGCCAACGGAAACTTCCCTCCTTTTGAATTCACACTAGGTGGAGTTACGAACTCAACTGGTATTTTCGATAATCTTTCTGGTGGACCACAGACCGTCATACTTACTGATGTAGGCGGTTGTAGCACCAGCCAAACCATAGATATTTATGAACCTCCTTCAATGGAAACTACTCCAATTCCGCTAACGAATGCCAACTGTAATGGTGGTAATGAAGGAAGCGCTACTTTTGCGGTAGATGGAGGATCCTTGCCTTATACCTTTTTGTGGAGTACTGGATCAGGTGACTCTATCGTTACAGGATTGGTCGTTGGTGATTATTTTGTAACGATAACTGACGCTAGTGGTTGTTCTGTTTTGGATACCGTAGCTGTTGATCAACCAGAGTCATTATTACTCACTCCCCTTTCAACTGCTGTTACTTGTAATGGAGAAGCAGACGGTACTGCTGGAGTCACTGTTGTAGGAGGTGTAGAACCTTATATCTATGCATGGAATACCGGTAATGATACAGATGCTATTGCAAATCTAAGTGGTGGCATATATAGCGTTCTAGTGACGGATTCCTTAGGATGTTTTGAAGAAATTACGATTACCATTTTTGAAGATACTGCAATTGATCTTACCGGGTCTACAATTAGCGCTTTATGCTTTGATGGAGCTGATGGTTCAGCAACTGTTGTAGCGACAGGAGGAACGGCACCTTACACCTACCTCTGGGATGATCCAAGTGGACAAACAACAGATGTAGCAACAGATTTGACACAAGAAGATTACAATGTAATTGTTACAGATAGTTTTGGTTGTACCGCAACTCTAATGTTGACAGTGAATGAGCCTAGCCTATTGCAAGCAGCAAGCGTTGATGTTAACAATACCTCTTGTTTTGGTGTAAATGATGGAACCATTTCCATTTCTACGAGTGGAGGTAGTTACCCATATATATATACGTGGAATGACAATGCTGGAGTTACTGATTCCACAAGAACTGACTTAATTGCCATCAATTACTCGATCACGGTTACAGATGCCAATGGCTGTTCACAAATTGTAACAGCTAGTATAGATTCACCAGATGCAATTGGGATTACGTTTGATCAAAATAATGTGGGTTGTAACGGTGGTACTAGCGGAACCGCAACAGCACAGCCTCTCGGAGGCACAGCACCCTACCAATACCAATGGGATGCTGCTGCTGGAAATCAGGTGACACAAACCGCCATTGACCTGCCCCTTGGTTCATACACCGTCGTGGTAACAGATGCGAATGGATGTACCAATAATGAAGTTGTAACTATTACTGAATCTTCTGCGATTGAATTAACTATAAATGGAGATGACATTCTTTGTTTTGGTAACAACACCGGAAATATTCAACTTGATGTAATTGGAGGTACAATGCCATATGCGTTCAGCTGGACTGGACCAAGTGCATATAATTCTACCTTGGAAGATATCAATGATTTATATGCTGGAACTTATGACGTATTGGTAACAGATGCGAATGGATGTACTAGTACTATTCAACTCGCAATTGATCAACCTGCTACTGGGATTATGTCAACAATGACTGATATGGACCTTATTTGTTTTGGAGGAAGTAATGGTGTTGCCACCGTGACAGTTGGTGGAGGAACTGGCCCATTCAGTTATTTATGGTCCAATGGTTTAACAACTCCTTCAGTCAATAATTTACCGGAAGGTACGCACTATGTAACCATCACTGATAATGGCGGTTGTACGTTTATTGATACGGCCATGGTTGAAGCACAAGGACAAATCAATGTATTGTTATCACAGACAACTGCTTTCTGTTTTAATGGAAATGACGGAACAGCTACAATTGATGCCATCAACTATAATAGTACCGCTGCCGATCCTAATGATTTTACGATTCTATGGTCAGATGGAAATAATGGGACTTCGATTACGGATGCCATTGGAGGACAAAACTATTCTGTTGTTGTGACTGACGCACTTGGTTGTACTGGCACCGCCTCAATTACAATTGACAATCCTGCAGAAATTGGTTCGAATGTTTTGGGTACAAATAATGTAACTTGTTTTGGAAGTAGTGATGGAACGGCAAGCGTGGATGGCGCTGGAGGAACAGCACCTTATTCATTTCTTTGGGATGCCAATGCTTTTGGACAGACAACTGCAACAGCAGCAAGTCTATCGCCCGGTACTTATCAGGTCACGATTACGGATGCCAATGGTTGCTCCACTTCAACTGAAGTAGAGATAGAACAACCAGAGCCAATCTCAGTTAGTTTTAATACAGAAGCAGTTCTTTGCCTTGGAGATGCGAATGGAAGTATTGACGCAACGATTAATGGAGGAACAGCACCTTACAATATCCTTTGGTCAAACGGATCAGTTGAATCGAGTTTGGAAGATTTGGGCGCAGGTAGTTATTCCTTAACGATTGTGGATGCGAATGGTTGTATTGATTCGTCATCAACATTTGTGAACTCACCTCCAGCCATGAGTACCAATATTACCACCGACTCTACTTCCTGCTATGAAAGTCAGGATGGGAGTATAAATATAGGAGTAAGTGGAGGAACACCACCGTTTAGATATAGCTTGGATGGAGACGAATACAATGGCTCACTCATTCAAATTGGCTTGACTAGTGGAACTTATCCAGTGTATATCAGTGATGCGAATGGCTGTATTTTTGAATCAGAAGCTACTGTTGGTAGTCCAGCTCCAATCTGGCTTGATGCAGGAGATGATGAAACAATACAAGTTGGAGATAGTGTTCAAATATCTGCTCAATATGGCAGTAATCAAGGCGAGGTTTCAATCACTTGGTTACCTCCTTATATGCCTAGTTTGATTTGTCACGGTGACCCTTTGAGTATTCTCAATTGTCCTTCACCATGGGTGTTTATCAACAGTACGACTACCTTTGACGTATATGTCATTGATGAGAATGGCTGTGAAGCCCGCGATGAAGTAAAGGTTACTGTAGAAAAATATCGTCCGGTATATGTAGCGACTGCCTTTACTCCAAATGGCGATGGTAATAATGATTTAATGATTGTACATGGTCGACCAGGGACGAAGGTACTTTCATTCCGAGTTTATGATCGTTGGGGTGAGCAAGTATTCCTTGCGGAAGGTTTTGAAGTAAATGATCCGCTGACAGGCTGGAATGGTTACTTCAAAGGCGAAGCGATGAATCCTGGAGTTTATGTTTGGTATGTAGAAGTTGAGCATATTGATGGTGAGCGGGAAGGGGTTTCGGGGCACACTACTGTGCTACGTTAAACGATAAGTTTTAAACTCAAAAAAGCCGTCGGATTAATTCGACGGCTTTTTTTATGTGGGAGGCTGGATGTTCATTCGACCCTTGCTCCACGTATCTAGGAGACTTCCTATTCCCGAGTCATTAAATTATCAGTTACTTAATTTCAAAAAAAACTGCCTGCCAAAGCTTTCACTATTGACAGGCAGGGAACTGCCCGTTCGATTATTATTTACAATATAAATATAGTATAGATTTTGAAGTCATAACAGTTAGATTGTATGAATGCCAGACTTGATTGTGTGAATGAGAGGTTTGACTGGAGTTAATGATTGATCAAGAGAGTCTAGAAGAGTTTATTATATTTGTGATAGGATAAAATAGCTTTCCTAATGAAACAAGAATATGAAAATCACATCCCATTTTATGCTTACCATAATCGCCTTAATCTTAATGAGCATCATCGCTTGCAAGGAAAAAAGTCCAGATAATAATTCAACATCAGAAATGGAAACGGTCTACTTCGATGGAAAAATATACACTGTTAATCCTGATCAAGTTTGGGCAGAGGCAATTTACATTGTTGATGGTATCATTGAATTTGTGGGTACAACAGCTGAAGCAAAAGAAATGGCATCAGAAGATGCCGTCTTGGTCGACCTTGATGGCAAAATGCTTATGCCGGGTATTCATGATGTACATATACATCCTTTGGAAGCTGCCTCCGAAAACTTTAAATTCATTTTGAATGAACAGGTGATTGATGCTGAAAACTTTGCTGCAGAAATTATAACTGCAAATAATGAAAACTCAGGTACAGGGTGGTTACTTGGCTGGGGACATTCTCTGGAAGTTTTACTAGAAGCACAGCGGGCACCTAAAGAAATTCTGGATGACATCACTAGCGAACGCCCCATCGGTATCATGGAAATGACTTCGCACTCACTTTGGTGTAATTCAAAAGCCCTGGAACTTTTAGGCTATACCTCAACAAGTCCAAACCCTACTGGTGGAATCATTATGAAGGGTTTGGATGGTGAACCAAATGGTATTTTAATAGACAATGCTGGGGAGCGACTCATGGAACTAGCCCTCTCCCCCAGCCCACAAAGCATGGAAAATGATTATTTTGGCTTGACTGAATATGCTTTGCCCGAACTTGCAAAACATGGCATCACCTCCATCTCTGAAGCACGGACTTTTTGGAAAAGAAACCAGCAGGATACTTGGAAAAAGATGGAAGCAGATAATGAATTGACTGTTCGAGCTAACCTAGGACTTTGGGTTTACCCCGCTGATGAAGATGCTGCACAGTTAGCAGCAATCAAAGCACTATATAGTAATGACCCGAATAGTCTTTTGCGCATCAATCAAATTAAATTATATGCGGATGGCATTGTCCACAATACTACTGCTGCTATGCACGATGATTATCTTGTTGATTACTTTCAGGAAGCTACTAATAATGGCTTGAATTACATTACTGAAAGTCGTATTGCAACTTACATTTCGGAATTGGAATCAGTGGGTTTTGACTTTCACATACACGCTTTGGGTAATCGAGCTATCCACGAAGCATTGAACGCCATTGAGCAAAGTGGCACATCAAACGGAAGACATCGACTCACACACGTTGAGTTTGTTGACCCTATTGATTATAGTCGTTTCGCACAACTCAATGTCACTGCCGATGCACAGGTTGCTGGCTCTTTTACAAACCCGGATCATTGGCATGAGAATGATTACTTGGTTGGAACGGAAGTTACGAATTCCATCATCCCAATAAAAAGTTTGCATGAAAACAATGCTCGAATAACCTTAAGTAGTGATTGGGATGTGAGTACATTAAATCCCTTTGTTGGAATGCAGAATGCGGTGACACGTAGTCCTCAGAATTTGAGTTTGGAAGAAGTGGTAAAAGCATATACCATCAATGGTGCTTACACGATGCGTCAGGAGACTAAGGTTGGTTCATTGGAAGTTGGAAAAGAAGCTGATTTTGTAATTTTGGATCGGAATATTTTTGAGATTGCTGCTGATGAGATTGGGAAAACGGTGGTGCTCGAGACTTACTTGCAAGGAGAGCGGGTTTACAAGCGATAGTGATCATTGCTGCACCTTTTATTAGCTATACCAATTGTAGCCTTGTTTGTTAACCTTAATTCTCATTGTGGAGATCTAGAGAGGACGTTTAATAAACTTTGAAAATTTAGTAAACGTTTGCTTATTTAAGCTATTTTCTCTTTCTCCTCCGGTTCCACTTTTCCAGAATTGGTACGGATGATTAAGCGAAGTGATTGATCGTAAGTAAAATAATTCCATACCCAATTGATAAAAACGAAGAGTTTGTTTTTCACACCAATGATTTGAAAAAGGTGGATAAGTAGCCAAACTGTCCAAGCGAAAAAGCCTTTAAATTTATAATTAGGTAAATCCACCACTGCCCTATTTCGACCAATGGTAGCCATAGAACCAAGATCTTTATAAACAAAAGGACTTGGTGTTTCGCCTTTCATTATTCGTTTGAGATTCTTAGCGAGATGCTTGCCTTGTTGAATGGCGACTTGCGCAACTTGGGGATGTCCTTTTTCATAAGCTTCCGTTTCCATATAAGAGATGTCTCCTATCGCGAAGATATTCGGATCTTCTTCTAGTTGGTTGAGTTGGTTTACTTTTATTCGATTGCCCCAAACGACTGCATCTTCAGGTAATCCTCCAATTTTATTTCCTGTTATTCCTGCTGCCCAAATCACTTTTCTTGCACGAATCGTGCTACCGTCATTCATGTAAACAACCTTACCGTCAAAATCTTTTACACGTACATTTTTTCGAACGATGACTCCTAATCCTTCCAAATATTCCTCCGCTCCTATAGCAGACTCAGCCGACATGCCTTTCAACAAAGTATCACCAGATTGGATGATATAAATATCAATCTCCTTACAGTTCATTTCATGATAATCTTTGGGCAGAATATATTTTTTCATTTCTGCTAATGCTCCAGCAACTTCTACTCCGGTAGCTCCACCTCCTACGATTACGATGTCCATTAACTCTTGGCGCGTATCATAATCCTGAACGGTCAATGCCTTCTCATAGTCTTCCAAAATAGCATTTCGCAAATACAATGCTTCTGAAACAGATTTCATTGGGATGGCATGCTTCTGAATATTTTCATTACCATAAAAATTAGTATCTGCTCCAATACCGATAACCAAATAATCATAATTGACGTGACCGTATGGTGTGTGCAAACATTTCTTTTCCCGATCTACACGCTCCACCTCTGTCACTCGAATAAAGACATTGGATTTACCCTGAAAGAGCTTCCTCAAAGGAAATACAATGGAACTGGGTTCCAAGCCGGACATAGCGACTTGATAAAAGAGTGGTTGAAACTGGTGGTAATTATTTTTATCGATCAGGACTACCTGAACGTCCATTTTCATCAAACGTTGGGCGAGTGTAATTCCGGCAAATCCGGCACCAATGATGACGATTCTTTTCTGCCCTGTTTCTGGTAGATTAATCATTTTTTTGCTTTGGCTGCAAATTATGAAAAGTCTGGGAAGAAAAAGGGTTTTAAATGTAAAATTTAAAACCGCGAAAGTCTAAACGTAAAAGTGGCCCAAAACCATAGAGCTTCACCACAGAAGACTACTTTTACATTTTGACTCTCGCCTTGCGATCTATCTAGCGCTTAGATTAGACCCGACAGATTTATCATTTTGCGGTTTTAAATTTAAACCTTGCCCCTACTCCAGCACCAACTTACCAGAGTAAGCTTTTCCATCTTTTGCCAAAGCTTTGTAGAGGTACATCCCTGGTGTCAGGTTTCCTTTCTCGATGCTTAGGCTATTTGCCGAAAGGCCAGCGTAAGTTCTCATGAGTTGGCCAGTGATGGAATAGAGTTGAACTTGCTGTAAAGTAGAAGCACCTTCTAGCACCAATTGACTTTGGTCGGTAAATGGATTTGGTGTCAAACTGATAGCATTATCTTGATAGATTGGCGTATTAATGCTGACGATACCTCCATTGTCGTAAAAGGTAGACACGACATCTCCAACCTCTCTTAAATCACTGATATCTGGGCAAGGATGAGCAACACTAGGTGTATAAATCACTGCGAAAGACAGTCTGTTGATAGACCCCGGCACGACTCTAAATGGCCCTGAATTAATTAACATACGGCGATCACCTGCAGGTAAATCCTCTTGACACATTGACCATTCACCAACATCTGCAGGATTTCCTGGAAAAGCATAATTGGTAAATGTTCCACCAGGATTATGTCCATCACCACCTACGCTAATGGGTAAACCATCTTGGAAACGCCCTTGCATGTAATTAAAGTATTGAGCTGGAGTTGCTGGGTCAGCGGTTCCTTGAGTAGCGCCAACTCCATTGTAGTAAATAAAAGAAGTCATTCCTAAACTAACGAGCGTATCTGCCGCTTGGCCTGGGAGCGGTACTTCCAATTGACCGCCTCCTCCAAATACTCTTTCAGCATAAATACCATCCAATATTTTGATACCAACGAGTGGAATATCATCGCAGTAGGTAGTCACTCCTCCTGGACAAGAACATCCATTATCTCCATCTGTTGCATCCATATTGTATACAAAAGCCATATCACTAATGGTATCGCAACCAATATAATCATCAGTATAACAACCTAAATCCGGGTCAACCCAAATTGATATATTTGTATCTTCAAGTACCTCCTCACCCTTATAAACAAAATAGTAATCATAAAATGTAGCATCATTGATAGCATCCTCATTAGATGCATAGCTATAAGCCAACACCTGAATCTGCATAGCTAACGCTTCACCTCCTGAAGAAGTATGCACACCTCCTGCATCATTAAAGACAAACCAATTGCCTTGGCTTGCACCTTTAATATTTGGAAAATCACCTAGCGAAGGTTCGTAGATTCCATTTCCATTTTGATCAATAAAAGGGGCCATAGCATGATTGACGAAAGGTAATTCAAAACCATGAATTGACTCAAAGTCAGGGTTGCCTCTTCCAGGCCAAGCCATGACTTCAGCAACTGGGTTGTCGATCATTCCGTTGTCAGCAAAGTCGGCATTGTGCGTATTAATATCATCATCTGTTACTATCCAAAAGCGATCGAAGTCATTACATTGAATGGAGGTAGTGGTGCCGTCGTCATTGAGGGGACCTGCAAAGTAATCGGTTTCACCATTTGCCGTTCCGTATGTCTGAGCAGCTAATCTTAAATTTCCGTTCGCATCTGTTCCACCTATCCAAATTCCGCCTGCAAAAATAGCAGCGACTTCAGGAAGCCCAGATGTAGGGTCAACAGCAGGCACAATGTATCGTGCATCAGATCCGTTCCACCACAGATCACCTCCGATGTTGAGTCCAGCTCTTACATTGTTGCCGGTTAATTCAGTGTATGCTTGTGTGGGAGAACAATCCTGCGCTTGTGTCGTGATTGCGCCAATTAAAAATAGGACTAGGAAGGAGACTTGTGTACATGTCTTTTTCATAAGCGTGTGTTTTAGTTTTAGCTAAATATTTTTTCTGTTTAAAAGTAAGCTTAATTTCTAAGAAAACAAATTCTCTCCAATTGATGAGAATGTAAAAGATTGCACCATCTAACAGCTTAACTAAATAGCGCCATCCAATAAATAATATTTATTATTTAATTCACAACAAACTTCCCACTATAAGTCTTTCCATCTTTAGCAGTTACTTTGTAGAAATACATTCCTGGTCTTAGATTTCCTTTTTCCATCCTTAGACTATTTGCCGAAAGGCCAGCGTAAGTTCTCATTAGTTGACCATTCATGTCATAAATTTGAACTTCTTTCAACTGCTCATCTGTATTGATAAAGCTGAGACGCGTTTGGCTGTTCATTGGATTGGGAAATAAACTTAGACTTGATTTATTATAAAGAGGGCTTTGATTTGAAAGCGTAAAATTGTTTCCGAAAAAACCATCCAATACGTCTCCAATATCCTGAAGTACTGAAAGGTCGGGACATGGGTGAGCGACATCAGCTGCGTAAATGACCGCAAAAGTCATCGTTTCACTATCTCCAGGTTCCAATCTAAATGGCCCCACTCCTATCAACATTCGAGGATCAGCAATTGTATTTTCTGCGCACATTGACCAAGCAGTATCAATGGAAGGATTACCAGAATAAGCAAATTTTGTGTAATCCGTACTCCCTGGATTGTAGCCATTCCCACCAGCAGTTAAGGGTGTTTCGTCTGCCCACGTTCCTGTTAACAATCTGAAATATTGAACATCTAAATTATTTCCTGAAGGTAAATCAGCTTCATCCAATACCATAAAGGTATTCATTTTAACCTCTATAATAGTGTCACCCCAAGAACCAGGTGGAGGCACTTCTAAATCACCATCTTCATTAATAATCCGTTCTACTTTTGGGCCCCTAACTATCTTAATTCCCACAACTGGAATTTCTTCACAATAGGTATTAATATCTCCCGGGCAGCTACAATCATTTTCACCATCCACCGCATCTTGATTGTATATAAATGCTAGGTTATCTTCAGGAAAACATCCAATATAATCATCTGTAGGGCAGCCTAAAGCTGGATCAATCCAAATTCCAACTATCGTACTATCTATGGTTTCTATTGCCCTGTTAATAAACTTATATTCATAAAAGGTAGTGTTATTAAGAGCAGCTTCATCCGATTCGAAAGAATAAGCTAGAAGCTGAATTTCAATCCTTATAAAATTTCCTCCAGTTACAAAATGCTCATCACCAGCATCATTAAACAGAGTCCAATGCGCTTGATCTGCGCCGTTGATATCGGGATAGTCACCATCATAAGGGTTGTAAATTCCATCATAATTATGATCATAAAAAGGGGCAAGCTCTTGTTCTGTATTAGGCAAGTCAAATCCAAAAATAGCCGAGAATGCTGGATTAGCTCTTCCGGGCCATTCTAAAATTGAACTTGGGATGGGGCCGTCAATCGTTCCATTGTCATACCAATCAGCGGAATGGCTTATAATGTCGTCTACGTTAGTAGACCATATGTAATCAAAATTACTACAGGTCGTTAACTCAGTTTGCCCAATCTCCGTTAGTGGTCCCGGATAAAAATCTACTTCTCCAGCATTCATTCCGAAAGTAGAAGCAGCCACCTTTATATTACCTGCCTCATCAAAGCCTCCTATCCAAATGCCTCCCGAAGCAATAGCGGAAACTTCTGGCAAGCCAGAAGCCGGGTCTGGTTTGGGAACAATATACTTACCATTCCAAATATTTGTCCCATTTGTTATCGTTGCATTGACATTGTTGGCGTCTAGATTCGTTTCCTCTGTCGCTGGTAGACAAGGATTCTGTGCAAGAGTGATTTGCAGAAAGGCCGTTGTCAAAAACAATAATGTATGTATTGTAGTTCTAATTTTCATAACAATTGATTTCTGTCTACAATATAAGTAATGTACAGAATTAAACTTATTTAGTTTACAACAAACTTCCCTCTATAGGTCTTCCCATCGTTTGTAGATACTTTGTAGATATACATTCCTGTTGTTAAATTTTCTTTTTCGATGCTTAGACTATTGGTTAAAAGGTTAGAGTAAGTTCGCATCAGTTGGCCATTTATGGAGTAGATTTGAACTTGCTCCAATTGCTCATTACCTTTTGAAAAAATGAGCTGCGCCTGACTGATCATTGGATTGGGAGATAATGTTAGATTTGATTCCTTGTAAAGAGGAGTCGCATAACTTGTAGAAATATTTTCATTAAAAAAATCACAAACTTCATTTCCAACATCTTGAAGTACGGAAAGATCGGGACATGGATGCGCTACATTCGCTTCGTATACCACAGCAAAACTCATCGTTTTGACTTGCCCTGGAAGCATCCTAAATGAGCCCACTCCTAATAACATTCTAGAGTCAGCAATGATATTTTCACTACACATTGACCAATCTATACCATCCGAAGGATTTACTGAGCTTCCATTCCACCAGAGGTCTCCACCATTCCTAATACTCGTACTGACATTATTTGCATCTAAACCTGAGGCTGCCCCTGGTGGGGAACAATCAGGCTGTGCACTAAGTATTTGTAAACATGAAACCGTAAAAAAGAGCAGTGTAAAAGCCGTAGTTTTAATTTTCATAATGATTGGTTTTAGTTGTATTTTTTGTTTGTCAAAACTATTCAAAAAGAATGTCCTTCCCGAGCTACATTGAGTGGAAGGTATGTTTTACCATGCAGGAAGCCTTTTAGAACAGATAGAAAGGAGCTATGCGATTTTCTCAAATCTTAGCTATCAAATTAAAGATTTTTCATATCTTTCGCTTGACTAAGCAATGGAATACAAGCTAAACAATTGGTTTCTAGCTCAATTCCCTTTGATTGTACATTAATTCACCCTAGCTCCACACCAAATGAGCACGAAGCCAAATCATTCGGTTTCCAAAATAAAATCCTCTTAATTATGGCTAATTCTCTCGAAGAAAAATTTCAGAAAATTGCAGATCAAATTAAAGACCTTACTGTCGATTTTGCTACGCTAGAAGTAACTACCCTCACCGGAGATGTAAAACACATCATCAACACAGGTACTGGTCAGAACAAAAAGACTAAATTTGACATGAAAAATGTCATTTCTAAACTTAACCAGAGTGGTAAAACTAAAGGTGAGATCGAATTGATCGCACATACACACATTGACTTTGATCACGATACGGTCAACTTCATTAAGTCTGACTTGGGTAAGCAGGGTAAGCAGTTGTTTGATTTGCATCAAACTGCTGTGGGTACTGCTCATCAAGCACGTAATGGTTTCTTGAGTTTCCTTCAGGATGTTATTGTATAGGTTGCCCTTATAATAGGATGGGAATACGGATTAGAGGTCAGATTTTGACGATCAGTCAAGTGGGCCCCTAATCCGTATCTTCATCCCCGTTCGTAGGAAAACAAAATCTTCATTAATATGATAAGTGCTGACTGGTCCGATGTAATTCCTGCTGAAGAAGTGGCCTTGTTGGAAACAGGTCGTAGACAGGAGATTGAGCAACCTTTGATTGACTTAGGTTATCTCAATGAAATAGCTATTGAGAACAACAGCCCCGATCGTAACTCCCACATCGCCAAGGCCATTCGGCATTTCCGAAAAGATTATATTCTCGCAGGTTTAATTCCTGATTTTGCTCCAAATTTTTCGAAAATTCCTCCTGAAGAATTGGATGGATTGGAACTCAACTTGATTCATCAACTGACTGGATTAGATGGTGAGTTTTCCATTCTTAATCTTCCTAAAAATGGGACGGTTAATCTTTCTAGCCGTGTCATTCACTATCGTTTGATTATTTTAGGTGTTTTCACAAAACAAGTTTCTAATCCTATTGGAATGGATAGTGAGCTTGCGCTAAAAACATTGAATACTTGGCTTGTAGCCAAAAACAGGACTGAGCTTTTGACTATGATTGGTAATCTGCCCTTTCTGCTGCAACGCATATTGGATAGTAAACAACTCCGAAAAAAAGTAGTCGTTTTTCAATATAAGACCAATGCGGCGGCGGACACTGTTGAAGAGGTAACAGAGCAGGATGGCGAGCAAGACAATGAAGCAGAACTTATGCGAGAGGAAGCTGCTATTGATCATGAAATAACGGCATTAACCAGCACTATTTTTTCAAAAGAAGAAGCGAAAATTGAACGACTGGAGAAGCGAAATAAAAATAAAAAACGACGTGCCGAAAAAGTGGAGCGGTGTATCTTAAAATTGGTTAATCAGGGTAAAGACTTATTCGAAGAAACCAAAAGGTTGTCTGACAAAATAAAAGTAGAAAAAATCCCTCTGCTTTCGCAAAAAAAATTACTAGATCAAGATCTTCTTCGCTTTGCAATTGCGATTCATAAAGAGAAGCAAAAGGCTGGCCCTGACCTTAATAGTAAAACGATTAGACGAAAAAAGAAAGAACTGAAAAAGGTTGAAAAACAATTGAAAAATGAGAAAAGTCAAGCTCAAATAATTGGTGAGATTGGCAACCTAAAACACAATGTCAGCATCTTCAATCGCAATATAACTGCACTCCAATCAAGACCTGGCAATCATAAAGCCATTATTAAAAAACAACAAGATCAGATCAACTCTATCGAAAATGAGATTGACAAACTCAACAAAAAACTAGAGCGCTACAACACACGAAAAAACTTGCAAGCAGAACTTCTAAAACTAGAAGAACAAGCCAATGCAAACGGACAAAACAAAGCCATCATTCAATCATTGGAACAGCAACAAAAGCAAACCCAAGACTTGCTAAAGAACGTAGCTGAATCCATCAAAAAGAAAGATCAATCACTACAAGATGCTATTGCAAAACGCGATACCATTATACGCAAAAATCAAATCGAAATTCAACCGCTAAAAGATCGACTCAATCGCTTGGAGCGAAAAATAAGTGGCCTTAAATATCGATTCAAAGCACAACTCAAACGCTCACTGGATTCCGACTTTTACAAAGAGTTACGGATACAAGTTTTTGAGAGTCGCAGCAAAACTTACTTACAAAAACTAGAGCTAGATCCCTTTAATTCCTTTCTCATTCGCTTGATTCAAGTTCGCCAATGGATGAATGGTTACTACTATGGAAAATTGGACAGCCAGCCTGCCGATCGCACCTTTCAATCTATCGTAGAACTAATTGAAGAAGAAGATTTGAAGCGCTTGCGTTTGAAATATGTCTTGACAAAACTAGGTAGCAATACTGCGGGTTACTGGTTATTAAACATCCATTACTTCTTTGATTGCATCTGCGAATTAGAGAAAAAATCTTCCACAAAAAACACCGCCGAATTAATCAAAGAGTACGAAAATCAATTTGACAAAGATCCTATTTATAAAAACGAGGTAACGGATGCCGCCTGGAAATCATTCACCTCCGAAATTGAAGCGGGCATTCAGGAAACGAATACTCAAATTAGACGGTTTTACTACGGTGTCAAAAGTCTGGCGCGGTCTATTGGTCGAGTGATTAAAAACTTATTCCAACGTATCATTAATGGTGTAAAAAGCGTCATACGAATTTTCAAAAATTTCATTAAAATTCTTTATAAAGAAATCAGAGAAGGTGTCCGAAAATTCTTTGAAGGCATGGAATTCCTTTTCGGCAAACGACAAATAGAAACAGCTATCTCAGCAGACAAAGTATTAGTTACTAAGTTCGACTTTGATTTTGATGTTACCGTTTGGGCTTCTCCAGATATCCCCTTAGCATCTTACAAGGAGCACATGACGCTGTGTGCTGGTTATGCGCAAAATATGACCTTTAGCTTGAAGCTAGTCGCAAAAATTTTGAAATGGAGTTTTACAATAGCGTCTGGCGCGCTGACTTGGCCGAAATTAGCATTAAAAATCGCTTTTCACTTTAAGGATTTAGTCATTAAATTCTTGGTTCGACGGAAGATCCCCCGCCCCCGATTACAAAGGGGATAAGTCATGTTAAAAGCATTTTGGGATTCTTCGAATATAGATGTGGAAATAGACTCGATGGATTGACTTAGACCTAAATAACTGTCCCTTAAATAAGCAGGTGTTATAGCAAAAAATATTATGAAAAAAGCATTGAAAATTCTTCTAGCTCTTATTGTGATTTTACTCATCACTGCATTCTTTTTTAGATCAAAAATACAGCGGCTTCAATTTGCTTTGACTATGTTCTCCGGAAAAGAACAGGTTGAGCGTTTTCGATCAGTCGAAGACTATTTTCCTACTAGAACAATCGAAGCTAGTGGTACAGCAAGTCCCCTTACGAAAGGACCATTTTTACGATTCCCTGGAAGGTATGAATTTAATGGGGAGATGAAAAGCACGGAACAGCTGCTGAACGAAACGGACGTAACCGGATTAATGGTTATGAAAAATGATACCATTTATTTTGAAAATTATTATCTGGGCAATACAGCAGGGTCACATACCATTGCCTGGTCCGTTACCAAATCATTTGTATCTGCCCTTATGGGGATTGCCATTGAGGAAGGTTTTGTAAAGAGTATTGATCAAAAAGTATCCGACTACCTTCCTGAGTTCAATGGCAGTGCTTACGAAACGATTACCATAAAAAATTTATTACAAATGTCATCTGGGATTAGTTGGAATGAAGACTATAGCGATTTCAACTCAGACATCAATCGCTTTGGGAGAACCCTCGCGCTTGGTGGTTCTTTTGCAAAATTCACAAAAACACTGACAAAAGATAAAGAGCAAGGCGTTTATAATCGTTACAACAGTTCTGATACGCAAGTACTAGGAATGATTATTTCTAAAGCGACGAATCAATCTCTTAGCAGCTACCTGGAAGAAAAGATTTGGAAACCATTGGGTATGGAAAATAATGCTTGGTGGCTTGTAGACGACCAAGGACATGAATTTGCCGCAGCAGGATTGAGCGCCTCTTTGCGAGACTATGCAAGATTTGGACTTTTATACCTCAACAAAGGGCTTTGGAATGGTCAACGGATTATCTCGGAAGATTGGATTAATCAGTCCTTAAACTCGGATGCTTCTCACTTGCTCGCAGGAAACAACGATGCTTCTGGCAGTGAATTGGGCTATGGCTATCAGTGGTGGATTTTGGATGGTGACGAAGGTGAGTATGCTGCTCTCGGAATTTACAATCAAATAATATATATCAATCCCACCCATAATGTCATCATTGTAAAAACATCGGCGAACAACAACTATGGGACTACAAATGATGAAAGTAGTTTTAGGGAATTTGAGACCTTTCAGTTGCTTCGAGAGATTGTGAAGGATGTAAGGGAAATGCGGTGAAGAAGTGAAAATTTAA
This sequence comes from uncultured Saprospiraceae bacterium, assembly GCA_937921775.1. GTDB lineage: Bacteria > Bacteroidota > Bacteroidia > Chitinophagales > Saprospiraceae > CALGLS01. The sequence continues at coordinate 32,413 of CAKZUK010000258.1, forward strand.
AGGAAAGCTTGCGCGCCTACTTGATCCATGAACGAAAGGTAAGATGCCCCCTCTTCAAAGAAATCGACCTTTATTCAATCCAAGCAAATTTCAATAATTTTGCCTAAATTTGCAGTCGGTTTTAGCACGAGTTAAAAACTTTCGATCATATATAAACTTACAACATAACATGAGTAATCACAGTTTCAAACATACCGCAGCGGAACGATTTCTAAAGTACGTAACTGTTGACACGCAGTCTGATCCAAATTCAGAGACGGTACCTACGACGATGAAGCAAAAAGACTTGGGAAAAATCCTAGTCCAAGAGCTTTTAGAAATGGGGCTTTCGGATGCACATCTTGACGAACATGGATACGTGTATGCTACCTTAGCCTCTAATACGGATAAAGATGTACCAGTTCTTTGTTTTTGTTCCCATATGGATACCGCACCAGATGCTAGTGGTACTAATGTGAAGCCTATTGTTCATAAAAATTATGATGGCTCTGATATTGTTTTGCCAGATGATACGACGCAAATTATTAGCCCTAAGCGTTACCCTTTTCTGAATGAAAAAATTGGTCAGGATATTATTACTGCAAGTGGTTTGACTTTGTTGGGTTCGGATGACAAAGCGGGTGTATCAGAGATCATGGATGCGATGTATCAAATGATGAATGACCCTTCCATTAAGCATGGAAAAGTGCGGGTATTATTTACGCCGGATGAGGAAGTTGGCCGTGGAGTGGATCATGCAGATATGGAAAAGCTGGGAGCTACTGTTGGTTATACCCTTGATGGCGGGAAGCCGGGTTCGCTAGAAGACGAAACCTTTTCTGCGGATGGTGTGGTGATTAACATTACTGGTGTGCCGATTCATCCGGGCTATGCAAAAGATAAAATGGAGAATGCAATTAAGATTGCTTCTGAGATTGTAACGCGTTTGCCGAAGGACAGGTTGTCACCAGAAACGACAGAAAAAAAGCAGGGTTTTATTCACCCAACGAGTATAGAAGGTCTATTGGCGCAAGCCACCGTAAAATTCATCGTTCGTGATTTTACGGATGAGAAGTTGGAGGAACATGAAGCAGAGTTGAAAAAAATCATGGAAGAAGTCTTGGCAGAATACCCAGGAAGTACAGCTGACTTTGTGGTAACGGAGCAATATCGAAATATGAAAAAGGTGTTGGACAAACAACCCAACATTGTAGCTTATGCGGATCAGGCGATTCGTCGAATGGGTCTTGAGCCAATCAAATCAAGTATCCGTGGAGGTACCGATGGTAGCCGTCTTTCTTTTATGGGATTGCCTTGTCCTAACATTTTTGCGGGTATGCAAGCGATTCACTCTAAGCATGAATGGGTTTGTATTCAAGATATGAATTTGGCGGTGGATATGATTGTGAATATTTGCCAGATTTGGGAAGAAAATTCCTAATTCGAAAGTATCCGCTCGAAAATCTTCTAGTCAAAGTTATTCCCACAATCGTGAGATAAAGTATTATTCGATTAATTTTTGACACCAAGTTGAGTCATTGCTAGCTAATCTAAAACATCCCGAATTTTGAGTAATCAAGATTCGGGATATTTTTTTGTGGCCTTCCATTCTTAGTTAATTACGCCTAGCGAGTAAGATATCTCTCCAATCCCTCCTCCACCATAGTCCTCCTTCTCAAAAAAAATGTTACCAATATTAAAAATAATCGTCTAACATATAGAACTAAATGGAATTCGTATCGTACTAAAAATCAAGCTTTCCTTCCCGAATGAACTTGCAAAATCTCATTTATTATAGATATGTAATCCGTTTCTTCCATTCTAAATAAAACTATCCCAATGAAATTTAAAAAATTCCTTATTAGCTCAGCTCTTTTTCTTGGAACCTCATTATTAGCTACTGCTCAAACGGTAACTCTCGAAGCTTACGCTTTTGAAGAAGGTAATAGAGGTTATCTAAAAAATACCAAAGTTGTGATCATTGGTGCTGATGATAAAAAGGTGTATGTTGATACCCTAACTAATAAGGATGGATACTTTTCAGCGAATCTTCCAAGTGATAAAGACTTTCTACTGGTTGCTGATAAGAAGCGATTTTTTCAAAAGCAAGAAACTTTCAGCACTAAAGATTTAAAAGAAAACAAAGTTTATTTAAAAATTGAAATGACGCGCAAACCTGGCTATGTATTCGATGTGACACTAGCCGAAGCTTCAGATGGATTATTGCTAAAGGAAGCTATCCAAGGTGCTCGAATTGAAATTTACAATAACACCACTGCCTCCGAAGAATTAGCGGTCGATGAATATCCATATCCTAATTTTAAATTTACATTTGAACTTGGGAATCACTATACCATAATGATTCGTAAAAAGGATTTTTTCACTAAGCGAGTAGAAGCATATGTTAATGTCGAAGGTTGTATCCTCTGTTTTGAAGGACTCAATATTGTAGAGGTGACAGATGTAATGACCGGTAATAATAGTCAGGGAACTTTTCTTGCTAATGTAGAATTGGTTCGAGCTGAAGTGAATACTACTTTTGAAATTGAAAACATTTACTACGATTACGATAAGCATTTTATCCGCCCAGATGCTGCTATAGAATTAGATCGATTGGTTACGGTACTAAAGGACAATCCACAGATTACTGTTGAAATGGGATCCCACACTGATTCTCGTGGTCGAGATGCTTATAATATGTCGCTCTCTCAAAAGCGTGCTAAAGCTGCTTACGAATACCTCCTTAATCAAGGCATCGATGGCTCTTCGCTCACTTACAGAGGCTATGGAGAAACAACTTTAATCAACTCTTGTAAAAATGGGGTCACCTGTAGTGAAAAAGCACATCAGGAAAATCGACGTACCGAATTGAAGATTGTGGGTATTCGAGCTGAAGATCCAATGGACAAGAAAAGCCTGAAAGATATTATTGAAGAGGAGCAGTTGATGCTTGAGGTGACGAATTCCCCTATTATTAAAATCTCGGACTTTTAGTGCACTGGAAATTAAGTTTCGCGAATAGCCTTAGCTATTTAAAGAATTTCTAACGAAAAGTAATTTCAAAAGAAGCATTCAAAACGGACAGAATTTAGTTTACACTGCATTTAGTCTTAAAGTATCTGAAGCCAGCTGAGTAGAGGTTTACTAAACTTTAAAAATTTTAGTAAACCTCTACCAAATGCATATCAGCAAGCTACACCCTAGCCAATTTGATATGTGCCTCAAAGGGCCATTCTACTTTATCTCACCTACGTTTATCGATCCAGCCTCTAGAACGATTCCCATCACTCCTGCTTTCCTTGTAATATTTTCCAACTGTATCTTTATCCAGCACTGCTTTCATCAATCCTTCTTGAAAACCCTTCAAAATTTCTAGCCCTAGTTTTTCACAACACGCTCTACCCAACTTTGCTCATTCGCACTAAGCTTAATGAAATAAACGCCATTTGCATAAGCAGACAGATCAATGATATTGTCAAATCCCTTTTGTAAAAGCTTGCCAGAAGCATTCCTTATCTCATACGTCACTTTATAATAATAATCCGATACCAATTGAATTTCACTTGAAGTAGGATTTGGAAAAAGCTCAATATCAAGATAAATATCTCTTACATCAGTAGCCACCGAATCGCACCAACTTAGAATTTCTTCGCTACTATGACAACCATTATCATTGAATTCAATATAATGATCTCCACCAGCTTCTAAATAATCACAAACACTTTGCACGTGACAGTAAGTCAGATTATTACAAGTCTGAATCAATAAGAAATCAATACTATCAGGATTAAGATTATCTAGCCCAGAAAGAGAAGCTAAGGTGAAATTATTCTGTATAAGCATATCTTCTTTCACGAGTCCTAAATTAGACAAGGCTGTAATATCATTTAATACGAAGTTTCCAACAATTTCTAAATCGCCTACAGACTTTACGTTGTTTAAACCTGTCAAATTTTCAAGCTCAAAATTTCCACTAATCAACAATGAACCTTCCACCGTTTCTACACTTGACAAACCTGAAAAATCAGTCATTGATATCAAAGCACTTAATATCAATGTCCCACCTACAGACTTTAGATTACTCAGTGCAGAAATATCTGTTAGATTGCTATTGTTACTCAGATGAAAACCTTTGTGTGCATAAACAAGGTTTTCAAGCCCATCTAAATTAAGTAATGATCCGTTATTTCTAACTTTGAAAGAACTAATATACTCTGTAATATTTGACAATGCTGAAAGACTGTAGAGAGACGGATTTTTAGTGATATCCACATAACCTACAATTGTTGTTAAATTATCAAGACCCGATAATGTTTCCAGCACTTCATTACAAAGAATCTGAAGATTCCCATTTATTGCTGTGATTTGACTTAGGCCATTGAGGTTGCTTATAGTCCCAACGATTGATTCACTAATGACTATGTCTCCAAGTATTTCTGTACAAGCTGGGTTGTTGATCGCAAAACTATCTATTTGTCCTTGAGTACTAAATAAGTTGTAACCAGGAAGACAGCTTTGCCCCAGCAGACTTGAATAGATAAAAATGGAAAAGCAGAGGAGAATTTGAATTCGTTTCATGAGCTTTTATTTGTTGTAAGTATGCATGTGAAGATACTTCTTCTACAAAAATAAGCTTATTTTTTACCAAAACAAATTACCTCCTAAGTCTACAAACAAGACTTCAAAACATCAATTGCCGCCGTCATCTCAGCCTCTGTCCGCGATGCAAAACCAAATCGTGCCCCATTTTTGTTCTCTCCAAGTGGATTGTATTTTGTAGCAGGTGCAATGAATAAATTCTTAGTTTTTGCTTTTTCACTAATTGCATTCAAGTCCAGCTTTGGATCAAAACGCACCCAAGTTGCCAGTCCTCCATCAGGTGATTTAAAATTTACATAATTTCCCAATTCTGTTTGCAGCAAATCATCGAGATGATCTCTCCTCAAGCGGTAGGTTTTTAATGCTTTGCGCAAATGTCGCCGAATTTCTCCTTCTTCAAAAAGTGTAGCGATGGCTCTTTCAAGCAAACGATCTCCTTGTCGGTCTATGATGCGACGGAAGTAAGCCAACTCCGTCAACAAATCAGCTGGCCCTACAATAAATCCGATACGAAAAGCAGGTGCGACCGATTTACTCAAAGACCCCACATAAATGACTCGCCCAAATCGGTCATGACTGGCGAGTGGTAGCAGAGGTGCACTGTCATAATGAAAGTCATAATCGTAATCATCCTCTACGATTACAAAATTATGTTCCTCTGCCAGCATCAACAATTTCATTCTTCGCTCGGCACTCAATGAGACGGTAGTTGGATGATGATGATGAGGAATGATATAAATAGCTCGAATGGTTTTGCCTTTGCAAATCTTCTCTACAACATCCACATCAATCCCATTTTCGTCAACAGGAACATAGATGAGCTTACCATTGGAGTGTTGGATAATATTGTTGGCTGTCTGAAAATTTGTTGTACCCACCAATACATTTCCACCATCTTGCAAGAGGGTTTGAAACAATAGATAAAAGCCCATTACAGAACCTCGGGTGATCATAATATTTTCAGGGAGGACGTTTACACTTCGCGTTTCCGAAAGGTACTGCATCAATTCTTTTCGCAAGTGAATGCTCCCTTTTAGCTCGTTGGTATAACCAAGGTTTTTGTAAAAGTTGGGTTGATTCATAAAACTCCTGTAATGTCGAGCCAATGCTTTTATAGGAGCTAGGCGAATATCTGGGTTTCCATCATCAATTCGATGTAAAAAGTTGGAAGAAGATAATACCGGATTGGTTTCAAACAACTTTTCGAATCGAGGCTTGAAATCGAAGGATGCTTTTTTAAGTCCAGTTTTTTCTGTTGGAATATTTGTGGAAAATCCTTTACCGTTGTACACCGGAATTTTATCATTGACAAAACTTCCTTTTGCAGGAACGGAGATAATCCAGCCCTGTGTTTCTAATTCTTCGTAGGCAGCTACTATGGTTTTTCGATGTACCTGCAATTGAGTTGCGAGTAGGCGACTTCCTGGTAATTTTAATCCGCTGGCAATTTTTCCACCAAGAATTTCGGTGATAAATCCATTGGCAATTTGAATATAAATTGGCATCCGAATTTTGGGATCGATGATAATCATTGATTTGTATGGCAACATAACTGGACTACTTGGTATTATTAAACTGGCATATTCAAACGTTCCAGTAAATATATAACTTTATTGTGAAATTGGAAATCAATTGGGATAGCAAAACAAAATTCCGTTTAATCTTGAATAATCAAGAAAACATCTAAAATTAAACCCATGTTAGAAATTCGTCCTTCTTGTGAAAATTGCAACAAAGATCTTCCATACGATTCAAAAGAAGCAATGATTTGCACATTTGAATGTACCTTTTGTAAAGACTGTGTCGCAGATGTGCTTAAGCATGTTTGCCCCAATTGTGGTGGTAACTTTTGTGAACGTCCGTTACGACCGGCCAATATGTTAGAGAAATACCCCGTTGCTACCGTTCGGACTTATAAGCCAGTCAATTAGATTTATCCGATTTGCAATGGGGACGTTCCAAATTCAAAGCTAGTAGACTTACAAAACCTACTAATGCAAATCGAATAAATTCATCATCATATTTAGTGCTGATATTTTTGAGAGCATCTCTGAGGTTCTTAGCAGAGAGATAATCTTGAGGTCTAAGCCATTCATATTTAATTTTACGTCAAAGCGTTTCAATTAAATTTAAACCTATAAAAGATAATATAAAACTATGAAAGCACCCGATAAGATCAGAGTCAAAAGAGTCCCCAAAAGAGGAGTTTACGACAAAGAAACCATCTATAGAATTTTGGATACCGATTATACCTGCACCGTTTCCTTTATGCATCGAGGGGTTCCTGTGGGCATACCCACCATCTATGGACGGAAAGGAAATACACTCTACCTCCACGGAGCAGGTACGAGTCGAATGATGCTGGAGCTAGACAAAGGAATCGACATCTGTGTTACCGTATTCAATGTACATGCCTTGGTGTTGGCCAAGTCTGCTTTTCACCATTCATTGAATTATGAATCAGTTGTAGTTTTTGGAAAAGGAAAAGCTATTGATGCAGATCAAAAGATGGATGCTTTGAAAGCTGTTTCAGATCAAATATTAAAAGGACGTTGGGAGGAATCGCGTTTGCCAAACGAGAAAGAATTGAAAGCAACAACTGTGATTGCAATTGAAATTGATGAGGCCTCCGCTAAAATAAGAACGGGACCTCCTAGTGATGATAAGGCGGATGAGAATTTAGCGATTTGGTCGGGTATAGTTCCGATAGAAAAGCAGTACATGGTGCCACTTCCAGCGGATGATTATAGCTCAGCGAATATTGCTGATTCGGTGAAGGTTTTTTGATGCTAAAGTAAAATGAAAAACTTACTAATTAAATAGTAAACACAATTTCCATACATTACTTAGTACTTTGTAATATAAGTTAGTTAAGAATTTGAATGCATTGTTTTTTAGTGAGGACGATTCCAATATTTTTAAGAATGGCCTAAGCTATTTGAGAAAATTTGGAAGAAGTCATCGCTGAAAAAGAACATTCAAAAATTAAATAAATTTATGTT
>CAKZUK010000259.1 GCA_937921775.1 uncultured Saprospiraceae bacterium
ATAGCGATTGAAAACTGTTTCCCGCAATTTTCAATCGCTATCCTTTAGGATTAAGCCTTTTTTTCTTTAGTGGTTTCTTCTGCAACTTCTTCCGTTGCATCTTCCTCTTCTTTTGCCTCGTCTGCTGTGTCTAAAGTTAAAAGATTTCGCTCATTTAAAAAAGTAAACCATTTGATTACTTTTTTGATGTCATTGAGGTAAACTCTATCTCTATCCCATTCAGGAAGTACATTATCGAAATATGCAGTTACTATTTCAGGTTTTGAATTGGCTGCAACTAAAGGAAACTCTTCGATCTTTTCTAACATGGAACGAAAAACCTCTTTTAGCTCAACTGTATCTTCTTCGATGTCAGCATAGATACCAATGGAAGCCAATGGTGTAAATTGGTGCTTACGAGCAGGAGCAAATTTTCTTTTCTTTGTGTCAATATCTTCTACAATTAGGCCATTGCCTCTGTTGGCTACCATCTTGTAAATACCAGGCATGGCACTTACTGCTACAAAATCTTCTATATTCATGTTATATTAGTTTTAGTTCTTTTACAAATTTCGTGATCGTATTCAACGAAGAAATAAAAGAACGTTTAGTTTGAGTCTTTGATGAATAATATCTCAAAGAACGATTTTTTATTTGAGGAGTAAAATTACAAACATATTGCGGGAAACTGTAAAAAATGGGGCTATAATGATAAGGTTCCTGCTAAGGTGTTTTGCCATCTAGGCACAGCAAATAGATAAGATTCTATAGTAGATTGAACTATTTATTCGATGTGGCTAGATGGTTTAGAGATGTGTTGAGGCTGGCACACACTATATTTTAATAATTAATCAATCTAGTAATCTGATCCTTTAAGCGTTGTAAAGGCAAGAAATCTTTTTCCAAAACAGTAGAAAAAGGTATTGGCGTATCTAAAGATGCAGCTCTTAAAACAGGGCCATCTAAATGCTCAAATAAGTGCTCAGAAATATAAGCAGCTATCTCACCTCCTATACCGCCAAAGAGTGTGTCTTCGTGAAGAATCAGTACCTTATTTGTTTTTTGAACAGTAGTTGTAATCGTATCGTAGTCGATAGGATTTAAGGTTCTAAGATCTACAATTTCTGCATCGATTCCCATTTCTTCCACAGCTTTAGCAGCCCAGTGTACACCCATTCCGTAAGTGAGGATGGAGAGTTCATTTCCCTCTCGAGTAATAGCAGCTTTACCAATTTCAACTGTATAATAGCTATCTGGAATTTCAGCAGAAATACTTCGATACATTCCTTTATGCTCAAAAAACATAATTGGGTTTGGATCTTCAAATGAAGCTAAGAGCAAGCCTTTGGCATCATGCGGATTAGACGGATAAACTATTTTTAAACCAGGAACGTGTGTGAACCAAGCTTCATTACATTGTGAATGAAAAGGTCCAGCACCAACGCCACCACCGGTAGGCATTCGGATCACTACATCTGCATTTTGTTCCCAGCGATAGTGTAGCTTTGCAAGATTGTTCACGATTTGGTTGAAACCACAAGTAACGAAGTCAGCAAACTGCATTTCTACCATTGATTTTTTCCCTTTGAGGCTGAGACCTAAAGAAATACCAATAATGGCGCTTTCGCACAAAGGCGTATTGCGTACTCGATCCTTACCAAATGCTTTAGTAAAGCCATCGGTTATTTTGAAAACACCACCATAGTCGGCAATGTCTTGTCCCATCAATACAAGTTCTTCGTGGCGAACCATCGCAGTTCGTAATCCATCAGAGATCGCATCGATCATTCGTTTTTCAGAGGTACCTGCGTCAAGCGGTGCGCTAACAGTTTGTTGGTGCGGAGCGAAAACATCAGCAATTTCATTTTCAGTTATGCTATCAACAGGAGGTTGTCCTGCAGCAATTTCGAGACCATCAAGGATTTCTTTTTTAATACCTTTTTTTAGTTCTTCAATTTCCTTTTTAGAAATAACCTTATGTGCAAGTAAAAATTGTTCGTAGTTGCTAATTGGATCTTTAGAAGCCCATTGATCCATTAATTCCTTAGGAACATATTTGGTCCCTGAAGCTTCTTCATGTCCTCTCATTCGGAAGGTCTTACATTCGATAAGAACGGGTTCTGGTTTCTTGCGAAGTTGAGTAGCTATTTTTTTAAAGGTATTGTAAACCTCCAAAATGTTGTTGCCATCTATGATGTACGACTTCATACCATAGCCTTTTGCGCGGTCAGCAAGGTCTTTGCAGAAGTATTGTTCTGATGCAGGAGTGGATAGACCGTAGCCATTGTTTTCAATGACAAATATTACTGGGATTTGCCAAACAGAAGCTACGTTCAGTGCTTCGTGAAATTCGCCTTGGCTAGTTCCACCTTCACCAGTAAATGCAAGAGAGACGTTTTGTTCCTTGTTGAGCTTGTGGGCCAATCCAACACCTGCAGCCAATGATAACTGAGGGCCAAGGTGAGAAATCATTCCTACTATGTTGTAATCCATGGTCCCGAAGTGAAAAGAGCGATCACGTCCGTTTGTGAATCCCATTTTTTTTCCTTGCCATTGGCAGAAAAGGCGTTCCAAAGGAACATTACGAGAAGTGAAGACTCCTAGGTTTCTGTGCATAGGAAAAATAACTTCTTCTTCTTTCAATGCAGCAGTGGCACCAACTGAAATTGCTTCCTGACCGATACCGGAAAACCATTTTGAGATTTTTCCTTGTCGAAGAAGGATTAGCATTTTTTCTTCGATCAATCGAGGACGAAGCAGTTGTATATAGAGTTCTTTTAGCTTTTTATCGCTTAAGTTGCCTTTCTTGTATTGAATCGAACTATCCGTTGCTGTTTGCATGACTGAAATGTTAAATTGAATAAGCTAATTTTAAATGCTAGATCAGGATTGATTTACAGTATAATCGCTAAAATAATTACGCCCTGGTACTAAGAGACAAAGGTAAGTTAAAATCGGCTTAAATATAGTGTTTTATACGGGTGAGATTGGGATATGTTTTGCTTATTGATACTCGATTTTGAACTCCACACGTCTGTTTTTGGCGCGACCATTTTTTGTAGTATTGTCGGCAATTGGAAGCTTGCTGCCGTATCCTTTGAATGACAGACGATTGGGACTAATTCCTTTGCTGATCAATAGATCGTAGACTGCCTCAGCTCGCTTAGAAGAGAGCTCTATATTGAAAGAAGCGACCCCAGAGTTATCGGTATGTCCTTTGATCTTAATTCTCAGCGTTTGGTTTGTATTGATAATATTGAAGAGTTTGTCTAATTGAGCATAAGAGTTGGAGCTTATGATGGACGAGTTGTATTCAAAGTTGACTTCATTGAGGATGATATTGGAATCTACGATTTGGAAATCTTTTTTTAATTCTATGATGTTGTTTATTCTGGTACTAGTACTGACTTGATCTGCGGCATTTTTTTCGCGAACCAGCACATCATCGATTAGATAGTAGGAGCCTTTTTTTCCATCGGAGTTATTTAGCGATTTGAGTTTGATCTTTTCATTTTTATGAAAATTGCCAATCATTAGAAAAGCGTAATCATCCTTGGCGGTGAAGGTACCACTTACTTTTGTCCATTTACCAGAAGATACATTGGGAAGCTCGTCGAGATTTACAGAAGGAGGAATGAATAAAGGTTTATGACTCAAGGTGAAAATCATCTTTTTAGAAAAGGCGATGCCAATATTATTGGAAATTTCACTCCAATCGTCTAGTATGGAAATCCAGAATTCAATGTAATATATTTTTCCTTTTTCTAGACTTTGAGTAAGGGGGCATCTTAGGTATTCGCGATAAGCAAATTGATTGTTAGTGATTTTCGTATCTGTCGGATGGGTGTAGGTAAATATACCTCCGACTCCTCTTCCGTTTCGAGGCGTATAATTGTAGATGGAAATTTGTTGAAAGGAATCTGCTTGCATCAGAATATCAGGAGATGTCATAGTTGGTGATCGCCAGTGAACGATGTTCTCTTGAAGCTCTGAGCTTATTTCCCAGTAATCGGTTTTGGTTAATTCGAAACCAGGATCTTGTACCAAATTTTGAGTTGCCCCCTTGAATGCTAAGAAACAAAAGAAAATGAGGAATCTAAATTGGTAATTCATTTTGTGTTGTTTCGTTCTAAAAGAACTATAAAGAATAGCTCTTTTAGAACGGGGTTTTTCTGAAAAGTAACATTAGCGATTGCGATCAATCTTTTTTGAAAAAGTCCTTCCATTTCTTCTTTCGTTTTTTCTTCCGCTCTTTCTTGTTTTTGATTTTTTCGTTCTTCTTTTTAATTCGCTCGGACTCTTTAGATTTATTTCTGGTTTTCTTTTTATCTCTCTTTACAACACCTCCCTTTTTTTCTTTTTTTTCTTTTTTCTTATTTTTTAATGATTCAAGTAATTTGTCCAGTTGCTCATTAAAGCCACCTCCACTTTCTTCTGCAATAGGTGGAGCTTCTGTACGGAATCTTGGACAATTCATAGCGTCCAACACTTCTACGCTAGGGTCGGGGAAAGAGGAATAACGCCATTTTTTATATTTAGAGTCCTTCATCAAGTCTCTCATGAAAATCCCACTAATTGGTAAGGCCGTATTTGCACCTTGTCCTAAGGATAATGAACGGAAACGTATACGCGGTGATTCAGCACCCACCCATGAGCCAACCACTAGGTTTGGGGTAAACCCAAGAAACCAACCATCAGCATGTGATTGTGTCGTTCCTGTTTTACCTGCCATATCATTCTCTAGTTTATAGGTAAGGCGAAGCCGACGAGCAGTACCACTGTCAACTACCATCTCCATCATTTTAGTCATGATATCAGCATGGTCTTGACTTAGAGCACGGACGGGTTTACTGTCTTTTTTAAAGCTTGCTATTGCTTCCCCTTTGTTGTTCTCTATGTGGGTCAAGTACCTTGGTTTTACGTGTAAACCTCTGTTGGCGAAGGTTCCATATACCTGTATCATTTCATACAATGAAAGATCCACTGCTCCAAGTGCAATTGCTGGACCTTTTGGAATGTCAGAATTGATACCCATGTCATTTGCTAAAGCAATTACTTGATCTACACCAGTACGCATAATTAAATCAACAGCTACCGAATTCACAGAATTACTCAATGCACCTCCCATAGAAAATTGGCCACCATATTTGCCATCTGCATTGTGTGGTTGCCAGTCTTCATAATCAGTATAGGTGACCAATCGATTATCAAAATAATCACAAGGAAGGTAGCCGTCTTGTAAGGCGGTGGAATAAACGATTGGCTTAAATATAGAGCCAACTTGTCGTTTCGCTTTTACATGGTCGTACTGGAAATATTTACTGTTGGTACCTCCCACCCAAGCCATGATGTCACCAGAGCCTGGCTCCATTGCAAGGAAGCCAGCGTTAAGCATACAGTAATAGTATTTTATGGAGTCAAGCGGACTCATCTCTTTTGTTTTTTCACCTTCCCAAGTGAAGATGGTCATGTTTTCTTTTTTGTCAAAAGCTGTTTTTATTTCCTTTTCGGAAAACCCATTTTCGACTAGACGTTCATAACGTTTTGACTTTTTCATTTCTTTTAAAATAACTGCGTCGTCTCCCCAAGGTTTTTTCCCTTTCCAATGATTGTCAAAACTTTTTTGTAAACTTTTCATGTGTATCTCTACAGCATTCTCTGCATACTTTTGCATGCGCGAATCGATGGTGGTGTGAATGACCAGCCCGTCCGTATAGAGATTGTATTCAGAGCCATCTTCCTTTTTGTAATCTTTTAAAATGCCAGTCACTTCATGGCGTAAGTATTCACGGAAGTAAGTTGCAATTCCTTCGGTGTGACTTTCTTTGGTGTACTTAACTTCAATTGGAACGTTGAGTAAGGAATCACATTTGGCTGAACTCAGATATTCGTATTTTTTCATTTGACGGAGTACCGTGTTTCTCCGTTTGAGTGAATTGTTTGGATTTCGAACTGGATTATAATAGGTGTTTGCCTTGAGCATACCTACCAGTACGGCAGCCTCTTCCGTTTTTAAATCTTTTGCGTTTGTGCCAAAAAATTGTTTGGCAGCAACCTCTACCCCATAAATATTTCCACCAAAAGGAACGGTGTTTAGATATAAGTTGAGCAAGCCATCTTTGCTGTGTACACGTTCCAATCTTCTAGCCACAAACATTTCTTTTAGTTTGTTGATGGGCATGGCTAAGACCATATGTTTTTTTCTTGGAAAGAGGTTTTTTGAAAGTTGCTGACTCAGCGTACTTCCACCACCACCGGAGTTGTCGCGTAGTAAAATAGTTTTCACCAAAACACGGAGGTAACTTCTAATGTCGATACCACGATGTTCAAAAAAGCGAGCATCTTCAGTTGCCACTAAGGCATTGATAATGTCTGGTGAGATATCATCGAAGTCAATGATCGTTCGATTTTCGATATAGTACTTTCCCAAGAGGACACCATCGGCAGAGTAGATTTCTGAAGCGTTAGCGTTGCTGATATTGGCCAGTTCTTTTTCGGAAGGTAGTTTGCCAAAAGCACCAAATCGAACCAATAGTGCAAGTAGAATAACAAAAGTGAAGACAGCAAGTGCTAGTCCTCCTACTGTTTTAATCGCTAAAGCAATTTTGGGATTTTTTTCTTTTAGCTGTTTCCAGCGAGAGGTTTTTTTTTCCAATGGGTTGAGTTCTGGTTTTGAGTTGGAATACTTGTTTTGTGTGGACATTTTAATCTCGTTTTATTTCTGTTCTTTAACTAAGTTTTGAGTCAAAGAACCTTATTAGATAAAATATGAGATTCCCACTCTCGTGGTCAAACCCAAATGGGGAAGCGAGTTTTTTGATAAATCTGGTGAGTTTTAAGCAGGTGTTCCATTTAAGTTTACTAATAACTTCTGCGATTTTTGGTTTTATTCTTCTCCATCCTTCTGCGGCAATAGCTTAGGCTATTAGCTTGAAATCTGGCTTGTCTAAAACCAAAATTCATCAGAACTTATTGTAAAGACAAATTTGACCACCTACTTTAAGTAATAACGAAAAATTAATTGGGCTACTGCAAACTTTTAGTTAAAGCTAAGCAACTTAGGGAGCGGTGCTTTAGCTAATAGTTTGAATCTATGGTGGCTCAAATCATTTTTGTGTAACACATAGAAGGTAAAATGGATGATTTTTCTTCTTACTTTGTACTCAGGAACTATAAACGTAATTGGAATTAGGCTTATTATCCACCAAAGACGGCTTCGAGTATAATATGGGATTGAATATCGTTAAAATTCTCGATATGTAACCGATAAAATTTCAATATTCCGTTGAGTAGCAGCTTTCGGTCTGTTTTGTTGATTTTGAGTTGATGACTTTCGTGAAATGGTAATTTCATCAATTGATCAAGGTAAGCACTGATGGGATCTTTAATATAGAGAATAGCATCCTCAGGCGATCCTGTAAAAACGCCTTCTTTCAAATCAAAAAATGGACTTGCTTCGCTATACTCGCCACCAGGCATAAATCCTAAATATGGCATCAGGTAAATCATGAACGAAAGATGTAGATTGGCTACATTTTCTTCTGTTTGATCGAGATAGACGAAGGCATTGAAGATGAATTCAAATAAAGGTTTATTCTCTTCCGGATCAGTCAGTGTTTTTTGAATAATCTCTGCCATAAAAAGTCCCACAGAACTTTTCTTGATGTTGAAGGGAAGGGAATTATAAATATGAGCGGCTTTTATTTCTTTGGTACGCGCCAAGTTTTTATCATCGCGATGATAGACCACCATGTCTAGTAATGACATGACCTGCAAAAGGCTGGGACTGATTCTTGATTTTTTACTACGTACTCCACTGACGATATAAGTTCGAAGGCCTTTCTCTTCCGTGTACACGTCGATGATTAAACTCGTTTCGGAGTACTTGATGGATCGAATTACTATGCCTCGGGTTTTTAGTAGCATGCAGGTGAATGTTTAGTTAAGAAGAAAGTCTGAAGACAGAAATTTCCTTCTAACGTATTTCTCGATCGCGGGAAACTTCGGTCTTCTAGCTTATGTAAAATGTTTCAACATAATAATTTCGCGCTCATTCAAAAAGCGCCAGCGGCTGCGCGGCAAATCTTTTTTGTTGAGGCCAGCATAGTAGGTCCGGTCGAGTCGTAAAACTTCATAGCCAAAGTGTTCAAAAATTCGTCGTACAATTCTATTTCGTCCGATGTGTAGTTCAACTCCAACTTCTTCTTTTATTTGTTCACTTAAGTAATTGACGCTATCCACTTCAACAGGTCCGTCGTCTAGTGTAATGCCAGCTCTTATTTGATCGACATGTTCTTGAGCCACAGGTTTGTCCAAAGTAACTTCATAGAATTTGGTGACTTTGTGGCTGGGGTGGGATAATTTTTTTGCGATATCTCCGTCATTGGTAATTAGAAGAAGGCCAGTAGTGGCCCAATCTAAACGACCGACAGGAAAGACCCGTTCCTTAATTTTTCCACCCAAAAGGTCGAGTACTGTTCTGCGATCACGCTCATCATTAGAAGTTGTAATGGTGTTTTTAGGTTTGTTTAATAAAATGTAGACCTGTCGTTCTTCTGGTTTGATCAATTCATCTTTGAATGTAATTTGATCGTCTAATTTTACCTGATAAAAAGGTTCAAGTACCACTTCTCCATTTACTTTTACCAGACCTTCTTTGACAAAGTCGGCAGCCTTTCTACGGGAGCAAATACCACAGTGAGCCACGTATTTATTGAGTCGCATACCTTCGATGCTGACGGATTCTTTTCCCGTTTGCTTTTGCCCCGTATGTTTTATTTTGTCAAAGCTTATTTGAGGCCGCTTTGATTTATGTTTGCCAGGTTTTTTCATGAAATAACTTTAAATAAATTCAAGGTAAAGCTACATAATAAAAGCTAAAAGGGCTGAAGAAAAATCTCCAACCCTTTTAGTATTGTTTTAATAAGTCATCTTTTCTAAAACGGAATATCCTCATCATTCATCCGTGATGGACGTGTAATGATATTCGTAGAGGAAGAAGCAGGATCAGGGTCCGAAGCCAAGAGTTGACTGAAATCAGGATCATCCAAATTTGTAAACTTGGCAAAGTGATCAATAAATTTCAACTTGACAGTGTCAAGGGCACCGTTTCTGTGCTTGGCAATAATGATCTCACCAATACCTTTCAGCGAGTTACCTTCTTCATCTTCAAGGATAGAATAATATTCAGGACGGTAGATAAAGGAAACGATATCTGCATCCTGCTCAATCGCACCAGATTCACGAAGATCTGATAGCATCGGACGTTTGTTTCCTCCTCTTGTTTCCACTGCACGACTTAACTGCGAAAGTGCAATTACTGGTACGCTCAATTCCTTGGCTAGACCTTTTAGTGATCTAGATATCATTGAAATTTCCTGTTCACGATTTCCTCCCTTTGCACCTTCAGGACCACCTGACATTAACTGAAGGTAATCGATGACTACCATCTGAATGTCGTGCTGCATTTTCATACGACGACATTTTGCACGAAGTTCGAAAATGTTGATACCAGGTGTATCGTCAATATAGATTGGCACCTCACTCATCTTTTCGATGGCGCTTTGTAGTTGTTGCCATTCGTAATCTTCTAACTGACCACTACGAAGTTTAGAACCTGAGATTTCGGCTTCCATAGAAATCAGACGTTGTACCAACTGTACATTTGACATCTCCAGAGAGAATACAGCTACAGGTTTATCGAAGTCTACGGCTGCGTTTCTAGCGAGTGCGAGCGTAAAGGCTGTTTTACCCATACCAGGACGAGCTGCAATAATAATCAAATCTGAAGGCTGCCAACCAGAGGTCAATCGATCAATATCGGTGAAGCCAGTAGGAACACCAGTCAGGCCAGATTTCTTTTGCGACAGCTCTTCCAGTTGCTTAAGTGCACGACTGGTCAGTGAGCCCATACTTTCGTAACTACGACTTAGGTTTTGCTGGGTAATGGCGAACAAGCCTTGTTCAGCTTCATCCAGCAAATTGAAAACGTCGGTAGTATCTTCAAAGGCATCTTTGATCACTTTCGTGGAAACACGAATAAGTTCCCGTTGAATATGCTTTTGAGTAATGATTCGAGAGTGATATTCTATGTTGGCGGCAGAGGCTACTCGATTGGTCAGTTCGACCAAATAGTAAGGTCCACCTGCTTTGTCGAGGTCACCACCTTTTTTTAATTCTTCGGTTACGGTCAGTAGATCGACAGGCTGCGTTTTCTCAAATAGGCGTAGCATGGCTCTAAAGATAAGCTGGTGCGCATCTGAGTAAAAACTTTCAGCATTAAGGATATCAAGAATGACGGGAAGTGCATCCTTGTCGAGCATGATAGCTCCTAATACGGCTTCTTCAAGTGGCAACGCTTGTGGCTGCACTTTTCCAAAAACGTAATTGGAAAGATCGGACCCCTTCTTTTTATTACCCCGATAGTTGGTCAACGGAATCGGGTTAGTTGAATCTGGCATGTGTTTGTGTTTCTAAAAATTAACAGGTTGCCTCCCTGTAATAGCGGAATTGTTTTTAAGCAAGTCCTTTTGTTTTCTCAATGGTATCTTAGTAAAAAATGTGTGTGTGTAGTCTAATTTGTAAAAAAATAATTTACTAAGAGGACTCTTCTCAATTAGTCGCTCTGTCTCAAATAGTATCCTGATTCTGTTTGAACCGGGATGTAAAAGTAGGCTATTCAAGTTGAAATCTCTAGTTATTCAAATTAAGGCAGTTTTCCACAGGTGTTGACAAGTTTTTAAAAAATGTTAATAACTCCTAACAAATGTGTAGAACTTTTTTCCGGTGCGAGAATCTGTTAATAAAAATAAATAGATAAAAGTATAATATGTTTAAAAAAATATCCGCTTTTCTGCGTTAACGGTATAATTATGGTGCTGAATGTGACAGTTTATATTTTTTCACATCCATAAAATATTTAATATGTATGTGTGACCGCCCTCTTTATCACTGTTTTTAAATCGTGAGGAATGTGAAAAAGAAAGTTATATATTTATTTAGATAAATTGACTTTAGGCTTAGAAACATATAGGTCTAGCTTACAATATAAATAAAAATGTTTTAAAATGGAAGCTTGTACAAGCTAATTAACACAAATAATTTTAAGTATTGAGCGCAAATAATGAAGTCTATCGATAGAATTGAAGGATTATTTTGACTTATGCACAAGTTATAAACATCGCGGTGGAGCCACAATTAGGCTTAGAATTAAAATATGCTAAGCTTGATTTTTTCGAATGCTAAGCTCATAGAGCGTATCCTTAGAATAGAATAGGCGGCCCTTCTTTAGAAGGAGCCGCCTATTCTGAGCGTGTTGCCTATAGCTGCTTTAAACAGCTGTTAGCTATTTTTTATAAATCTTCTAATCGTTTTTTTACTTTGACTACTTTGTCAGTTTGGTCGTCGATCTGAACTTTTGTGTCTTTCTGATCTAATTCATTTTGAGCGATATTAGCTTCTGCTTTTTTGATCTTTTCCTTTGCTTGCTCTATATCTCTGTGGTAGTTCTCGTTGGCACGAACCAGTTTTTTCAGATCTTTCTCAAAGTCTTTGAGTGTATCTTCCTCTTTTTCAATTTCAATTTTGATTTTTTCTTTAGTTACTTCAAGAGCAAAGCGCATGAGAAACTTCTCGGCTTCCGTATATCTTTCAGGGTTATCGGCAGATGACAAGAAACTGTCACCAAGGTCTACCCACATAGTCATATAAACGTTATCACCATTTGATGAAAATCGAGTGTAAAGGTCCACCTTCTTAGATCCACCTATATCTGGAATCTGACATTCTTTGGCAAGTAGCTCATCTGCCTTTTTTACCTTTTTAGCTTTACTTTTATAGTCCTTAACGTGCTTTTTCCAAAGTTTTGAAACAAACTTTGTCTTGGTGTCAGGCAACTCAAGGATAAGTGCATTCTTAACGCCAAGGTTCATAGATTTTACATCTTCTGTAATTTGAGCATTGACTAGTGTAACATTGACTAAAAAGACGAGTAGTAAAAATAGTAGTTGTCGTTTCATTGTGTTTAGATTTATTTTGGCTTTTGAATGATAAAAGATTTTCCGAAAGGCGAAATTTGAAAGGCCAAGACTTTCACTTATCAACCTATTTATTAACGAATTTGTGTTTATTTTATTGACAAATTAGAAATTTGCATAATTTTTGTAGAGAACTTTAAGAACTGTTTAACAAATCCCTTACTCTATATTGATGATTTAAAGCGTTTCTGTCAGGTAGTGATGCTCTAAGTTATAGAAGTTGTTTGAAAACTCCAATTTATGTTGATAAAGTGGTTTACCAGAGCGACCGTTTAAGCAATTTCTTATTAATAACGACGCTTTAATTGAATAAAGGTAACCTAAATGGCTTATTTGAAGTTTAAACAACAGAATAAAAATGCTTCGTAACATGAAACCATTGAAGGTACTAATTACAGCTCTTTTGCTACTCACATTTAGCCCGAGCTATGCCCAAAAGGCTACGATGGAAAAAGCTAATATGCTTTATAAGTTAGATAGTTATGCAGAGGCCATTCCGTTGTTTCAAAAAGCCTTAGCCAATAAAGAGAGTTTGCCAGGTAGAACCAAGTTGGCCTATTCACTCATGATTCTGAATCGGATGGAAGAGGCGGAACAAGAATACCGTAAAATAATTGATGAGCCTCGCTTACGTTCAAATGCCTTTTTTCAATTTGGTCAAGTATTAATGAGTTTAGAAAAATACGCAGAAGCCAAAACGTATTTTTTAAAATATGACGAACTAGAACCTGATAAAGAGGAAGGACGTTTTATGGCAGATGCTTGTGATAAAGTACCTTTTATAACATCACTTTTCCAAAATGTAAGTTTTGAGTCATATCCTTTTAATACGGATTTAGATGATACTGCTCCAGTGTTTTATAACAATGGTATTGTGTTTTCTTCAGATAGGAACCCCGGCCTGAAATTTTTAAAACAAAAATCAGGTACTACCGGTCGTGATTACATGCGCTTGTACTTCAGTAAAATGAATGAAGAAGGCGCTTATAAGTCACCCAAATCATTCTCCGCTAAAATAAATGAACTCAATAAGAATGTAGCGACGGCTACTTTTTCTGCAGATGCATCAGAAGTCTACTTTACCAAAAATGGTAGTACTGTCAACCGAAGAAATGCATATGCGATGCAATTGTATGTGGCTAAGAGGGGAGGTGTGAAATGGAAAGGAGCAAAGTTGGTATCCTTTTGTCGTCCGAACTATAACTACATGCATCCCTGTCTTTCACCAGATGGAAAAACTTTATTTTTCACGTCTGATAAAGCATCCGGAGAAGGAGGGGCGGATATCTACTATAGCATAAGAAAAAAAGGTAAGTGGAGTAAGCCTCGAAACATGGGACCAAAGATCAATACTTCATTGCATGAAGGTTTTCCATTTATGCATAGTGATGGGAAATTGTATTTCTGCTCAAAGGGTCATGTCGGATTTGGTGGTTATGATATTTTTATGACTGAGAAAAATACAAATGGTGAATGGGAAGAACCAATTAATGTTGGTAAGCCTTTTAATAGTTCTCACGACGATGTTTCACTTTATTTAGCAGATAGCACTAGTGGCTTTTTTACATCTGCAAGAGAGGGGGGCGATGACGATATTTATCTTTTCAAAATCAACGATAAACCATTAGTAATAAGCCCAGTCGAAATTATAACTGAAAATACAAGGGAAATTCTTCAGGAAGAAGACTCAAGAATAGAAGATATTGATCTTCCTATAGATAGTTTGACTGATGTCGTTGTGCCAGTTTATTCTTCAACACAAACGGAAAGGGAGGCAGATATACTCAATGAGCTTGCAGTAGAAATACCAACAACAGAGCTAGCAGAAGAGACATTAATAAAAGATGAAGACTTGTTAACTGAGGTTATAGAAGAGCAGCTTGTAGCGATGGATACGGTTACAGCGTCAGAAGGAGAAATAGAACTAAAAGCTATGGAGTTAAGGAAAGATCCAAAGCTAGAAAATGAAAAAGAAATCTTGCGCGAAAAGAATGCAACAGCAAGCGCGATTGTTGAATATGATGGAAGACCTAATATTGAAACAATAGATCAGGAGCAGTTGCTGTCATTTAATGAGATCAAAAAAATTGTAAAGAAAGATCGACTTGAAAAAGGAATGTATTGTGTGCTGGAAGAGGTTAAGTATTTTCCAGCAGAATACTTATTGGATCCTTCCAAGACAAAGTATTTGGAGCCTCTCGCTAATTTGATGAAAGATAATCCATCCTTAAAAATGGAAATTTCTGCGCATACCGTTAGTATCGGTTATGATGAAAGTAATCTGGAAATATCTAGGAAGCGAGCAAAGGCTGTGTTTAATTATATGCTTTACAAGGACATTCCTGCTGAGCGAATGAGCTATGTTGGTCTTGGTGAAACGAAGTTGCTGAACCATTGCGAAAATGGTGCAGTTTGTTCAGAGGAAGAACATATGGTTAATCAGCGGGTAGAGGTTCGTTTTTATTGAGATCCACTTCAGCTGTCAGCTCGTTTCGCTAAGATTCCCCACTGAACTATTGAGCTATACTCTGGGAGTGAAAGTCTATCAGCGAAACGACCTTACAAGTAAAGTGATCTGATTTAATCGCGATAAAAAATCCACTTGCCCAACTCACGAAAAGAAACCTTCTTGCCATACATCAAAATACCAACCCGATAAATTCTAGCAGAAAGCCAAACGAAAAATATCGAGGTAGCTGCGAGTATTGATGCCGATAAGATAATTTGCCACATAGGTGGATCAAAGGCGAGTCGAGCTGGCATCACAATGGGTGAGAACAAAGGAAACATAGAAGACCAAACTGCCAACTTACTATGCGGCGCTTGCACAGCCGCAAACATAATATAAAAAGCTAGCACTACTGGAATGGTAATCGGAATTGTCAAAGCTTGACCTTCACCCAAATCATCTCCCATAGCAGAACCTACTGCTGCAAACATAGAGGCATACAAAAAGTAGCCACCCAAAAAGTAAAAAATGAAAAGAGGAATAATGAGTAGCCAGTTTTGAGATGCTAACTCATTTGAAACATCCGCTAAGATATATTGCATATCATCAACGTCAGGAGCCATCGCACCTGAAGGTGAGGCGTTTTGTAAAGCTTGGGGATCAAATCCAAAGATGAGTTGAATAATGATAAGGGTGATGGGAAGGATGATGGCCCAAATTAAAACCTGCGTTAAACCTACAGCGCCCACACCAATGATTTTGCCCATCATTAATTGAAATGGTTTGACCGTAGAGATCATGACTTCAACGATTCGACTGGTCTTTTCTTCCATTACAGAGCGCATCACCATCATGCCATAAATGAAAACGGTCATATACATAATCACGCCCATAAATCCACCTATTCCCACCGCAACAATACTCGCATTGGAGCTTTCATCTACTTTGTCGGAAGAGATCGGAACAGGGTCAAAAACCAAATCTGATTTGAGCGCATCTAATTCTTTTTGATCGAGGTTGAGTGTTCTTACTTTGTAATCTCGAATGACTTTACTGACGCGATTGGTGATGGCAAGGTTGGCGTTGAGACTGACCTGTTTGTCAGAATAATAGTAGATCACATCTTCTTTTTTATACAGGTCCTTAATCGTCGGTAAAACGAGAATTCCATCATACTTCCCTTCCATTACCTGCTGCTTTAAAATATCAAGGGATTCAGTTCTTCTCAGAAAATGCAGCGAATTATCTTTCTCCGACTTTAAACCTTTTTTGGGGTCAAGGATCTGCCCTGGATCTACAAACGCAACACGCAAGCTTTCATCACTATCATAAGCAAAGATGAAGCCTACTACTATGAAAAACAAGGCAAAGGCCAATGGTGTGAGCACCGTTGCAATGATAAAGGATCGCTTTTTTACGCGAGTTAAATATTCTCTTTTTATGATTAACCAGAGTTTGTTCATTTTTTATTTTTTTTGGAAAAAATGAAGACCGGAAACAGAAGACGGAAGATAGAAGTTTCCATCTGTCGTGTTCTGCGGTCGCGGGAAATTTCTGTCTTCCGTCTTCAAAATTCCGTCTTTTTATCCTCCCACCTGACGAATAAAAACCTCATTCAAGCTAGGCAATATCTCATTAAATGCATGTACGTAAACACCTTCTTGCAAAAGGTACATCAGTAATTCGTTGGATTTTTTTTCAGCTTCAAGTTTAACAACAATTTTGTTTTCATCAAATTTGAGTAATTGAAACTTGTCGCTTATATCAGCAGGCAAGGTGCCTTCGTATTCTATTTGAAAAAGATTTTCTTTGAATTGATTTTTGACATCTTTGACAGAACCTTCAAGTACGTTTTTTCCTTGATTGATCAGCACGATCTTTTCGCATATTTCTTCAACTTGTTCCATTCGATGCGTCGAAAAAACGATACTGGTTCCATTTGATTTGAGTTCTGCAATTTCGTCTTTGATTAGGTTGGTATTGAGTGGATCGAGGCCAGAAAAGGGTTCGTCCAAAATCAATAATTTTGGACGATGGATGACAGTCGAAATGAATTGTATCTTTTGCTGCATTCCTTTTGATAGCTCCTCTACTCTTTTACCCCACCAGCTTTCGATGTCAAATTTTTCAAACCAATAATTGATTTCACTCAATGCTTTCTTTTTGGAAAGGCCACGGAGTTGAGCGAGATACATCAGGTGTTCGCCCGTTTTCATCTTTTTATAAAGGCCACGTTCTTCTGGCATATAGCCAATTTGATAAGGATGTTTGGAATTCAATTTTTCACCATCGAGGTAGACCGTGCCCTGGTCGGCGCGGGTGATGGAGGTGATGATTCGAATCAAGGAAGTCTTGCCTGCCCCGTTAGGTCCAAGCAATCCAAAAATACAGCCTTTGGGGATTTCGAAACTTACATCATTGACAGCAATGTGCTTGTCATATTTTTTAATTACATTTTCCAGTCTTAGGATGCTACTCATATCTTCAATTTCAATCGGGAATGTGGTGTTTTATTGGTTGGAAGTGGGAAGCTGGAGGTGGGAAGTTTCCCATAAACGCGGAGCTCCGCGGCCGAGTGATCTTCATACTTCCAACTTCCCACTTTCTGCCTTCATCAAGCAAACAGCTAGTATGTCACACAATGTTAGACCAAATATCTGAAAAAAGAGCTAATAAAATATGGACTGTCCTTTATTTTCGATAAAATAGCGGTGATTATGACAAAAGAGCGATCATACAATGCTTCTCCTTGGTGGATCATCCTCAATCCCGCAGCTGGTAACGGCAAAGCAGGAAAGGCCGCTAGTGAGATAAAGCGATTGCTAAAAGAGAATAACTTCAACTTCACTCTAGTGGAAACGGAGTATCATCAACATGCCATTGAGCTTGTTACAACAGGTATTCAAAACGGCTTTCGCCAAATTATGGGCATTGGAGGAGATGGGACCAATAACGAAGTCATCAACGGTATTTTGCAACAGCAGGAAATTCCTACCACCGATATCATATACACACTCATCCCCGTAGGCACTGGCAACGATTGGATCAAAACCCACTGCATTCCCAAGTCATACAAAAAATGGATTCCACAAATCGCCACAGCTCAGTTAGTACAACAAGACATTGGTTTAGTCAGCTACCATAAAAACGGAGAAAAGAAACAACGCTATTTTGCCAATGTAGCTGGCCTCGCCTACGATGCCTACTTAACGAAAGTGAAAGCTGAAAAGTCACCAAAGATTTTACCTGCCATTTATTATTTATGGCTGGTG